>JAICJR010000051.1 GCA_025928345.1 Thermoleophilaceae bacterium | reverse complement strand
TCAGCCCGTCCTGCGGGCGGACGATGTCCTCGAGCGCGTCGCCGTTGCGCAGCCGCGTGGTGGGCGCGGCGGGACTTACGGTCATGCGAACTCCTCGGATGGTCGGGCCAAGCGTGAAGTAAAGGCTACTGTATACATCTGGCGTTCGGCAAGGTCAGAGGTCAGAGGTCAGAGGCCCTTCCACCTGGGCACCAGATCCAAGTGGACGCCCAGCTGGTCAAGAGCCTTCATCACGGTGTGGTCCACCAGCTCCTCGATGGTCTTCGGCTTCGTGTAGAAGCCTGGGACTGGCGGCAGGACCACTGCTCCGGCTTCCGTCACCTGCTGCATCAGCCTCAGATGGCCTGCGTGCAGCGGGGTCTCTCTTACGACGAGGACGAGTGGGCGGCGCTCCTTCAGGCAGACGTCGGCGGCTCGGACGATCAGGTTGTCGTTGAAGCTGGTGGCGATGCCGCTCAGCGTCTTCACGCTGCAGGGCGCGACGATCATTCCGCGTGTGATGAAGGTGCCGCTTGCGAGCGAGGCCGCGAGGTTGCGCTCGTCGTGTACGACGTGCGCCAACTCGCTCACGGACGCGGGCGTACGCTCGAGCTCGTACTCGATCGTTGCCGCCGCCCCCTTGCTGAGGATGAGGTGCAGCTCGAAGTCGGTGTGCTCGCGCAGCGCCTCGAGCAGGCGGACGCCGTAGATCGGTCCGCTCGCCCCGCTGATCGCGACGACTACCCGCTCAGTTGCCATCACGCAGAGCCTGCCGCAGCTCGGCCCATCGCGCCAGCACGCTCGGCGGATCCTTCAGCCGGAACTGGACACCGGACTCGAGGACTGCGTACGGCGCCTCGTCCGCGCTCGCGCCCTCCACACGTGCCTCGAAGCGCGCGAGCTGCCCGGCCAGCGGCGTCTCCACCTCGCCCGCGCGCGTAACCGCAAGCCGGAGCGAGTAGCTCGTGCCGTCCGCCACCGCGGCCAGGGTGGCGTTACCCGACGGTGTGAGGTTGCGCGTGGCGGTGCTGCCGGGCCAGAGCGCGAGGCGCAGCGAGTCGTCGCCCGCGACAACCACCTCGCCAACGCTCACCATCGCCATGTGCGGCCAGCCGTCGGCCGTCACGCTCACGAGCAGCAGCGTGAAGCCCTCGGCCGCCGCCAGATCGTCGGAGTCGAGCAGCTCCCGCAACGCGGCCGGTACGACGGGTTCGAGCTGACGGCTCACGCGTAGCCGAGCTGGTCCAGCCAGTCGCGCGTGCGTCCGTGGATCACGCGTGGGCGCACGCGCAGCTCGGCGGGACGCGCGCAGCCGGCGAGCATCACGACGGTGCGGAGCTCTTCGAGGAAGTTCTCGATCCAGCGGTCGAGCGCGTCGTCGCCCTCGAGTGCCGCCTGAAGAAGCGGCCGCGCAACGCCCACCATCGTGGCGCCGAGCGCGAACGCCTTCGCTGCGTCGAGGCCGCTGCGCACGCCGCCGGTGGCGATCACGGGCACCCCAACGCCCGACGCGCCCGCGACGGACACCGCCGTCGGGATGCCCCACTCGGCGAGCGAGCGGCCGAGACGAATCCCGCGATCGTCGCCCTGGCGCTCCGCCCTCATACGCTCGATGATCGCGAAGTTCGTCCCGCCCGAGCCGCCAACGTCCAGGGCCGACACGCCGAGGTCGCGCAGCCGCGACGCCGTCGCGCGCGTCATGCCCGCGCCCGTCTCCTTGGCGATCACCGGCACGGCGAGCCGTTCCGCAAGAGTCTCGATCGCATTCGCGATGCCGCGCGTGCGGCGGTCGCCCTCCGGCTGCACGCTCTCCTCGAGGAAGTTGAGGTGGATGGCGAGAGCGTCGGCGCGCACCATTTCCACCGCGGCGCGCGCGTCGGCGAGCCCGAGCTGCCGGCCTGCGCCCTGATCTATCAGCTGGGCAGCACCGAGGTTGCCCACCACGAACGCGTCGGGCGCGGTCTCCCGCACCACCGCGTAGGTGTGCGCCAGCTCAGGATCCTGCAGCGCCGCGCGCTGGCTTCCCACGCCGATCGCCAGCCCGTGCCGCGATGCCGCGCGCGCCAGCGCCCCGTTCACCTCGAGCGCGCCCTCGTGGCCGCCGGTCATCGCCGCGATCATCACCGGCGCGCGCAGCCTCCGGCCGAGCAGCTCGACGCCGAGGTCCACCTCCTCGAGGTCCACCTCCGGCAGCGCCTCGTGCACGAGCTCGATGTCCGCCCAGCCCGGCCCGGACGCGCCCTCCACCGGCTCGTTCACCGACAGCTCCAGGTGCTCGGCCTTGCGGCCTTCCACCCCCGAGACCGTCGGGTCGCCCATGCTCAGGCGCCGAGCCCCGTGTAGCGGCGCGGCAGGATCAGCTGCGGGTTCGCGTCGAGCAGGATCTCCGGCGGCCCGAAGCGCGACGCCACCTCACGCACCTCCGGGTCGTCAAGCAGAAGCAGGTTGCCGTGCTCGACGATCAACTCGCCCCCGACGGTGATCGTGGGCCGGTCCATCTGGCAGTCCACGTGCGCGTAGCCGGGCTGCGAGGGATCGGCCTTGCCATCCGTCAAGCCGTCGATCCCCAGATAGAAGGCGCCCGCGTGCTTCTCGCGCTCGAACTGCGTGCCGCCTGCGATCCGCACCTTCGGGTTCAGCCCCAGCAGCGCATGGCGCATGTAGTAACCGCCCGGCCCGAACGAGCGAATCTGCGCTGCCGCGCGCCCGCCCTCCATGCGCGTGACCACGCTGCCCTCCAAATAGACGCGGCACGGCTCCTCCGGCACTCCGGTGACCGTCGAGTCGTCCACCACGAACACGCCCTCGGTGTCGCGCGGGTAGAAGTTCGCTCCGCCGTAGGGGAACGGGCGCCAGCCGCCCGGCTCGAGCGGCCCGTTGTCCGGCGTCAGCTCGATGCCGCGGAACGTGATGTCCGTGCCGGACGGCGTGGTCACGTGCAGATCGCCGCCTCCGAGAAGGGCGTGCGCCTTGCGCAGCACGGTGTAGTAGATCTCCACGGGCCAGCGCGCGCCGGTGGCGAGCGCGCTCGCGGTCGCGGCCATGTGCAGCGACACGAACTTCTTCTGCTTCTGCCCCACCACCGAGAAGAACATCGTCTCGGTGTGCACCTCGGCCCACCACACGCAGGTGATCACGACATCGGCCTCGCTGTGCGCCGCGGGCGGAATCGACGAAGGATTCGACTGATCCCAGCCGCCCGGGCTGAACGGCGCCACCGACAGGATGTGAACGTCCGCGCCGCGGTACGCGGCGCCCGCCGCGATCGCCTGGATCACCACCGGGTCCACCGTGTGCTCGGTCAAAAGCAGCACCTTCTCGCCAGCCTGGAGCTGCGCGTACTCGAGCAGGTTGCGCACCCCCGGCATCAGCTCGACGATGCCGAGCGGCGCCGCGGTGGGCGTGTCCAGGTAGCTGTAGGGGGAACCGGCGTACGGCGTGATCGTCATCCAGCGCTCCTTGGTCTCAGGTGGCCTCGACGGCCGTGGACGGTTTGCGCACTCGAAGCCAGCGCGGCAGCAGCGTGTCGCCGGCGCTGCGCACGACGTAGACGTAGAGAACGATGAGGAAGCCGATCAGGACGATGATGTCGCTCACGTCGGCGTTCACGTAGCGGGCGATGTAGCCCTGCGCACTCGCGACGAGCAGCGCGCCGAAAACGGCGCCGCCGTTGCGGCCGATGCCGACGATCGAGACCGCCATGAAGGCCTTGATCGCGATCAGGTCGCCGCTGTTGTACGCGCTGCCCTGCGTGGGCGCGACCACGAACGCGGCGATGGCGGCGATGGCCGCACTCACCGTGAATGCCACCGTGGCATAGGTCGCCACCTTCAGGCCGAGCGTGTCCGCGGCCCGCCTGTTGTCCACGCTCGCACGCATGCTGCGGCCGAGATCCGTGCGCTTGAAGAAGAGGAAGAGCGCCATCGTCAGCACGATTGCCGTGCCCCACACGATCAGCTCTTGGTAGGCGATGTGCACTCCGCCGGGCGAGATCTCGCCGTTGACGAAGTTGTCCGGGCGGATCACGAGCCCGGGGCTCAGCGACTTGGCGAGCTGCAGCAGCATGAGGTTGATCCCGATCGTCACGATCAGCGGCGACAGGCCGCGGTCCTTCAACGGCCTGAGGAGGAAGCGCTCGGAGACGAAGCCGAGGAAGCCCACCGAGATCGCGATCATCGGTGCGAGGAGGAACGGCGAATGGATGCCCCAGGACGACTCGAGCTTGTACGAGAAGATCGCGCCGAGGATGTAGTACTGGCCGAGCGCGAGGTTGAGGTAGCCGCAGGCGTTGAACACGAGGTTCCAGCTCAGCCCCACCAGCAGGTAGACCGACGCCGCCGTGATGATGCCCTCGGTGGTCTGAAGGAAGTCGATCATCGCTGCGCCCCCGGGTCGAAGTACGAGCTGGCCAGCTCGGGCAGGTTCACCGTGCCGCTGTCCGCGGGCCCGTCGCGCACCACGCGACCCTGCTGCATGACTATGCAGCGGTCGGCCGGCTCGAGCGCCTCCATCACGCGCTGCTCCACGAGCACGACTATGCGCCCCTCATCCGCCAGCTTGCGGGCGGTGCCGAGCACCTGGCGCCAGATGATCGGAGCGAGGCCCATCGACGGCTCGTCGAGAAGCATCACCTTGGGGTCGGTGAGCAGCGCGCGGCCCACGGCGACCATCTGCTGCTCTCCACCCGACAGCGACGCCACCTTCTGACTCATGCGCTCACCGATGACGGGGAACGCCGCCACCGCGCGCTCGATTCCCGCCTCGGCGTCATCGCCGGACAACCGCGCCGCCTTCGCGGCCACGCGCAGGTTCTCCCACACCGTGAGCGACGGGAAGAGCCCGCGACCCTCCGGCACGAGGCCGAGTCCGAGCTGCGTCCGCTCCCACACACGCTTGCCCACCAGCTCTTCGCCATGCAGCCGCACGCTGCCGGCGGACGGCCGCACGGTCCCCATGATCGTCGCGAGCAGCGTGCTCTTGCCAGCGCCGTTCGGACCGGCAAGCACGAGCAGCTCTCCGGGATTCACGGAGAAGCTCACCTGGCGAAGGACCGTGAGCTCGCCATAGCCGGCCACCAGCCCCTCGATCTCGAGCCCGCCACCCGACGCGGCGGGTGCGGCCTCGGGAGCCGAGCCGTTCATTGCCGCAGTCTCGCTCATGCCGGCTCCGCCGCGCCAACGTAGGAGCGCTGGAAGTCTGCCGACGCGAACACCTCTTCGGTGCTGCCGTGCGCGAGCAGCTTGCCCCGGTCGAGCGCGATCACGTCCTCGGCGAGCGAGCGCACGAAGGGCAGGTTGTGCTCCACGAGGATGATCGTGCAGCCGGTGCTGTGGAGCCGGCGAATCACCTGCGCGAAGTCCTGGGTCTCGGCATCGTTGAGCCCCGACGACGGCTCGTCGAGCAGCACGAGCCGCGGGCGGCTGCTGATCGCGCGCGCCATCTCCACGAGCCGCCGCTGGCCGAAGGTGAGCGTCTCGACGTTCGCGTCGTGGCAGTCGAGCAGGCCGACGTCCACGAGCGCAGCCTCGGCGCGCGCCTGGCGCTCCTGCTCCTTCACACGGCCGGCGCCGCGAGCGGCCTGGTCCACGCCGATCAGCACGTTGTCCAGCACGTTCAGGCTCGGTACGAGGCGCAGCCGCTGATAGGTCCGGGCGATTCCGAGCCGCGCGCGCTTCACGCGGCTCTTCGTCGTCACGTCCTCGCCGTCGAGCTCGATGTTGCCGGAGCTCGCCCACTGGTCGGCGGCGATCATGTCGAGCATCGTGGTCTTGCCCGCGCCGTTCGGGCCGATCAGCGCGGTGAGCGACCCGGGCCGCACCTTCAGCGTCACGCCGTCCACCGCGGTGAGCGCCGCGTAGCGCTTCGTCAGACCGCTGAGCGACACCGACAGCGGCTCCACCGCGTCGAGCTCGTGGTGCTCGCGGTCCGCTGCGGGAAGCCTGCGGTGCCGCTTGAGATCGGGGATCCAGCCCTTGAAGTCCTGCCTGCTCGGCATCAGCCCGCGCGGGAAGAAGTGGACCGTGAGGACCACGACCGCGCCGAGGAAGGCGAAGCGGTAGTCGGACAGGCTGTTGCCGAGGATCGTGAAGCTGGCCTCGTACACGAAGGCGCCGAGCACAGCGCCGAGGAAGCGGCCGTTGCCTCCGATGAACACCGCGAGCGCCAGCGCGAAGGACTCCTGCAGGCCGAAGCCGTTGTCGCTCACGTATCCGAAGTCGCCGGCGTAGAGGCCGCCGGCCAGGCCGGCCAGAAGGCCGCCGACGATGAACACCTGCCGCTTGAGCGCCGCGGAGTTGCCGCCGAACCCGGCAAGCAGCTGCTCGTCGTGATGCAGCGCCTGGATCGCGCGCCGCATGTGGCCGCGGCCGTAGCGCTGATGGAGCAGCGCGATGACGATCACGAGCAAGACCGCCGCCACCAGGAGGTAGCGGCCGTTGGTGTTGATCTGCATCCCGGCGATCTTCAGCGGCGGGACGCCGATCAGGCCGGTGTTACGCCCCGGGATCCACGACTCGGTGGTGACCACGCGGTCGGTGAGCAGGCTCACCGCCATCGTGGCTATCGCCAGGTAGTAGCCGCGCGCACGCAGTACCGGCGAGGTGATCAGCGCCAGGGCCGCGCCGCCCACGCACGCGAACAGCAGGGCCAGGAGCGTCGGCCCCGACCACTGCTTGGCCATCGTGCCGTAGAAGTACGCGCCGACCAGAACGAACGACGCCTGGCACAGCGAGATCTGCCCCGCCGCGCCGAGCACCAGCCCCAGCCCGACTGTGGCCAGGCCCCATATCGCGGCGAGGCTGAGCAGGCTGATGAAGTCGAACGACTGGTACCAGGCGAAGTAGACGAAGACGACGACGGCAGCCGTCCGTACGAGCCCGGCCACCGGAATGCGCCGGGCGGGCGCCGCCTCGACTCCCGTGTCGAGTGCGGCGCCCGCCGGTGCGTCAACCTCGGGCGTGCCTGCCAGCGTGTGCGGCCCGCCTTGATTCATTAGAGACGCGCGATGGTCCCTTGCTTGGTGAAGTACGTCGGCACCACGTAGCCCTGAGGCTGGGCACCGCGGTGATCCTGCGCGGTCATCGTGCCTCCGTGCCAGACGCCCGTGAACGTGAAGTTGTTCTCAAGGGTCTGCACGAGCTTGTTGGTATCGAGCGTGCCCGCCTTCTCGATCGCCGCCTTCGCCATCCACATCGAATCCCAGCCGGCGCCGACGACGGTGTCGGGCTTGCCGACGACCTGCTTGTAAAGCGCGATCGCCTTGGCGCGTTGCGGGTTGGATGACGTGCCAGGCAGCAGCAGCTCGGGCGACTGCACCAGCACCTGCTTGTTGGCCGCGAGGCCCTTCACCGCCTTGGCCACGTCCAGGGACGCCAGGCAGTTCTCGAGCATGAGCTTGCCCTTGAAGCCGAGCTGCTCGGCCTCGCCGACGGCGGAGATCGCGGCCGGGGTGCACTCGGTGAACCACATGGCCTGGACGCCCTTCGACATTGCCTGCTGGATGGCGGGCTTGAACGAGGCGGCCGTCGGGTCGGTGCGGATGACCACCGGTGTCACGCCGAGCTTCTTCAGGTCGGCGGGGCCGATGGTGGCGGAGTCGTCGCCCGACTTGTCCTTGTCGGCGAACACGGCCGCCTTCTTCGGCGCGTACTGCGAGATCAGCTTCGTGGTCTGGATGATCGTCGGCGTGTAGCCGAGGCCGACGCCGAACATGTGCGTATCCGGCTGTGGCAGGTCATCGGTGCTTCCGCAGAAGTCGACGATCTGAGCCGCCGCCGTGGCCGGAGCCTCCGCCGCGCAGTCGGGACCGAACGCCCCGCCGAGCATGACCTTGATGCCCTGCGACGCAAACGTGCGGACATCGCTCACAGCCTTGCTCGGATCGCCCGCGTTGTCGTGAACCACGAGCTTGACCTGACGGCCCATGATCCCGCCGTGCTGGTTGATGTATTGGGCGGCCTTCTCGATCCCGATCGACTCGGTGCCGAGAATCGGCGCCGGCCCTGTCTTCTCACTGGTCACGCCAATCGTGATCGGCCCCTTGCTGGCGCCACTCGTGCTGCTGCCACCGCTGCTCGAGCTCTTGCCGCCGCAGGCGGCTAGTGCGAGCGCAGCGGTCAGGGCCAGTACAAGCCCAGCAACCCAACGTGCTTTCCGCATTTCTCTCCTTTCGGAACGGCCCCTCATGCCGTCCCTGAAGTCACCCGAACGAGTCCCTCACCGAAGCGCTGATCGCAGCGGTCTACTGTATACACCCCGACCCTATCCACCTCTGATTCCGGTGTCAATGAAGAAGGCGCGAGGAGTCCGTTAAGGGCGCGTTTACCTCGTCCGCTCATGGCATCAAGAGGCCGCCGTTGACGTGAATCACCTGGCCCGTCACCTGCCGGGCGGCGTCGGACAGCAGGAAGAGAGCGACGTTGGCGCAGTCCTCCGGCGTCGGAATCTCGCCCAGCGGCATCGACTTGCGCACCTCCTCCACGCCGGCGTCGCCGCCGTTCATTTCGCGGAAGCGCGGCGTGTCCGTCGGGCCCGGAGCGATGCAGTTGGCGCGCGCCCGGTACGGCGCGAGCGCGGCCGCCAGCGAGCGTGTGAACGCGATCACGCCCGCCTTCGCCGCGGTGTAGCCGGCCCGGTCCACTCCTGCCATGACCGCGAAGCCGCTGCTCGTGGTCACAACCGCGCCCGAGCGCTGCTCCTGGAGAAGCGGCAGCGCCGCGCGGCACACGTTGTACGTGGAGCCGAGGTTGAAGTCGATCTCGCGCGACCACGCATCCGGGTCGAGCTCCTCGAGCGACGCCAGGTGGGCGCCGCCGACCGTGGTGAAGAGGCAATCGAGCCGGCCGTGCCGCTTCGCGGTCTCGCGCACGGCGGCCTCGGCGGAGGCGGCGTCCGTGGCGTCGCATTGGACGAACGCTGCGCCCAGCTCCTCCGCCCGCGCGGCCGCGGAGTGGTCGATGTCCGCGATCGTCACGCGCGCGCCGTCGCTCGCCGCCAGACGTGCCGCCGCCAGGCCGATGCCCGATCCGCCGCCGACCACGAGCAGCGTGCGCTCCGTCATGCGCTGCCCTTGCTCACGGGCGGGAAGTTGGCCGACCTCGGCGCGAAGGCCTTGAGGCTCGCAAGCTCTCCGAGGTCACGGCCTCTGCCCCCCGCCCGGGCCGCTTCGAGCAGGCTTCCCGCCAGCGCGAGGTCCTGCACCGCGGTGCCGGCGGACTTGAAGGCGAGCAGGTCGCGCGTGCCGTCAGCCCGCGGGCGCTGGGCATCACCGTCGAGAGCCGCCATCGACACGATGCGGTCGTCGGTGAGCGCGCCGCAGCCGAGCGCGTCGATCACGTCGCCCGACTCGAGCCGGACCTGCCGGGCATCGTCCACGAGCAGGGCGCACGCGCGTCCAAGCGCGCTGCGATCGAGCTCTCGCAGGTCCGGCCGAGTCGAGCCGATTGAGAGCACTACCGCTTCCGGCGGGAACGCACTCCCGTCCACCACCGGCACGGTGGCCTTGGTGGCGAGCACTGAAACCTTCGCTTCGCGGACCGCGTCCTCCGGGCGGTCGACCGCGTTCACGCTCACGCCCAGCTCCTCGGACATGCGCGCCGCGAATGACTGCCGCCGCTCGGGCGTCGGGCTGTACACCGTCGCGTGCTCGAGCGGCCACACCCGCGCCAGCAGCCGGAGGTGGCTCTCAGCCTCGAAGCCGCTGCCGAGCAAACCGAGCTGCGCCACACCACCGGGCGCGAGCATCTCGCCGGCGAGTGCCGTGGTGGCCGCGGTGCGCAGGCGCGTGATCTCGGAGGCGTCGAGAAGCGCCACCAAGTCGCCCGTGGGCTGGTTGTAGAGGAGCAGCAGATAGCGGTTGCCGAGCCCCTTCACGAGCGTCATCACCTTTACGCCCATCACGTCGCCCATCGCGGCCGGCATCACGCGAAGGAAGCCGGTGGGCAGGTCGACGTCGAGCCGCGGCGGCATCATCACCGTGCCCGCGCGCTCGGCACGCACCGCGGCGCGCGCCGCGTCCATCAGCACCTCGCGCGTCGCGAGCGCGCGCACGTCGTCTGAGCCGAGGTAGAGGCTCATTGCGAATCCAGGGCCAGGGGAATGGCAACTGTATACACGAGCCGCCGTGCCGGAGCAAATTCTCGGCGTCTAGACGGTGAGCCCGCCGCTCACCTGCAGCACCTGGCCGGTGATGTGGTCGGCCTCATCTCCGAGGAGGAAGAAGGTGGCGCCGACGATGTCCTCGACTGTGCCGAGACGCCCGAGCGGGATGATGCCCTCGCGTTGCGCGGCGTCGAAGTCCGGCAGGTCGTCGAGCATCGGCGTGACCACCGGCCCCGGCGACACCGAGTTCACGCGGATCCCATCCTTCGCGAGCTCGAGCGCGAGCGATCGGACCAGCGACTCGATTCCGCCCTTCGCGGCGGCGTAGTGCGCGCCCTTCGGATAGCCGCGCTTGGCCCAGCCCGAGGACATCGCGACGACGGACGCCCGGCCGTGCAGCTTCATGAGCGGAACCGCGTGATGCATCGTGAGATACGTGCCGGTGAGCGACGTGTCCACGATCCTGCGCCACTCGTCCGGCACCAGCTCCTCGATCGGGTGCTCGGACACCACGCCGGCGGAGCAGACCACATGGGCGAGGCCCTCGGGACAGCGCTCCCTGATCTCCTCAAACGCCGCCGCGATGCTGGCCGGGTCGCCCACGTCGCAGGCAATCGCCACAGCGCCGTCTGGCGCGCGCCCGGACCTGGAGAGCGCGTGCACGCGAGCGCCACGACGCAGGAACTCCTCGACTATCGCGGCGCCGATTCCGGAGCTGCCGCCTGTGACCAGTACCGGGATACTTTGATCCTTCTGGGCCATCCCTCGGAATGTATACTGTTGTCATGCGGCACGAGACCGCTACGTCCGTCTCACTGACGGACCGGATTCGCGACACGGTCCTGCCCGACGAGGGTCGGATCCCCATGTTCATCTACGCGGATCCGGATGTCTACTCCCTGGAGCTCCAGCGGGTGTTCGGCCGCTCGTGGCTGTTCGTCGCGCACGAGTCGGAGATCCCGGATCCCGGCAGCTGGGTGCAGCGCACGATGGGCGCGGCGTCGGTGATCGTCGCTCGCGGCGAGGACGGCATCATCCGCACCTTCCTCAACTCCTGCCGGCACCGCGGCATGAAGCTCGCCTGCGAGGACTTCGGCCAGGGCAAGATGTGGCGCTGCCCGTACCACGGCTTCGCGTACGCGAGCACGGGCGAGTTCATGGGAACGCTCGTGGGCGCGCCGTACGAGCGCATCGCCTATCCCGGCGGCCTCGACCGCGACGCGCTGCACCTCATCGAGGCACGCTGCGAGCGCTACCAGGGCCTCGTGTTCGCCACCTGGAACCTCGACGGGCCGTCGCTCGAGGAGTACCTGGGCCCGATGACCTGGTACCTCGACGTGCTCGTGGGGCGCGCGGAGATGGAGGTCGTGGGCGTCCCGCAGAAATGGGTGATCCCCTGCGCCTGGAAGTTCCCGTCGGAGAACTTCACCTGCGACGCCTACCACACGGCAACGGCGCACGCCTTCCTCGCCAAGCTCGACCTCGTGAAGGGCGTGGACTTCGGCCGCGACGGCTACCACGTCGACCCCGGCAACGGCTCAGGGCTCGGCATCGGGGTCCATCCGGAGGAGGACGGCTCCTACTTCCCCAAGGAGCTGCACGACGAGTACGCGAGCAACCTGGACGCCGACCAGCTGCGGCTGCTCCACCGCGTGAAGAACTTCCACGGCAACCTCTTCCCCAACCTGTCGTTCCTGATCCCGAACTTCATCAAGGTCGGCGACGACTGGGTGTCGGGCATGATGCTGCGCCTCTGGCAGCCGATGGGCCCGGACAAGATCGAGGCCTGGTCGTGGCACCTGGTCGAGAAGAAGGGACCCGACTGGTGGAAGCGCAAGGGGCGGGCCACCTACGTGCAGACCTTCGGCATGTCCGGCATGTTCGACCAGGACGACACCGAGAACTGGGAGCTCCAGACGAAGAACGCCGTGAGCGCGCTGCCGCGCGACGACGAGGTGTGGATGCACTTCGAGATGGGCATCCACCTCGAGCCGCTGGGTGACGAGTTCCCGGGCCCGGGCGACGTCTACGACGGCAAGTACTCCGAGTCTGCCGGCCGGACGTACTACCGCCACTGGCGGGAGCTGATGCTGGAGGAGCGGTGATCTCTGTCGATCACCGCTTCGCCGTTCAGGACTTTCTCGTCGCGGAGGCGCGGCTGCTCGATCACCGGCGCTTCGAGGAGTGGCTCGAGCTGTGGACCGACGACGCGACCTACTACGTCCCCGTGCGCGTGTCGAAGAAGAAGCCGGCGCCGGACGTGAACGACGACATCGGGCTCTTCGACGACAACAAGATCTCGCTGACGCTGCGCGTGCGCCGGCTGGGCACGGACGTGGCCTGGGCGGAGGACCCGCCCTCGTTCACCCGCCGCTTCGTCAGCAACTTCGAGATCCAGCCCGAGGAGGGCGGCGAGGTGCGCGTGCGCGACTACCTGCTGATGTACCGCAGCCGGGGCGACGGCGGCGTGCACGACCTCATCTCGGGCGAGCGCGAGCACGTGCTGCGCGTCGAGGGTGACGGTTTCCGCCTCGCGTATCGCCGCGTGGTGCTCGACCAGGCTTCGATCGGGACGAAGAACTTCGGGGTCTTTCTTTGAGCTTCCGGGTCGTGCTCGACCTGGACACATGCCAGGGCTACGCGAACTGCGTGATGGTCGCCCCGGAGGTGTTCGACATCGACGAGGAAAAGGGCACCGCGATCCTGCTCCAGGAGACTCCGGACGACAGCCAGCTGGCGGCGGTCGAGGAGGCCGTGCGCCAGTGCCCGACCGAGGCCATCAGCCTGGAAGGCTGACGGCCCCGGTCTGACCTAGGCGGCTACCACTCAGGCGTGAACGGGCTGTTGACGTTCGCCTTCGTGATCTCGTAGGGCACGTTGTTCGGCTTGTGCGGATCCGTCCAGGTCGGTGGCTTTTGCCCGTTCGCGGCCTGGATGGCGTACTGCAGCGCGAGCTTCACTTCGGTCGCCGGCATCTGCACGTATGTCGAGTAGTACTGCCCGGACTTGATCTTCGGGATCTGGAAGCTGGTGCCGCCGTTGGTGACCAGCTTCACGTTCTGCCCGGGCTTGAGCCCCGCCTCGGTGAGCGCCTGGGCCGCGCCCTCCATCGGCTGGGTGTTGGGCGAGGCGATCACGGTCGGCTTGGGAATCCGCTGGAGCGTGTCCTGCATCGCCTTGAGCCCGCCGGGCCGGTCGGCGCCCGCGTCCACCGAGGTCACCTTGATGTTCGGGTGCGCCTTCGAGTCGGCAGCCAGCGCGGTCTCGTACGCCTTCGCCTGCACGGGAATGAGCTTCGCGGCGGTGAGCAGCACCACGTTGCACGGGTTCGTGTTGCCGCATGCCGCGACCACCTGATCGGTGTCCTGCTTCGCCACGGTCGCGAGCGGCGTGAGCACCTGCGAGGTCACGCCCTTGGCGGTCGGCTGGCCGGTGGTGATCGACGTTCCGATCGGCTGGTTGGTGGCCACGAACGGGATGTTCGCTGCCTGGGCCTGCGAGGCGCACGGGATCATGGCCACGCCCACCGCTGAGAGGGTGATGATCGCGTCGTACTTCTTCGTGATCGCGTCCTGGCACTGAGAGAGCTGCTTCTGCGGGTTGAACTGCGCGTCGAAAACGGTGAGCTGGACGCCCTGCTTGGCGGCGTCGGCGGTGATCGCCTTCACCGACGCGTCGACGTAGGCGTTCCCCTTCGCGGCCGCGAGGAACGCGATCTTCTTGCCCTGGCCTCCGGAGGCCTGAGTGGACGCGCCGCCCGACGATGTCGAGGCCGCAGAGGTGCTCGTAGAGCTGTTGCTGCTGCCGCAGGCCGCGACCGACGCCGCCAGAGTGGCGGCGGCGACAGCGGCAACGACCGGTTTGGTTGCCTTCATGGCTGACTCCTTGTCGCTGGTTGGAACATCACGCGGCGGCCCTCATCGCCGCTGCCGACGTGCATAGGCGTCCACTCCAGCTGCGACCAGGATGATCGTGCCCTGCACGACCTGCTGGTACTTGGCGTCGACGCCGAGCAGGTTGAATCCGTTGTCGATCAGTGCGAGGAAGAAGAGGCCGACGATCGTCCGCCAGATCGCGCCCTCGCCTCCCCAGATGCTGGTGCCGCCGACCACGATCGCGGCGACGGCGGAGAGAGTTAGCGCGGTGCCCACGGACGAGTCGCCCACTCCCACGCGCGCGGCGAACAGCGCGCCCGCGAGGGTCGACGCAAGCCCGCTGATCACGAACACCCACGCGCGCACCATCCCCACGCGCACTCCGGAGAGCCGCGCGGCCTCCTCGTTCCCCCCGCAGGCGTAGATGTAGCGACCGAACTTCGTCCACTGGAGCAGCAACCCCATCGCCAGCGCGAACGCGATGAAGATCCAGGTGGTGAGCCGGACGCCGAGGAACTCGGTGCTGCCGAACGTCTGGAAGCCCGTCTTGGTGACGGTGATCAGCGAGTCGTTCGAGATGATCAGCCCGAGACCGCCGAAAACGATGGCGCTGGCGAGCGTGGCGATGAACGGGTTGATCCGGAAGAACCCCACGGCCACGCCGTTGATCAGCCCGAACACGACCCCCGCGAGGATGCCCAGGATGATGCCCTCGGGCACGCCCAGATGGTTGGCGAGCTGCGCGGCGATCACCCCGCCCAGCGCGTAGATGGCGCCGACGGAGAGGTCGAATGCCCCGGCGATGATCACCAGCGTGCCGGCGCAGGCGATGATGCCGAGCGACGTCTGCTGGTCGACGATGTTCAGCAGGTTGGTCTTCGTCAGGAAGCTGCTGCTCGTGGCCGAGAGCACGATGAAGAGCACGACCGTGGCGAGCAGCACGGAGTAGTCGCGCAGGAGCGAGACGCGCGTCCACCACGGGCGCGGCGGCGCGGGTTGCGCCGCTGCCGGGGCCGCCTCTGGCGCGAGCACCTCGCCGCCGGTGCTCATGCCGCCGCGCTCGCTGCGTCGGAGCCGAAGGCCACTCGCATCACGGCCTCCTTGCCGATGTCGGGACCGCGGAGCTCGCCCACGATCTGGCCGTGGCGCATCACGGCCACGCGGTGAGCGAGACCGAGCACCTCCTCGACCTCGGACGAGACGAGGATGATTGCCATGCCCTTTGCGGCGAGCTGGACGAGCAGGTCGTAGATCGCCCGCTTGGCGCCGACGTCGACGCCGCGCGTGGGCTCGTCCGCGATCAGCAGCTTGGGCGTGTCGAGCAGCCACTTGGCGAACAGCACCCGCTGCTGGTTGCCGCCCGACAGGTTCACGACGTTGCCCTGGTTGCGGCCGGAGTCCACGCCCACCTGCGCCAGCACCTCGCCCACGGCCGCGCGCTCATCCCCGCGGCGGATGAACCCGCCGGCGCCGAACCGGTCCAGGTGCGCGAGGGTCACGTTGTCGCGAATGGGGCGCCTCATCACGAGGCCCTGGTCGCGCCTCGACTCCGGCAGCATTGCGATGCCCGCGGCGATGGCCTCGCGCGGGGACGACAGCGAGCGCGGCTCGCCGTCGACGTGGAACTCGCCCGCGCTCCGCTCGAGGCCGAACAGCGCACGGCAGAGCTCGGTGCGGCCGCTCCCAACCAGGCCCGCGAGGCCCAGGATCTCTCCCCGCCGCACCTCGAGATCGATGCCGGCCGTCGCTCTCGGCAGGCGCACCCCGCTCGCCTTGAAGACGATCGGGGAGTCGCTCGCCGGCATCTGCTTTTCCGGGTACGAGCCCTCGAGCTGACGGCCGATCATGGCCACCACCAGCTGGTCCGCGGTCGTGGTGGCGGCCGGGACGGTCATCACGTGACGCCCGTCCTTCAGCACCGTCACGTCGTCGCAGACGGACAGCACCTCGCGCAGGAAGTGGGAGACGAACACGATCGTGGTGCCGCCCGCCGCCAGGCGGCGCACCACCTCGAGCAGGCGCTCGGTCTCGTGCGGCGAGAGCGCGGCGGTGGGCTCGTCCATCACGATCATCCGCGCGCGCCGCGCGATCGCACGCATCAGCTCGACCTTCTGCTGATCCGCCACGCTGAGGCGGCCGACCAGCATGCGCGGGTCGAGGCCGAAGCCGAGCCGCTCGGCCGCCTCGTCGTAGCGCTCGCGCGCGAGCCCGTCGCGCAGGAAGCCGAAGCGCGTGCGCTCGCTGCCGAGGAGGACGTTCTCGAACACAGACCGGGCGGGGACGAGCGAGAGCTCCTGCGCTACGTACGTGATCCCCTGCGCGAGTGCCTCGCGCGGGCGCGCGTAATGCACCGCTTCGCCTTCGAGCAGCAGCTCGCCCGCGTCCGGCTTGTACTCGCCGGCGATGATCTTCCCGAGCGTGGACTTGCCGGCCCCGTTCTCGCCCACGAGGCCGTGCACGCCCCCGCGGGCGATCGCGATCGAGATGTCGTCCAGGGCCAGGACGCCCCCGAACCGCTTGCTGACATCGCGCAGCTCAAGGAAGGCGCTCACTCGCGACAACTGTATTCAGTCGTCAGTGGTATTGCAACGCAGTGCGGCAGCCGGTCAAAGCGCCCCTTCGATCCAGCCCGCGGCCCGCAGGATCGCCGCGTCCTCGCCGGCAAGACCCGACACCATGAGGCCGTTGGGAGGCTCACC
Source organism: Thermoleophilaceae bacterium (assembly GCA_025928345.1). Classification (GTDB taxonomy): domain Bacteria; phylum Actinomycetota; class Thermoleophilia; order Solirubrobacterales; family Thermoleophilaceae; genus JAICJR01. The sequence continues at coordinate 2,109 of JAICJR010000051.1, read as the reverse complement.
CTCGTCGTGCATCGGCACCGATATCGAGCAGCCGTCGAGCATGTTGACCACGGTCGGGTTCCGCAGCATGAGCATGTTCGTGTGCCTGTAGGAGCCGGCATCTTCGAGCGTGTCGATAGGAGGTGCCACGCGCGGAACGGTCGGGCAGATGAACGCGTCGAAGCCGTCGAGCCTTCGCGCCACTCCCGCGATCAGCTCCGCGCGGCGCTCGCGCAGGATGCTCAGGTCACGCTCGGACTGCTGCTCCCCGCGCTGGATACGGGGAAGGACGAGCGGGTCGTACAGCTCCGCCTTCTCCGCGATCAGGTCCGCGTGCCAGGCAAAGCTCTCGGCCGCCGCGAACCCCCCGCCGGCGTTCATCTCCGGGACCCAGTCGAGCTCGGGCACCTCGAGGTCGACGAGCTCCGCCCCGGCGCTCTCGAGCCGGCCCCACGCGCGCTCGAACGCGGCCCCCACCGCCTCGTCGGCGTCCTCGAACACGAAGTTGCGCACCACGGCAAGCCGCGGCGGCCGCTCGAGCGGCTCCGGCTCACGCGGCTCCCCGGCGCTGATGATCCCGTCGAGGATCGCGCAACAGCCCACGCTGCGGGCGAGCACGCCAACCGTGTCGAGCGTGGGCGACAGCGGCACCACCCCGTCGCCGGGCACGCGCGCCTGCGTGGGCTTCCAGCCTGTGATGCCGCACAGGGCCGCTGGGATCCGGCACGACCCACCGGTGTCGGTTCCCAGCCCGCCATACGCCATGCCGTCGGTGACGGAAACGGCCGCGCCCGACGACGAGCCGCCGGGGATCCGCCGCGCTGGCCGGTCCCACGGGCTCGCGGGCGTGCCGTAGTGGGAGTTGATCCCGAGGCCGCTGAACGCGAACTCGGTCATGTTCGTCCGGCCGACGAAGACGAAGCCCGCCTTCCGCAGTCGCGAAACGGTGGTGGCGTCACGTTCGGCCGGCGCGCCGTCGAGCGCTCGCGAGCCCGCGCGCGTCACCTGCCCCTGGACGTCGAAGAGGTCCTTGATCGACACCGGGATCCCCGCGTACGGCGATGGCTCCCGGCGATCGTGCCGCAGCGCGTCCATGGCGCGGGCGGCTTCCCGCGCGCCCTCCGCATCCACGAGCAGGAACGCCCGCTCGCCCTCGCCCTCGGGGTCGGCGATGCGCGCCAGGCACTCCTCAACGAGCTCCTCGGAGGTGGTGCGGCCCTCGCCGAGCTCGACGGCCAGCTGGGCGATCGTCCGGCTCACACCGGATCGAAGTAGTGGATCTCCAGCAGCAGGCAGCCGTCCTGCGATTTGAACGGCCCGTGCGCGGCGCCCGGCGGGCGGCACGCGTAGGTGTGGGGAGCGAACGACTCGCCGCCCTCGCCGTTCTCGTCGTTGCCCACGGTGAGGTCACCGGCGACCAGGTAGACCTCCTCCCAGTACTCGTGCACGAACGGCGCCGTGGTGTAGACGCCTGGGGCGAAGCGCAAGAGCCGCGTGCGCGTGCCGCTCTTCGCCTCCTCGTCGAGTCCGCCGGAGATGATCTTCTGCTGGATGCCGTCGGGATATCCGGCGGGCGTTTCCCAGCCGCTCTCGAGGTCGAGCGCGTAGAACTCATCGTGCTGCTTGTTCACCGGCATGTGTGTCAGCTCCTGTCGATGTCCATTGCGACTATCTGGTCGTACGCGGGGTCGCCTTCGAGCAGTCCTCGCTCGCGCGCGAACCGGTTCATCCCGCTGATCGCGCGCTCGGGGATCTCCGCCTCGTAGAAGGGAGCGTCGCGCTCGACCAGGTCGGCGATCAGCGCTGCCTGCTCCGCCGGGAAGATGCGCTCCCCCACCTCGGTCGCGCGCGCGGGGTCCTCCGCCAGCAGCTTCTGCGCGTGGCGCAGCGCCCGCACGATCGCCTGGGCGCGCCCCTTGTCCGCGCCTATGAACTCATCCGTGGCGGCCAGCGAGCAGAACGTGTAGTCGAAGCAGCCGTGGGGGCCGTCACCGCGGCGGATGTCGAGCACGATCGTCCCCGCCCCCGAGCGCACCGCCACCTCCGCGCCCATGCCGTTTGCCCAGAAGCCGTCGATCTTGCCGTCGGCCAGGGCGCGCGCGGCGGTGAGCCCGAAGTTGGTGCCGGCGC
>JAICJR010000137.1 GCA_025928345.1 Thermoleophilaceae bacterium | reverse complement strand
GAGCCCAGCACGAACACCGCCGGCAGCGCGATCACCGCTGCCAGCCTGCCGAAGGCGCGCGGGAGCGGCGGCTGTAGGAGCCGTCCGAGGCCGGCGTCCGGCCCGAAGCTGTCGATCGCCACGGCTACGCCGGCGCCGAAGGTGGCCCACATCATCGTCACCGCCCGGTGGGGCTGGAGCTGGTTGTTCGCGAACACGAGCGTGGTGACGGACACGAGCTGGTAGATCACCCCGCCGAGCAGCACTCCGGCCACAGCCTGGCTCGCCGGCCGCGCGAGCGTCAGCGCCAGCGCGCCCACCACCACCAGCACGAGCACGGCGAGAGCGAGCGGCCGCCCAATTCCCACGAAGACGTGCAGGAAGTCAGGACGGACGAACCCGCCCTGCGACGCGCCACCGTGGAGCACGGCCTGTATCAGCGGGATCCAGAACACGGCCGTGAGCAGCACGATCCCCGCGAACAGCACACCGGTGCGCCGCAGCGTGCGCGAGCGGTTCTCGGCCGGCACGAGAGCCAGCGCGATCAGCACCACGGCGAGGATGATGAAGAGCAGGTAGTAACAGAGCGCGAGCGCGGCTCCCACCAGGCCGAGGAACACGAGGCGGAGTCGCGCCAGGCGCGCCGGCAGCCGCAGGGTGTGCAGCGTGGCCGCCACCCATGCCGCGCCGGTGACCGCGACGAAGCACGCGTACGGCGAGTACCACGCCGCGGTTGCGAACTTGAGCGGCCCCACCTGCGGGCTGAGCACGAGCGACGACCCCACCGCCGCCGACAGCGCCCCCGCCGGCGAGAGCACCATTCGCCACAGGATGTACGCGGTGAAGAGCGCCGCCCCGATCGTGACGAGCGTGAACGGCTTCATGATGTGCCACGGCTCGTGCAGGCCGAGCACGTGCGCGGCGCGTCCCGCCACCCAGAACCAGGCCGGTGGGTAGAACGCCTTCAGCCCCTTGAAGCCGTAGTCCTGCAGATGCCACGTGGCGGCGAAGCGGGTGACGTACTGGGTCCGGAACGCCATGTCGCCGCCGAGGATCGTGTTGAGCGGCTGGTCGGTGCCGGCGAGTCCGGCCGTGAGAGGGAGCGTGACGAGGCCGGTGGCCACGCCGGCGAGCGCCGCCACGGCCATCCGCGCCCGCGCCGCGTAGCGCACCGGGCTGCGCCGCTGGATGAACTGCGCGACCACGACCAGGAGCAGCATCGCGGCCGCCCACAGCGGGCCGAGCCCGGAGGCAACCTCGCTGAGCGGATTGAAGTTGCTCGCCGCGACGAATACGTGGACGAGCCACGCGCTGAGCGCCGCCGCACCGAGCACCAGGCCGAGCTCCGCGGCCGGCCAGCGCAACCGAATCCAGAGATTCGTCCTCTTCTCTTGCACTTGGTTCACAGTCGCCCCTGACCGCGCGGCGTGAGGCTATCGGGGCCGGATGTGCAATCTCTTAGCTGTTCTCACGCGGGCGTCTCCTCTCGAATGCCCAGCTCGCGCGCGATGTCGAGCAGCTCCTCCACGCGGTGCGTGCACGTGTGACGCTTCGCGATCGTCTCGAGGCCGTTCGCGCGGAGCGCCCCCGCCAGCTGGCTGTCGTTCAGCACGGCGTCTAGCTGGTGGCACATCTGATCCCCGTTGCGGGCGAACAGCAGGTCCTCGCCCGGGCGGAAGAGGCCCTCGGCGTCGTCCCAGGGAGCGGATACGAGCGGGATCCCGCACGCCAGCGCCTCGAACGGCCGGATCGTGGGGATGCCCGGCAACGCCGTCGCGTACGGCCGCCGCGGCACGTGCACCGTCACGCGGTGGCGCGCGAAGCGCGAGGGCGCCTGATGGTTCGCCAGCCGTCCGCGGTAGCGCAGGCCGGCCAGCCGCACGGCCATCCGGCCATGCCACGGATAGCGAACGCCGTGCACCGTGCCGCGCAGCCTCAGGCGCCTCGCGGGGCGGAGCATGAACTCGCGCAGCTCGTCGCCGCGCTCGTCGTCGCCCCAGTTGCCGATCCATACGAGGTCCGCGTCCGGCTCCACCTCCGGCAGCGGGCGGAACACGCGTGTGTCGGCGGCCTCGTGCCAGGTCCATGCGCGCTGAGTCCAGCCGCGGTCGAGGTAGGCCTGACGGACCACCTCACCGAAGGCGAGCACGCCGTCGTACCCGCCCAGGTCGTAGCGGGCGATGTCGTCGGGCGCCGTGACCGCGCGGTGATACGTGTCATGGAAAAGCAGTCGGAACCTGCCGCCGCCCGCGCGCCGCGCGCCGATGCGCCCGACCAGCGACGGCTCGCTCGAATGGTGCACGAGCACGAGATCTGTGCCGTCGAGCGCCTCGTCGAGGTCGAGCGCCTCCGGCCCGTACTCGCGCACCACGCTCGCCATCCACGGAAAGCGCTCGTGCACCTCCTCGAGAGCCGCCGCACCACGGTCGTCGCGCAGGCTCTGGCGGCTCCATCCGTCGCGCGGCTCGTACGTGCGCACGTCGTGCCCGCGGTCGAGCAGCTCGGCCACCACGCCGCGCAGGAAGTGCGCGCTGCCGTTGTTCCAATCCGACACGAGCGAGTGGCAGGAGACCGCGATTCTCACCGCGTACAGCCTGGCATCAGCCTCCGGCCACGTCGCGCCGCAGGAACGCGAGGTACGCCCAGCCGATCGCGGGCAGCGCGTAGAGTGCGCACACCCACGCGGCGCGCACGATCGGGTCCCAGTCGATCGGCTGGCGCAACAGGCCCTGCCACGCGTTGAACTGCGTGCTCAGGAGGTACGGCTGAAGGCCGCCGAGGCCGGGCAGGATGCCGATCAGCTGCAGGATCAGCGAGAACATCAGCGTTCCCACCACGGCCGCCGCGCTGTTGCGCGTGATCGTGGAGAGCAGCAGCCCAACGCATGCGATCGCCACGATCGGGATCAGGTAGACGAGCAGGCTGAGCGCCACGAGCAGCAGCCCGCGCGGCGCGGACACCGTGGTGCCCGACAGGCTCACGAGCGGGTTGAAGCCGGACGCGATCACGCCGGCGGCGAGCGACACGATGCCGTTCAGGAAGATCGCCGCCACGGCATAGGTGAATGCCGCGAGCGTCTTGCCGCCGAACACCTGCCAGCGCTCGAGCGAGCGCGTGAGGATCGTCTTGAGCGTGCCGTTGCCGTCCTCGGAGGCCACGATGTCCCCGGCAACGAGAGCCGTGATCAACGGGAACATCCAGATTGAGCCGAAGAGGAGCAGCACGAGCGGGATCGCGAGCCCCGTGTCATGGATGTAGCGGCCGAACGGCACGTCGTTGGGACCGCCGCCGCGCAGAGTGGTGGCCGTGACGAAGATGATCGGCACCGCCGCCGCAGCGCCGAGGCCGAGGTAGGTGCGCTTCTGCGAGCGCAGCTTGCGCAGCTCCCAGCGGTACACGGTCCCCACTGTCGGGGTCGCGCTCATGCGGTCCGCTCCAGCGCCACCGGCGCGCGGTCTCCGTTCTCCTCGCCCTCTGTGAGCCGGAAGAAGAGCTCCTCGAGCGTGGCGTGCTCGGGCGCGAGCGCGAGGATCGCGGCGCCGGACTCCACGAGCGCGACCGACAGCTCGCCCACGGTCCCCTCGTCGGCGCTGAAGTGGATCTCGGCACCGCTCGTGCGCATGTTCTCCACACCAGGCTGCGCCCGGCACACACGCTCAGCGATCGCGTTGTCGGTGGTCCGCAGCCTGTAGCCGGCGCCGGCGGTGCGGCGCAGCTCGTCGAGGTGGCCCTCGTAGACCATGCTGCCCTTGAGCACGATGGCCACGCGGTTGCACAGCTCGTCCACCTCGGACAGGAGGTGGCTCGACAGCACGACGGTGATGCCCTCCCCCGCCAGGCGCCGCACCAGCTCGCGCATGTCGCGCATGCCGCCGGGGTCGAGGCCGGTGGTGGGCTCGTCGAGGAGCATCAGGCGCGGGTTGCGGAGCAGCGCGGCGGCGATGCCGAGCCGCTGCCGCATCCCGTGCGAGTAGCCGCCCACGCGGTCCTTCGCGCGGTCGGCGAGATCCACCACGTCGAGCGCGGACGGGATGCGGTCGCGCGAATCGCCGCCGTCGAACGCCGCCATCATCCGCAGGTTCTCGAGGCCGCTCAGGTACGGGTAGAAGCGCGGCGCCTCCACGAAGCCGGCCACGCCCTCGAGCGCGCGCACCGTCACCTGCGGATCGCGGCCGAAGAGCCGCACCTGCCCCGCCGTCGGGCGGATCAGGCCGAGCATCATGCGCAGCGAGGTGGTCTTGCCCGCACCGTTCGGCCCGAGGTAGCCGTACACGTCGCCGGGCTCGACGGTGAGGTCCACGCCTGCGACCGCGGTGAGCTCGCCGTAGCGCTTCACCAGCCCGCGGACCTCGACGGGCGCGGCGCTTTCGCTCATCGCTAGAGCGCGCGCGCCGCGGCCAGAACGACCTGCTCCGGCTGCGATGCGATCACCGTGTACTCCACGCCGCCGCGCGTGAAGCGCACGACGGTGCCGAGCGCCGTCGGCAGCTCCTGCCCTGTGGTGCCATTGATGTCGACCGTCGGCAGCGAAAGGCCATTGCGATCGCCGTGCTGCGGCTGGCCCGGCGGCGCCTGCTGCTCGGCCTTCTGCTCGAGCACCGCGATCCCTTCGAGCCCCTGGCCGTATGTGGCGAGCACGGCGCCCGACGCGAGGTGCTTCACCGCGTTCCGCGCGTTACCGGCGAGCCGCGCCGGAGTGGACGGGCTGAACGTGAGCGGCTGCTTCGAGCCCGGGCCGGAGTGCGGCGTCAGGTCCACAACATGAGCGCCCTTCGGAGGCGAGATCGCGAACACCGATGAGCTCACCTTGCCGAACGAGATGCTCTTCACCCCGAGCGACAGCACCGGCGAGCCGTTGCCGCGCGCGTACAGCGAGGCCTTGAGCGGCACGCCCTTCACAGCGTCCCAGAACAACCGCGCGCCGGACACGAGCCCGCCGTGCTGCGGCGTCACGCGCACCTCGTATGCGGGCTCGCCCGCGACGGTGGTGGGGATTGCTCCCGACACCGACGCGTGCTGCCTCGCCTGCGCGATGCCCTTCCGGATCTGGCCGAGCGACGGAGGCGTCTTCTTCTCCGGCTTCTTGTCCTGGTGCTGCGGCACCCGCCCGGTGTACGCCGTGTTGGAGGAGCCGTCGTAGACGAGGAAGCTCTTGCCGTCGGACACGAGCTGAACGTCGCCGCTGTCCGACTGCAGCTCGATCCGGAGCTTGCCGTCCGAGCTCGCCCACAGGCGGCCGGTCGCGCCGCTGATGAGCGGGGTGGAACCAACGACGGCGCTCGAGTCGATCAGGTGGTTGGTGAACGTGATGCGCGCGGTCACGCCGTCGACCTTCGGAGCCGTGAGCGCGTCGTGCACCGCCTGCGCGAGCGGCTTCGGCGGCGGCTTGGTCCCGCCGCCGCTGGTGGCGGCGAGGGCGATCGCGGCGCTGGCGGCCGCCACGACCACAACTCCGATCACCAGCGCCAGGAGGCGCGTAGTGGAGGTCGTTCGGAGAAATCGCATTCGAGGCTCCTCGCTCGGGCTGCGCTCCACGGTAGCGCGCCATCCTTAATGCGTTCTTCGCTTGACATCGAACAAGCCGCTGGTACGGTCGCTCGTCGTGTCCCAGCTACGTCTACATACGAGCAATGCGAAGGGTGCGCTCAGCGCAGCCCGAACGCTGCTCCTGACCTAGACGCATTCACTGGGTCGCGGGCAGCCGGATCGCCCGCGACCAGGTGTCGAACGGACACGCTTCGGTCTCTGTGGTTCGCGGGCGCTCCGGAATCCAAATTCCAATCAAGGAGCGGTCATGCACTCGCTGATCCACGAGCACTACGCACGCGCGCAAGTCGCCGAGCGTCTTGCCGCGGGTGAGCGGCACAGGCTCCTCTTCTGGCGCCAGTCGCCGCCGCCCCCGCCCCCGCCCCGGCCCGATGGCCGGGGCGGTGGTGCTTCTTGGCGCGTTTCCGCGGCATGCTCAGGACGCGTTGCGCGTATTGTGGGAGTGGCGTGAGCGGTCACGCGTCGATTCGGCTGCGCCTCCTGCTGCCGCTCCGGCGGCGCGAGTTTGGCTTGCTCTGGACGGGAATGGCCGTCTCGCTGATCGGAGACGGCATCTACTTCGTCGCGATCGCCTGGCAGGCGTACAACCTCTCGAACGCGCCGACGGCGCTGTCGCTCGTGGGCGTCGCATGGACGCTCCCCACCGTGATCTTCCTGCTGTTCGGCGGCGCGGTGAGCGATCGGCTGGAGCGCCGGCGCGTACTGATCGTCTCCAGCGCGACGGAGGCGCTCGCCATCGGCGCGATCGGCGTGCTGTCCGTGAGCGGCCATCTCCAGCTCTGGATGCTGCTCATACCCGTGGCGGTCTACGGCGCGGCCGAAGCGTTCTTCCTGCCCGCCTTCGAGGCGATCGTGCCCACGCTCGTCAGCCCGGACGAGTACACCTCCGCCGCCGCGCTCGACAACTTCATGCGCCCGCTGGCGGTGCAGCTTCTCGGTCCCGCGATCGGCGGCATCCTCATCGCGGTGGCCAATCCCGGGGTGGCCTTCCTCTTCGACGCCGGCACGTTCCTCGTGGCGGTGTGCGCGCTGCTGATGATGCGGCCGGTGGAGCGGGCGGCCACCTCTGCCAGATCGGCGCGCGAGGCGGTGGACGAGATTGCCGAAGGCTTCCGCTTCGTGCGGGCCAACCCGTGGCTGTGGGGCACGCTCGCCGCCGCGTGCCTCAGCCTGCTCGCGTTCTTCGGCCCGTACCAGGTGCTCGTGCCCTATCTCGTGAAGAACACGCTGCACGGCGGCGGCGCGATGTTCGGCGCCATCAGGGCCGCCGGCGGTGTGGGCGCGATCCTCAGCGCGGTGGCCATCGCGCAGGCAGGTCTGCCGCGGCGCTGCGTCAGCTTCATGTTCGCGGCGTGGTCGCTTCAGGCGCTGCTGCTCGTGGGCTTCGCCGTCGCGTCCGGAGCGTGGCTGTTCGCGATCATCGCGCTCGTGGGCGGCGGCCTGTCGGCGGCCGGCAACGTGGTGTGGGGCACGTTGATGAAGGCGCTCGTGCCAAACGAGATGCTCGGGCGCGTATCCAGCTTCGACTGGCTCGTGTCGATTGGCCTGATCCCGCTCTCGTTCGCCATCACCGGTCCGATCGCGTCGGCGCTCGGCGCGAAGACCACGCTCGTTCTCGCCGGTGTGATCGGCGCCGTCACCACCATCTCGTTCCTCGCCGTGCCGGGCCTGCGCAACCCGGAGCGACAGCTCGCGGCCAGCCTCGCTTCGCCGCTGCCTGGCGAGAGCTAGCGCAGGCCCACCGGCACGAGCAGCGCGCGCCCGGCCAGCTCGGTGGCGCGGTCATTCATCGCCTCGTACGAATCCTGCAGCTCCGTCACGTCCCGCAGCGTCCACAGAACCTCCGCGCGCACCCAGGCCGCATCGCGCGCGCGCTCGACGTCCCACACCGCCACGATGTCGTCCACCGGGTTGAACGCGAGGTCGAGCTCCTTGAGCAGCCCGGTCATCATCCACGCCTTCATCTCGTGCTCGACCTTCGTGATCAGGCCGTTCACCGAGTTGTAGTCCTTGTGCTGCGGGCCGCCAGGCGTCTCGCCGCGCGCGGCACACGTGTCGCACACGCCGATCGCGAGGTCGTGGTTGATGTGCGCGTTCATCCCCGCGAGCGCGAACTGCACCGGCGCGATCTCCTTGTTGAACCGGGCCTCGAACAGCGGCTTCCAGGCGTGGAACGGATACTCGTGCGGCAGCGCGGCCTCACCCGCGGCGTCGAGCGCGTGGAAGTAGCGGTTGGCGAAGTAGACGTCGAGCGCCGCAAGGAAGCCCGGATCTGCCTGCGGCTGGTTCGGAACCGCGCTCGCCACCAGTTGCGTGACCTCGAGGTAGAGCTTGTTGAACCACTTCACGCCGTCGGTCGGCGGCATGGAGGCGTCGAGCTCCGTGAGCTGATCCAGCACCTCCTGCACGGTGGTCGCGTCGGCCATCTCTGACCAGACTAAGCCACCTTTCGGTTCGCTTCCTCGCAGGTCTCGTTGCGAAAGCTAGGAGCGCTGGTCCGGCAGCTCGAACTCGAACCACACGTGGGTCGAGCCCTCGTAGCTGCCCCAGTCGCGCGCGAGCGTTTCCACGATCGGCAGACCCCAGCCGCCCACGAGGTCGAGGTCCTCGCGGTCGCGCTCATCGGCGGCGCGCTGGGCGTCGAAGCCTGTGCCCTGGTCGGTGATCTCCACCCGCAGGCGGTCGCCGCGCACGTCCATGTGCAGCTTGAGATCGCCCGCGGCGCCGTACTTCACGGCATTGGTCACGAGCTCGGAGGTGAGCAGCCGGAGGTCGCCCAGCCGCTCTGGCCCCACTACGCCGGCGAACTTGGAGACCGCGTCGCGCGCCACTCCGGGCGCCTGCTCGTCGCGCTGAATGTCGATGTCAAGAAGGTCGGGAACCACACCAGCCCGTTTGGCTCGACTTCACAACGTTCCGGCGCGGGAAAGACGCCCCCGCGCCGCATCAGCGTTTCTATACCCACTTTCGCGCCAGGGTGAGCACCCGGGCGTGGCCGAGGCTTACCCCTCCGGGCTGTAGCGAAGGCCGTCGACGGCGATCTGCAGGATGCGCTCGTTCACCTTCATGTCGCCGGAGGGGATCTTCGCGATCCCGACCACCATCTGGATCACATCCGCGATGGTTACGTCGGGACGAACCACGCCGGCGTCCTGAGCGCGCTTGAGGAGCGGCTCGCCTGACCCGAAGAGCGAGGCCCGGCAGACGCGGAAGAGCTCGGCGTCCGCGCCGAGGTAGTTCTGCAGCTCGGCCATCAGCGCGCGCTTCGTGCCGATGTAGGAGATGAAGCGGCCGAACCAGGCGTTGAGCGCCTCCCACGGATCGGCGTCCCCGAGCTCCTCGGCCGAGCGAGCCATCGCCTCGACTTCCTCGACGTAGAGCGCCTCGAGCAGCGCCTGCCGGTTGGGGAAGTTGCGGTAGAGCGTGCCGATGCCAACACCGGCGCGGCGAGCGATCTCCTCGAGCGCGGTGGACTCGCCCCCCTCCGCAAATGCCTCGCGCGCGGCCGTGAGCACCTTCTCGTAGTTACGCCGAGCGTCAGCGCGCTTCGGCCTCACGATCAGGCTCTGCGGAGACGTTTCGGTAGTGCTCATGAACTAATCCCTTGACAAACGGAGGCACCCTCCGTATATTTCCGGAGGCCTCCTCCACTTATTTCCGGAGGTCGCCTCCAGATATTAGCCCCGATCGACCGCAACGACAAGGGACACACCATGACTCTCTCCCTCGCCCCCAACATCTCCGCCGACAGCCGCCGTTGGGCCTCGCTGATGGTCGTCTGCCTTGCGCAGCTGATGATCGTGCTCGACGTGACGATCGTGAACGTCGCGCTGCCGGCGATCCAGCAAGACCTCCACTTCAGCCAGGCGAACCTGACGTGGGTCGTCAACGCGTTCCTCGTCACGTTCGGCAGCCTCCTCCTCCTGGCGGGCCGCCTCGGCGACCTCGCTGGGCGCAAGCTCGTGTTCCTGACCGGAGTGGTCACGTTCACGCTCGCCTCCCTTCTGTGCGGCATAGCCCCGAGCGAAGGCTTTCTGATCGGCGCCCGCTTCCTGCAGGGCATCGGCGCGGCGGCCCAGGCTTCGG
>JAICJR010000138.1 GCA_025928345.1 Thermoleophilaceae bacterium | reverse complement strand
TGGAGTGGGCCGCTTCCCCGTCAATCCCGCCGCCGCGATCCGAAAGCCGAAGGCGAAGCGCACCAGGACCGTCCAACCCTTGCCGCCCGTGGTCGTGGAGCGCATCCGCCGTTACCTGCAAGAACGGCGGCGGATGCGCGACACGACTCTTGTCTCCGCCCTCGCCTACGCCGGCCTCAGACCCGGGGAAGCGCTCGCGCTTAACTGGGCGCACATCCGCGAGCACACGATCCTGGTCGAACGCGCCGCCTCGCTCGGGGAGATCGCTCCGACCAAGACCGGGCAAACTCGCACGGTCCGCCTCGTCCAACCGCTCGCCAAGGACCTCAATGAGTGGCGACTCGCCAGCGGCCGCCCTGAGGACGGCGCACTGATCTTCCCCGGCGTTGATGGCAGGCCCTGGACGCGCGAGCAGTATCAGAACTGGTGCAAGCGGATCTACGTCCCAACCACCAAAGCCTGCGGAGTGGACAACTCACGCCCCTACGACCTCCGCCACTCCTTCATTTCACTCCTCATCCACGAGGGCCTCAGCGTCGTGGAAGTGGCCCGCCAGGCCGGCCACTCACCCGAAATGACCCTGAGCACCTACGCCCACGTCTTCGACGAGCACGCGCTCGGAGAACACAAGACAGCCGAGGACCAGATCCGCGCAGCGCGGGGCGAGGATGTACCCGTTTTGTACCCGCGTGAGGGTGGTGACCCTCAGATTCCCAGTCGGGGCGGGCGGATTCGAACCGCCGACCTCCTGCTCCCAAAGCAGGCGCGCTAACCAGGCTGCGCTACGCCCCGTTTACCCCCGAAGGGCGAGTTTCTCAAGTCTAGGGTCGCGGGAGTCGATTAGTAGATAAGGAATGCCGCTCCGTCCTCGGCACACCTTCGCGGCCGCCACCGTGACTGCTGCTCTGATCATCCCTTCCGCGGCCCACGCCAGCTGTGGCGCGGCCGCGTCCGCACGCCCGGCCAGCATCTCGCCCGCCGCGGCGGTGCACGCCACGCTCTGCCTGCTGAACGAGCAGCGCGCCAAGCATCACCTCCGCCCGCTGCACGAGAGCAAGAAGCTTGACCGCGCCGCCCGCGGCCACTCTCACTCGATGGTGAAGCACCGCTACTTCGGCCACGGCGACTTCGCCGGCCGCATCCACCGCGCCGGCTACCGCGGCTACACGCTCGGCGAGAACATCGCGTGGGGCTCGCTGCGGTACTCCACGCCCGCTTCGATCGTGGACATGTGGATGCACAGCGCGGGCCACAGGGAGAACATCCTGCGCCCGCAGTTCCGCGACATCGGCATCGGCATCGCGAACGGCGCGCCCGAGGGCGGCGTCGGCGGCGCGGCCACCTACACCACGGACTTCGGCAAGCCGGCATAGGCCGCACCCGCTAACTTCCGCCCCCGTGGCGGAGATCCAGCCCCTAAGGACACTCAGGTACGAGCCGCGCGTGGTCGGCTCCCTCGACGCCGTCACGGCCCCGCCGTACGACGTGATCGACGAGGCCGAGCGCGCCGCGCTCGCCCAGAAGAGCCCGTTCAACGTCGTGGAGATCGACCTGCCGCGCGGCGAGAACGGCGGCGATCCCTACGCGCACGCCGAGCACACCTTCGAGGCCTGGCAGCAGCAGGGCGTTCTCGTCCGCGAGCGCGAGCCGGCCATCTGGGCGCTGACCCAGGACTACACCGGGCCCGACGGCAAAACGCGCACCCGCCACGGCTTCCTCTGTCGCGTGCGCGTGGAGGACTACGGCCCAGGCCGCATCCGCCCGCACGAGCGCACGCACCCGGGCCCGAAGGAGGACCGTCTCCGCCTAACGCGCGCCACGCGCGCCAACCTCTCCCCCATCTTCAGCCTGTTCGAGGATTCCGAGCAGGCGGCCTGGCACGCGCTCGAGCCGTTCACCAAAGACGAGCCCTTCGGCACAGCCACCGATCCCGACGGCACCGTCAACAAGATCTGGCGGGTGAGCGACCAGAACGCGATCGAGTCGGTCCAGCAGACGCTGTCCGACCGCGAGCTCCTCATCGCCGACGGCCACCACCGCTACGAGACCGCGCGCGTGTACGCGGAAGAGGTGGGCGGCGAGGGCGAGCACCGCTACGTGCTGATGTTCCTCTGCTCGCTGTCGGACCCAGGCCTCACGATCTTCCCCACGCACCGGCTCCTCACCGACCTCACCGAGGAGAAGAGAGCCGCGCTGCAAGAGACGGTCGAGCGCGACTTCGACTCCACCCCCATCGACGCAAGCGAGCTCGAGCCGGGACCCGGCGAAACAGGGATCGTCCTTGGCTACCTGGACCGCTTCGACAACGAGCCGCGGCGCCTGCACCTGAAAGACCAGTCGATCGCCGACGCCACCCTGCGCGACAAGCCCGAGCCCTACCGCCGGCTCGACACCGCGGTGCTCGAAGCGCTCGTGCTCAAGGGCGCGCTCGGCATGACCGAGGACGACATCTCGCACTTCAACGGGCTGAACTACTCGAAGGACACGAACGACGCGCGCGCCGCGGTAACCGACGGCCGCGCGGACGCCGCCTTTTTCATGCGCGCCACGCCCGTCGAGCAGGTGCGCGAGGTGGCGGAGGCAGGCGAGTCGATGCCGCCGAAGTCGACCTTCTTCTTCCCGAAGGTCCCCACCGGGCTCGTCTTCAACCCGCTCGAGTAATCGCGGCGAGCGCGGCCTCCACCGAGCCGCTATGCGTGAGCTGGGCGTCGAGACCCGTGAGCTCGAACGCGTCCCACACGTCGCGGTCCGGCCGCACGATCGCGAAGCCAATGTCGCGCTCCCTCGCGCGCAGCGCTCCCTTCACGAGCGCCCGCAGGCTCGCGGCGCCGAACAGCCTCACCTGGCGCATGTCCGCCACCACGTGGCTGTAGCCGCCGCCGAGCGCCTCGCCCAGCGCCCGCTCGAGGTCGCGGGTCTCCCTGTGGTGGAACTCGCCGATCATCGTGAGCACCACCACGCCGGCGCCGATCGCGTCGAGGCTCACGCTGCCGAGCCTGCGCCTGGGAGCCATATCGCAGCGTTCAGCGGCGGGCGCGGAAAACCTCTTGGAGCGGTCCGACCCGCGAGTATCCTGGCGAACCCGTGGTGAAGATCTACACACGCAAGGGCGACGACGGCTCCACCGGCCTCTGGTACGGCGGGCGCGTGCCGAAGTCGGGCGGCCGGCCGGAGGCATACGGGGCCGTGGACGAGGCGGCGTCGGCCCTCGGGCTGTGCCGCGTGGAGGCCGAGCGCACGGACCCGGACCTGGCCGCGGACATCCTCCGCGTGCAGAACGAGCTGTTCATCGCGGGGGCGGAGCTCGCCACCGCGCCGGAGGCCACCGGGCGGCTCGAGGCGGGCGTCACCAAGGTCACGAGCGAGATGGTCGACCAGCTCGAGTCCGACATCGACCGCTACATGGCGCAGGTGGACCTGCCGCCCAAGTTCGTCATACCGGGCGGCACCGAGCTGTCCGCCCGGCTCGACGTGGCGCGCACGGCCGTGCGCCGCGCGGAGCGGCGCGTGGTGGATCTGAAGACGGCCGGCGAGCTGCCGGACGACACCGCGCTCAGATACCTGAACCGCCTATCGGACGCGCTGTTTGCGATGGCCCGGTACGCGGACGAACCCAATCCCAAGCTGTTTAAGGGGAGAACATGAGAGCAGTAGCCCGACCGTCGGAGGGGAAGTTCACGCACGAGGTGACCATCCGCCAGCACGAGCTCACCGCGGACGAGCCCACCGAGGAGGGGGGCGAGGACGAGGGGCCGAGTCCCCAGGAGCTCCTGGCCGCGAGCCTCGCATCCTGCACCGCGATCACGATGGAGATGTACGCCAAGCGCAAGGGCTGGGAGGTCGGCGAAGTCACGGTTGACGTGAACTACGAGCCGGCTCAGCGCGGCTCGCCCACCCGCTTTGAGATGGTCGTCACGATGCCCAAGGAACTGCCCGAGGAACAGCGGGAAAAGCTGATGGTGATCGCGGCGAAGTGCCCGGTGCACCGCACGCTCGAGGGCGAGGTCATGTTCGAAGAGCGGGTGGAGCTGAGCTAGGACACGCGGGCGCCGGCGGCGCGCAGCTCGTCGAGCGCGCGTTCTGAGTCGCCCGCCTGCACGTTCACGCCGCGGACGGCTGAGCTGTCCACCGTCACGTCGAAGCCCTCGCGCAGCGCGTCGAGCGCCGTGTTCTTCACGCAGTAGTCCGTGGCGAGGCCGACGACGGTGACAGAATCGATCCCGCGCTCGCGCAGAAGCGAGGCGAGCTCGGTCTCGTCGAAGCCGGAGTAGCCCTCGGTCTGCGGGTTCTGGCCCTTGTCCACGACCACGTCGACCCCGTCGCGGTCGAGCTCAGGATGGAGCTCCGCGCCGGGCGTGTCCTGGACGCAGTGCACGGGCCACGGCCCGCCGCGCTCCGAGAACGAGCCGTGATCGGCCGGATGCCAGTCGCGCGTGGCCACCACGAGGTCGAAGCGGCCGGAGCTGATCAGCTCGTTCACGCGGTCCGCGATCTCGTCCCCGTGCGGGACCGCAAGCGCCCCGCCGGGGCAGAAGTCGTTCTGGAAGTCGATCACGAGTAGCGCCTCGGGCACGGCTCGATAATAGGTCGATGGAGACGGTGGACCGCCTGCGCGAGCTGCTGCTTACGCCCGAGGAGGCGGCGGCGCTGGACGCCCCGGGCCGCACCGATGCCGCGGTGCTCATTCCGCTCTACCTCGACGGCGGGGAGCTTCACACCGTGTTCACCAAGCGGCGCGACGACCTTCCGCGTCACGCCGGCGAGATCTCCTTCCCCGGTGGGCGCCAGGACTTCCCGGACGAAGACCTGCGCATCACGGCGCTGCGCGAGGCCGAGGAGGAGATCGGGCTGCCCCCCGACGCTGTGGAGCTCGTGGGCGCCCTGCCGCCCACCGGCACGTTCGTGACCTCGTACAAGATCCATCCGTTCGTGGGCGCGATCGAGGCCGGCCGCGCGTGGACGCTGCAGCCCTCGGAGGTGGAGGAGGTGCTCGAGCTGAGCTTGCCGGAGCTCGTGAATGGCTTCGAGATGAAGCGCCTGATCCGCCGCGGCGTGCCGATCAAGACGCCCGCCTACACCGTGAACGGCAACCTCATCTGGGGCGCGACCGCTCGCATCGTCCAGCACCTGCTCGAGCGGCTCGGGCCGCTGGTGGACGCGTGAGCGGCCACATCGTCGCCGCCGGCGGCGGCACGCTCGAGGAGACCGGCCCGCTTCTGCGCTTCCTCCTCAGCCTCGCCGGCCGCGGACGCCCGCGCGTGTGCTTTGTCCCCACCGCGAGCGGCGACGCCGAGCCCTACATCGCCAACTTCTACCGCGCGTTCGCGGAGCTCGACTGCGTGCCGTCGGACCTCACCCTGTTCGACCGCAAGCACCGCGAGCTCGCGCCGTTCGTGCGCGAGCAGGACGTGTTCTACGTGGGCGGCGGCAACACCGCGAACCTGCTCGCTGTATGGCGCGCGCACGGGCTCGACGAGCTGCTGCGCGAGGCCTATGAGCGCGGCGCCGTGCTGAGCGGCACGAGCGCCGGGATGAACTGCTGGTTCGAGGCCTCCACCACCGACTCGTTCGGCAAGCAGAAGCTCGCGCCGCTGGGCGACGGCCTCGGCCTGCTGAACGGCAGCGCCTGCCCGCACTACGACGCCGAGGAGCAGCGCCGCCCGCTATACCACGACCTGATCGCGAACGGCTTTCCGGCCGGCTATGCAGCCGACAACCAGGCCGCCATCCACTTCGAGGACGGCGACCTGGTCGAAGCGATCACCTGCAAGGACACCGCGAACGCCTACCGCGTCGAGCTGGACGACGGGCAGGTGGTGGAGCGAGAGATCCCGGCTACACGTCTTTCTCAATCGGGACGTTGACGAGGTTCCCCCACTCCGTCCACGACCCGTCGTAGTTCTTCACATCGTCCTCGCCGAGCAGCTCGTGGAGCACGAACCACGTGTGCGCCGAGCGCTCGCCGATGCGGCAGTAGGCGATGATGTCGTTGCCGTTCAGCACGCCCTTGCTGGTGTAGAGCTCGCGAAGGTCGTCGGCTGACTTGAACGTGCCGTCCTCCTTCACCGCCTGCGCCCACGGCACCGAGGCCGCGCCCGGGATGTGGCCGCTGCGCTGCGCGCCCTCCTGCTCGTAGCCGGCCATGGCGATCAGCTCGCCGCTGTATTCCTGCGGTGAGCGAACGTCGACCAGGTGCGTGTCCTTGTCGAGCGCCGCCATCACCTCGTCGCGCTTGGCGCGGATCGCGGGGTCACCCTCCTGGGCGATGAAGCTCTGCGGCTCGAAGCTCGGGGCGTCCTTCGTGGTCGCCCGGTCCTCGGCGATCCATTTCTCGCGCGGCCCGTTGAGCAGCTTCACGTCCTCGTGGCCGTAGTACTTCAGGTACCAGTAGGTGTAGGCCGCGAACCAGTTGTTGCGATCGCCATAGAGGACGATCGTGTGCTCGTCGGAGATCCCGCGCGAGCCGAGCAGCTCGCCGAAGGCCTCCGGGCCGAGGCAGTCGCGCTTGACCTGCACCTTCAGTGCCTTCTTCCAGTCGAAGCCGATCGCGCCGGGAATGTGCGCGTCCGCGTAGAGCGCGGGGTTCTCGTCGACTTCGACGATTCGGATGTTCTCGTCATCAAGGTGCTGCTCGAGCCATTCGGTCTCGACCAGCACATCCTTTGCGTAGTCGGTCATGGTCTTTCGACCCTACAACCCGGGTGCGAACGTATACGGAGGCGGTGTAACAGTTCGGCCTGATTCGATCGTGATCAGCTCGTGGGGCTTCAGCACGATGTTGCGCGGGTTGCCACTGAAGCGCCGCTTGTCGACGAACACCTTGAGCGTGCCGTGCAGCGACGCGGCCTTCGTCGCTGACAGCGGCTGCCCCCACACGTCGAAGAACTGGCCCAGCGTGTAGGTGCGCGTGTCGGGCGACTCGATGTGCATCACACCGGTGGCGTCGTGGGTGTGCAGCCAGTACAGGCACTGGTGCTGCAGGTCGATGCCGATCAGCGCGGGGACCTTCACGCTGCGGCCGTTGGCAAGCAGCGTGAGGTGCGCGTGGTAGTGCGACTCCAGGTGCTCGGGCTGGCAGCGGATGCCGTCGATGATCCGCGCGCCGTTGGGCGTCGTCCCGCCACTGGACTGCGTCGTCGCGGCCGTTGTCGTCTTGTTCGACGAAGACCCGCATCCGGAAAGTGCGGCAACAACGATCCCGACAGCGAGAAACCTGATCACTCCCGGCACGCTAGCGACCAGAATCGCGCAGCGTGGATCCTGCCCCAGTACCTGGCGCGCGCGAGAGCGCCGCGGCCGCGCGCAAGGCGCAGCGGCGCACGCGCGTCGAGTTGGCGTCCGGCGGGCGCTGCGAGCGCGCCGAGCGCATCTTCTCCGACCAGCTCGACGGGCTCGCCTCGCCCGGCGAGGAGCGCTTCCTCGCGGCGCACCTGCAGCGTTGCCGCCGTTGCCGGACGCACGTCGAGGAGCTCGCCATCGCGGCGCTTGCGAAGCCGCCGTCCGCGCCGCTCGCGCTCGGCCCGCCACGCCCCCGCGCGCACCTGCGGCCCGTCCCCGCACCGCTGCTGCTCGAGCCGGCGCCTCAGAGGACGCATGCAGAACTCGTTCTCGTGGAAGAACCAATCATGGCCGTGACTGAGCAGCCCGCACCCGCCCCGCTGGACCGCCCGCCGCGGGAGAACGAGGCACCCGACCGCCCGCCACCCACGCCGGCGCACGTCGCCGTGCGACGCAAGGGCAAGAACCCGGCGATCCCCGTCCTCGTCGCCGCCGCGCTCGCCGTCGGGCTGATCGTGCTGGCGATCGTGCTGCTGCAGGCGTACAACGACGGTGACTCGCACGCCCACGCACCGTGGTCGACGCAGAACGCGCCGAACGTTCAGCCGGCGCCGCTCAGCGACCAGTAGCCAGCAGCTCGTCGAGCCGCGCGCGCGCCTGGGTGGCCCACCGCTCGGTGTCGTCCGCGTCGGCCTCGAGGAACGCGATCGGGATGCCGTGGCGATCGTGCGCGGCCTGCACGACGGCCTCGCCGCGGCGACCTTCGTAGAGCACGCCGCGCACGGTCGTGTCCACCGTGCGCTCGAGCATCATCTCCAGGCGCGAGCCGTGCAGCTCGGGCACGTCGACAGTGTCCAGCAGCCAGAGCAGCACCGTCGCGTTGTCGAGCGCGTAGCGCAGCGTCCCGATCCGGTCGGGGTCGCCGATCCAGCACTCGCAGCCGGCCTCCTCGAGCTGCGCGCGTTTGCCCTCGTCGCGCGTGACCGCGCGCACGGCATGCCCGTCGGCCACCAGGGAGCGGGCGAGCGCCAGTCCGCGGCACCCGCCACCGACCATGAGGACCCTCACGTCGCGTTGCGCTCCGCCTCGAGCTGCGCGCGGTACTCGTCGGCCGTGATCGGCGCAAGTCCCTTGCGCGCCCGACGCTCGTTCTTCACGGCGAGCATCTGGTCGATCTCGACCTCGCCGAGGTACGCCTCGCGCTGGGCGTCGGCCAGCCGCCGGTCCTCCGCGACGCGCGCGTTCATGTGCTCGTGGGTCAGCTCCTGCGCCCCGCGCGCGCGGCGCTTCGCATTCGCCGCCTCGAGCATCTGGTCGAAGTCGTCGATCTCGTTCTGCACCTCGACCTCGACCGACCGCGTCGGGCGCCAGTTCACCTGGTCGGCGCCCGAGCCCGGATAGAAGAGGCCGAGCAGGATCAGAGCGACCAGCAACCCGCCCACGAGGCCGACCATGATCACCACGAAGGGGTCCACGCCCGAGCGAGTGTACGTTGCCCGGGATGCGCGGGGTCGTCTATGCAACCACGGTTCTGCACCGCCCCGACGAGGACCCCTACAACGTGTGCCTCGTCGATCTCGAAGATGGCGCGCGGGCGATGGGCCGCGTCGAGGGCCTCGCACCGCAGGACGTGAAGATCGGCATGCAGGTGCAGGCACGCGAGGGCGAGGACGGCATCACGGTGTACGACCCGTGCTGAGAGGCTCGATCGCCATCGTCGGCCTGGCGGAGTACGGCCTCGGTGTCGCTCCCGAGGGCTCGACACCGACCGACGTCATGGGCAACGCGGCGCTGGCCGCGTTGGAAGACGCGGGGCTCAGCGCTTCTGACGTCGATGGCCTCTTCGCCGCCTCCACCCAGCTGCCATGGGCGAGCGTCAACCTCGGCGAGTTCCTCGGCGTGCAGCCGCGCTACAGCGACTCCACGCAGCTGGGCGGCTCGAGCTTCATGGCGCACCTGCATCACGCCGCGCTGGCGATCACCGGCGGCGCGTGCGATGTGGCGGTCATCGGCTACGGATCGACCCAGCGCAGCGTCGGCCGCGCGAAGGCGTCGGTGCAGGAGATCGATCCCGGCGAAGCGCCCTACCGCCCGATGAACCCGGTCACCGCCTACGCACTGGCAGCGTCGCGCCACATGTACGAGTTCGGCACCACGCGCGAGCAGCTCGCGGAGGTCGCGGTCGCGGCGCGCAGGTGGGCGCAGCGCAACCCGAACGCGTGGTCCAAGAAGGACCTGACGGTGCAGGACGTGCTCGCCGCGCCGATGGTCGCCGACCCACTCGGCGTCAAGGACTGCTGCCTGGTGACCGACGGCGG
>JAICJR010000306.1 GCA_025928345.1 Thermoleophilaceae bacterium | reverse complement strand
CGCATCCTGATGCTGTCGTCGAACAACATCCTGTCGCCGGCGCACGGCTCGCCGCTCGCCACTCCCACCCAGGACATGGTGCTCGGCGCCTACTACCTCACCTACGGGCCCAGCCAGGAGGAGCTCGAAGTGCTCGAGGAGAAGGTGCGGGCGGGCAAGTGGGACGAGAAGAAGGACGGCAAGCGGCCGCACGTGTTCCGCTCGGCGCAGGAGGCCGAGCTGTCGTACGAGCACGGCATGGTCAACCTGCACGATCTCTCCGAGTACCGCCGCGCGGGTGTGGAGCACCACATCCTCACGACGGTCGGGCGGATCATCTTCAACGACCGCGTGGAGCGGGCGCTGCTCGAGGTGCTCGAGGACGCCTACGACCCGTCGGCGTACGAGTTCGTGAACTCGCCGCTCAAGAAGCGGGACATGAACAACGTGATCGAGAGCCTCGTGGTCCGCTACGGGCCGTACGCGATCGCTCTCGTGCTCGACGCGTTCAAGGAGCTCGGCTTCCACTTCGCCACGCAGGCAGGCATCACGATCTCGAAGAACGACGTCGTGATCCCGCCGCAGAAGGAGGAGATCCTCAACCGCTACGAGGCGGAGGTCGCGGAGATCCAGGACCAGTACGACATGGGCCTGATCTCGGGCGAGGAGCGCCACGAGGCGGTCGTCGAGAAGTGGAACGCGGCCACCGACGAGGTCGGTCAGGCGATGCAGGACAACCTCGACGTCCTCAACCCGGTGTTCATGATGGCCAACTCCGGCGCGCGTGGATCGTTCAAGCAGATCCGCCAGCTCGCCGGCATGCGAGGCCTGATGGCAAACCCGAAGGGCGAGATCATCGAGCGCCCGATCAAGGCCAACTTCATGGAAGGCCTGTCGGTGCTCGAGTACTTCATCTCGACCCACGGCGCCCGTAAGGGCCTCGCGGACACCGCGCTCCGCACCGCGGACTCGGGCTACCTCACGCGGCGGCTCGTGGACGTGGCG
The DNA here is from genome assembly GCA_025928345.1 of Thermoleophilaceae bacterium. GTDB lineage: Bacteria > Actinomycetota > Thermoleophilia > Solirubrobacterales > Thermoleophilaceae > JAICJR01. The sequence goes on along the minus strand of JAICJR010000306.1, from coordinate 746 downwards.
CAGGACGTGATCGTGCGCGCCGAGGACTGCGGCACGAAGGACCACATCAACCTGCCGGCCCGCACCGTCACCGGCGACCCGAACGGCCAGATCGTCGGCCGCTTCGCCGCCGAGCAGGTGAAGACCAAGCGCGGGCGCGTGCTCGCCGAGAAGGACGAGATCATCACGCGCGAGGCGCTCGCGGAGATCATCGAGGCGTTCGGGGACGAGCCGTACGACGTGCCCGTGCGCTCGGTGCTCAAGTGCGAGGCCGAGTCCGGCATCTGCCAGCGCTGCTACGGCATCGCTCCCGCCACCGGCAAGCTGGTGGCGATCGGCGACGCCGTGGGCATCATCGCCGCGCAGTCGATCGGCGAGCCGGGCACCCAGCTCACCCTGCGGACGTTCCACACCGGCGGCGTCGCCGGCGCGGACATTACGCACGGTCTGCCGCGTGTCGTCGAGCTGTTCGAGGCGCGCAAGCCGAAGGGTCTCGCCAAGCTGGCCGACGTGGACGGCACCGTCGCGGTGGAGGACACCGAGAAGGCGCTCAAGGTGACGATCACGGACGCCTCAGGCGAGGAGCACGCCTACAGCTTCCCGCGCCGCACGCGACTGTTCGTGCAGCCCGGGGACAAGATCAAGGCGGGCACGCAGCTCAACGAGGGGTCGATCTACCCGCACGAGCTGCTCGAGATCCGCGGCCGGACCGACACCGAGCAGTACCTCGTCGCCGAGGTGCAGAAGGTCTACCAGTCGCAGGGCGT
>JAICJR010000312.1 GCA_025928345.1 Thermoleophilaceae bacterium | reverse complement strand
CGGGAACCCAGACAACGTTCGCGCCGGAGATGTCGGCGTGGAGAAGCACCAGCCGCTCGCCACCGCCTGAGGTCAGACCCTCCAGTTCCTCCACGGCCCCGGCTGCCACGGCGACAGCCGCGTGCAGCCGCTCCTGCAACCGGGAGGGCAGAGGGTCTCGGATCGCCCCGAGTCGCGATGCCAAATGGTCTCGCCACCGCTCCTGGACATAGGCCGGCAGGCCAGCGCCCGGAGGAGCCCAATCCCGAAGATCGTCGACGGGCTGCGCGTGAAGCCGCTGCACCATGCGGCCCAACCGTTCGAGATCCTCGTCGCCGACTCCGGCCAGGTCAGGCTGGTCGCCTCGCAGGAACTCGAGGCACATCACGGGCCGATCGAAGCCAGGGGGATCGGCGCTGAAGTCGTACAACCTCGGCCCGGCCACGCCGCCCACCTTTTCGAGCGCGCGGGCCTCGCGCTCGGCCCGGTGACGCCCGGCCGCGCCGCGGGGCCCGAGCCTGACCAAAACGTCGTTCAGGTCGTCCCGCGGGTCCCGGTAGGTGACCTTGTAGACAGCGTTGTTCTCGCCGGGCACGAGCCGCGTCACCGAAATGATCCGGCCCGCCGAGCACTCAGGGATGGCGCGGCAGACGTAGGCCCGGACAGCCAGCTCTCGATGAGTCACGGCTTCAGGGTACGGCGGTCAGGCGCCGTTCCGGACCGCTCGCGCAGGCGAGTGCCTCTAAGGGCGATCGACGCACTGGGTAGGCTGGCCCGGCGTGGTCGATGCGGATCGCCTCGGTCGGATCATTCTCCTGAATGGCGTATCGAGCTCGGGCAAGTCGAGCATCGCTGCCGAGCTTCTTGCGGTTCTTCCGACGCCCTTCTTCCATATGGCGGTCGACGCATTTGGCGCCATGCGTTCGGTGCCGCGAACCGCGGAACTTCCCCGCCCGAGCTGGAGAGCGTGCTCGCGAGGACACGTGCCGGTTTCCCTCGCGCAGTCGCCGCCATGGCAGAGGCCATCTATGACCTGGAGTGCCACACCGAGGAGAGAGAGAATGTCCATAAGGAGGAACACGCCGATCGCCCTCGGGAGCCCGAGGGTCGGCGCCGGCGAGGGCGTCACGCATCTGCGGTACACGGTGCGCCCGTGAACGTCACGCTGAGACCGATGGAGGACCACGATCTCGACACGATCTTCGAGCAGACGACCGACGCCGAAGCGGTTCGGATGGCCGCGTTCACCTCCGAGAATCAGTTCGATCGCGGCGCGTTCCTCGACCGGATGTCGCGAATCCGCGCCGACCAGGGCGTGTGGCACCGCGTGATCGAGGTCGACGGAGCCGTCGCGGGAACGATCGGCTCCTTCCACCTGGACAACCGGCGCGAGGTGACTTACTGGATCGACCGGCGCCAGTGGGGGAACGGCATCGCGAGCGCGGCCTTGCAGCTCCTGCTCGCCGAGATCGACGAGCGGCCGATCTACGGCCGCGCAGCGTCCGACAACGCCGGCTCCCTGCGCGTGCTCGAGAAGGCCGGATTCCGGCGCGTCGGAGTCGACCGCGGCTACGCGCCCGGTCGTGGCGAGGAGATCGAGGAGACTATCCTGCGACTCGACTGAGTG
>JAICJR010000123.1 GCA_025928345.1 Thermoleophilaceae bacterium | reverse complement strand
TTCGAGGTCGACGTGGTGGACACAACCGGCTGCGGCGATGCCTTCTCGGCGGGTTTTCTTCGCGGGCTGGCGCTTGGGCGTTCCCGGCGCGAGGCCGCAGTGCTCGGCTGCGCCACCGCCGCACAGGTGGCACAGGGCCTCGGCACCGACCACGGCGAGTACGACCTCGCCTCGGTCGAGCAGCTCGCGCTCGACACGCCGTAAGGGTCGATCGCCTTAATTTTGGCCCGGCGGCCATGGTGCGCGCCGCTTGCGCGCTTCAGCCTGGTTGGCATGCGTGTGCGTCGACTGGGGCTGGTGCCCATGAACTCGCCAGATGCCGCCGTCCGGCGCTACCGCCTGGCCCGCCTGGAGCACGTGGCGCTCGAAACGCCGCCGAACGGCAGCAACAACGGCGCCGCCCCAGCGTCGGCTGAAGGATTGGGGCCGCCCGGGGCGCCAAATCCTTCAGCCAAGCGTCTAGCCGACCTGAACGCCCACCGGCGCGGAGGCTCCGGCCTGAATCGAGCGTGAGCGCGCGGTCCGCGCGATGAACCGGAAGGCGCCCGGGCGCGAGAGGCCGAGCGTGACCGAGAAGCTGCCGCCGAGGGTGCGCAGCTTGAGCGTGCGCACATGGCGGTAGCGAGTGCCGCGCAGCTCCTGCTCCTCGAGCGTGAGCCTGCTCTTCGGCGGCGTAGCGGATCCGGTGAGCGTGACAGTCGATCCGCGCGTGACGCTCGCCGCGCTCGACTGCAGCGTGATAGTCGGCGCCACGCTCGCGAACACCACGTTCGACACGAGCTTCGGCATGCCGGGCCCACCCGCGAACGACGCCTGCAGCACGTCGTTGTGCGCGAGCGGGAGCGAGCCGCTGAAGCTGCCGTCCGGAGCCAGCGGGAGTGTGGCGAGCACGCGGCCGCCGTTAGCGAGGTTGTCGCTGATCTGCACTGTTGCCCCCGGCGGGATCGCAATGCCTGGCGCCGGCACAAGGCTTCCGCTGAACGCCAGCGATTGCGGATACAGCAGCTTGGGCTGCGCAGCCGTCAGCTCGAGCCGGCTCACCGGCCCCTCCAGCTGCGCCACCCGCGTGCGCAGCCCCGGCAGCTGCCGGTAGAGCGCGTTGCCGGGGCACGCGGTCTGGTCCGCGTCGCGATGCCCCGAGATCCGGTTGAGCGTGACGGGCGCGCCCTTCGGGAACGCCGTAAACGGGCCGCCGTTCGACTTCACGGTCACGGTTCCCTCCGCCGGGACGCCGTTCAGAGACAGCTTCCACGCGAGCAGCTGCGCGAGCGAGTTCATGCCCGCGGAGCTGAAGCGGCTGAAACGGAAGTCGCCGATCGCGGCGACGCCCGTCGAGAAGAGGTTGAAGCCGCCAGCCTGCGCGCCCACCACGGGCTCCTCGATCCCGCCGGCGCGGCCCTCGAACACCTGGCCGTAGCGGTCTACGAGGAAGTCGTAGCCGATGTCGTTCCAGCGGTTCACGTTGCGGTGGAAGAGGCAGATGCCGAGCACAACCGAGGGCGACTCCGAGCGGCTGTAGCCGTTGAGCGTCTCCGTGTGATGGACGAAGGCGAGATCGACGCTGCCGTAGCCGGCGCTCTTGCGCGGCCTGCAGCGCGAGGCGCCCCACGCCGCGCGCGGCGTGATCGATAGCTGGCCGCCCAGCGGTAACCCAACCTGCGCCTTGTGCACCGCTGACGCGCTCGCCGCCGGCACATGCGCGTTCACGAAGCTGAGATGCAACCCGGTCAGCGGCTGCGTGCCGCGTAGCTGAACGAAGTCGTCGCCGCCGGCCCACACCGGCTCGGTGGCGTGCGCGGCGCCCCTGCTCTTCTCCTCCGACAAGCCCAACCTCACCCAGCGGCTGAAGTGCCCGCCGGCGCGCCGACCGCGCAGCCACAGCGTGCCGCCGCCGCGCCGCCAGGTCGCCCCCACGAGGTCGTAGCGCCGCGGAGCCCGCAGCGGCTTTGTGACGAAGTGGCCGGAAGCCGCGCGCGCGCCGACAGCGCTCGAGCGCACGTTCATCCCGAACTGCGAGGTGCGCACGCCCGGCGCCGCGTGAGCGGCGGCGGGAAGCAGAAGGGCGAGGACCAGCACAGCGAGCGTGGGGCGCACTTGTGTTCAGAACACGTTGAGCTGCAGCGTGTTTCGCCCAAATTCCCGCTCGCGCGAAGTATCCTCGCCGGGCCAGAACACCTGAGGAGGACTCGGCAAATGACACGTAGGATCTCGCGCGCCGCCGCCAGCTTGGCGGCGCTCTCAGCTGTGGCGGCCATCGCGGCCGGCTGCGGCAGCAGCAACAGCAACACCAATACAACAGCAGCCTCGACCGGCGGCGGCACCAGCACGGCAGCCAGCGGCACCGACCAGAAGGTCGCGGGCGAGGTGCCGGCGGCGATCAAGTCGAAGGGCACGCTCACCGTGGCGGCCGACGCCACCTACGCGCCCAACGAGTTCATCGGCTCGGACGGGCACACCGTGGAGGGCATGGACGCGGACCTGGCGGCGGCACTCGCCAAGACGATGGGGCTGAAGGCCAAGGTCCAGAACGCGACCTTCGACAGCATCATCCCGGGCCTCGCGGCTCACAAGTACGACCTCGGCATGTCCTCGTTCACGGACACCAAGGAGCGCGAGAAGACGGTCGACTTCGTCACCTACTTCTCCGCGGGCACGTCCTTCTACGAGAAGGCGTCGGGCGGACCGCCTGTCACCGGGCTCGCCAGCCTGTGCGGCACAACGGTGGCCGTCGAGAAGGGCACGACGCAGCAGGACGACTCCACGGCACAGTCCAAGAAGTGCACCAGCGCCGGGAAGAAGCCGGTGAAGGTCCTGACCTTCCCCGACCAGAACGGCGCCAACCTGGCCATCACGAGCGGACGCGCCCAGATCGGCATGGCGGACTCGCCGGTGGCGGACTACCAGGTGAAGAAGTCCGGCGGCCAGTTCAAGACGGTTGGCAAGCCCTACGGCACGGCGCCCTACGGCATCGCCATCCCGAAGGACACGAAGATGGCCCAGCCGGTGCTTGACGCGCTCAAGGTGCTGATGTCGAATGGCCAGTACAAGGCGATTCTCACCAAGTGGGGCATCGCCGATGGGGCAATCTCGAACCCCCAGATCAACGGAGCCATTAGCTAGGAGTCGTCACGGCTGACGTCGAGGTCGCCGACTCGGAGGTCCGAGCCGACGAGATAAAAGCCGTCCCCGTAAGGCACATTGGCCGATGGATTGCGGCCGCGATCATTCTCTTGATCGCGGCCGCGTTGATCTACTCCGGCGCGAACAACTCCCGCTTCCAGTGGGGCGTGGTCGGGGACTTCCTGTTCGACTCGCGCATCCTGCGCGGCGTCCGGATCACTATCGAGTTGACCGTCATCGCGATGGTGATCGGCATCGTGTTCGGCGTGATCCTGGCGGTGATGCGCCTGTCCCCGAACCCGCTGGTATCGGGCGCGAGCTGGCTCTACATCTGGTTCTTCCGCGGTACGCCCGTGCTCGTGCAGCTGCTGTTTTGGTACTACATCTCGGCGCTGTACCCGAAGCTCAGCATCGGCATTCCGTTCGGCGGGCCGGTGATCGCAAGCGCTAACGCGAACGACCTGATCAAACCGTTGACGGCGGCGATCCTGGGACTGGGATTAAACGAAGCCGCCTATATGGCGGAGATCGCGCGCGCAGGGATCTTGTCCGTGGATGAGGGGCAGACCGAGGCAGCGCAGTCGCTGGGCATGCAGCGCCTTCAGATCATGCGGCGCATCGTTCTCCCCCAGGCCATGCGGGTGATCATCCCGCCGACCGGCAACGAAACGATCTCGATGCTCAAGACGAGCGCTCTCGCGAGCGTCATCACCGTGACGGAGTTGCTCTACTCGGCCCAGCTCATCTACTCGGTCAACTACAAGACGATCCAGCTGCTGATCGTCGCGAGCATCTGGTATCTGGCCATGACGACGATCCTGTCGATCGGCCAGTACTACGTCGAGCGGCATTACGCGCGTGGCAGCTCGCGCGATCTGCCACCCACGCCGCTCCAGAAGATCAGATGGGCCGTACTGGCGAGGCGCGAATGGAACTGATGGTCAAGGCGGAGGGCGTCCACAAGAGCTTCGGCCGCCTCGAGGTGCTGAAGGGCATCACGCTGGAGGTCAAGCCCGGCGAGGTGATGTGCGTGCTCGGTCCGTCCGGATCGGGCAAGTCCACGTTCCTGCGCTGCATCAACCATCTAGAGAAGATCGACGCGGGGCGGCTGTACGTGGACGGCGAGCTCGTCGGTTACCAGCAGCGCGGCGACAAGCTGTACGAGCTGCGCGAGTCCGAAGTCGCGAAGGAGCGAGCCCAGATCGGGATGGTGTTCCAGCGCTTCAACCTGTTCCCGCACATGAACGTGCTGCACAACGTGATTGAGGCGCCCACGCGAGTGAAGGGCGTACGGAGTGAGCAGGCCGTGCGGAAGGCGCGTGAACTGCTCGACCGCGTTGGGCTCGCCGACAAGATCGATTCGTACCCGGCGCAGCTGAGCGGCGGCCAGCAGCAGCGCGTGGCGATCGCTCGCGCGCTCGCGATGGAGCCTAAGCTGATGCTGTTCGACGAGCCCACTTCCGCGCTCGACCCGGAGCTGGTTGGCGATGTGCTCGACGCGATGCGGCAGCTCGCACGCGACGGCATGACGATGGTGGTGGTCACGCACGAGATCGGCTTCGCGCGCGAGGCCGGCGACACCCTCGTGTTCATGGACGAGGGCGTGGTGGTGGAGCAGGGCGAGCCGCGCGAGGTGCTCTCGAACCCGAAGCACGAGCGCACCCAGGCATTCCTCTCGAAGGTGCTTTAGTCCCGCTCGATGGTGATCGAGCTCAGCGGCACGGGCCTCTCGCCGGCCGACGTGGTGGCGGTGGCGCGGTCCGATGCTCGGGTTGTCTTGTCGGACGAAGGGCGCCGCGCGATGGAGGAGAGCGCCGCGGTGGTGGCGTCTTTGGCGGCGTCGGATGAGCCGCACTACGGCGTGTCGACCGGGTTCGGCTCGCTGGCCACCGTGGCGATCGAGCCGTCGCGACGGGAGGAGCTGCAACGCGCGCTGATCCGCTCACACGCCGCTGGGATGGGTCCGCCGGTGGAGCGCGAGGTGGTGCGCGCGATGATGCTGCTGCGGGCGCGCACGCTCGCTATGGGGCGCTCGGGCGCGCGGCCGGAGGTGGCTGAGGGGCTGCTGGCGCTGCTCGAGAACGGGATCACGCCGGTGGTGCCCGAGCACGGCTCGCTCGGCGCGAGCGGCGACCTCGCTCCGCTTGCCCATTGCGCTTTGGTGCTGCTCGGCGAGGGCGAGGTGCTCGAAGGGGGCTCGGCGCGCGATGCCCTCGCCGCGGCCGGGCTGTCGCCCCTCGTGCTCGGTCCGAAGGAGGGCCTTGCGCTGATCAACGGCACCGACGGCATCCTCGGCATGCTGCTGCTCGCGCTTCACGATCTCGACTCGCTCCTGCGTGTGGCGGACGTGACGGCAGCGATGTCCGTGGAGGCGTTGCTCGGCACCGACCGCGCGTTCGCGTCCGACCTGCTCGCGCTTCGCCCCCAGCCCGGCCAGGCGCTCAGCGCGGCGAACATGCAGCGGCTGCTCGAGGGCTCGCCGATCGTCGCCTCGCACCGCTATGGCGACCCTCGCGTTCAGGACGCCTATTCGCTTCGCTGCTCGCCACAGGTGGCGGGAGCCGCGCGCGACACGGTCGAGCACGCCCGCCGGGTGGCGGCGGCCGAGCTCGTGTCGGCGATCGACAACCCGATGGTGCTCCCGGACGGCCGCGTGGAGTCGTGCGGCAACTTCCACGGAGCGCCGCTGGGCTACGCATGTGATTTCCTGGCGATCGCCTGCGCCGACGTCGGCGCCATCGCCGAGCGCCGCACGGACCGCCTGCTGGACGCGTCGCGCTCGCACGGCCTGCCGCCGTTCCTCGCCGAGGACGCCGGCGTGAACTCGGGGCTGATGATCGCCCAGTACACGCAGGCAGCGCTGGTGGCGGAGAACCGTCGCCTGGCCGCGCCCGCAAGCGTGGACTCGCTTCCCACCAGCGCGATGCAGGAGGATCACGTGTCGATGGCCTGGGGAGCGGCGCGCAAGCTCCGGATCGCGGTGCGGAACCTGCGCCGCATCCTCGCCGTGGAGCTCGTGTGCGCGGGGCGCGGGATCGAGCTGCGGGCCCCCCTGCAGCCGGGCGCAGGAACGGGTGCCGCGCTGGCGGCGCTGCGCGATGTGGTGCCGGGCTTCGGTCCCGACCGCGAGCTGGCCCCTGAGCTGCGAGCCGCGGAGGAGCTGATCGAGTCGGGCGATCTGTTGCGCGCGGTGGGGGAACTCGCATGAGCGCGCGCGAGGTTCGAGCCCCGCACGGCACCGAGCTCTCCTGCCAGGGCTGGCCGCAGGAGGCCGCACTGCGGATGCTGATGAACAACCTCGACCCGGACGTCGCCGAAGATCCCGACCACCTCGTGGTGTACGGCGGCACGGGCCGCGCTGCGCGTTCGTGGGAGGCGTTCGACGCGATCGTGCGATCGCTCCGCTCGCTGGCCGCCGACGAAACGCTGCTCGTCCAGTCCGGCAAGCCGGTGGGCGTGTTCCGCACGCACGAGTGGGCGCCGCGCGTGCTGATCGCCAACTCGAACCTCGTGCCGGAGTGGGCCACTTGGGACGAGTTCCGGCGGCTCGAGGCGCTAGGGCTGACGATGTACGGGCAGATGACCGCGGGCTCGTGGATCTACATCGGCTCGCAGGGCATCGTGCAGGGGACGTACGAGTGCTTCGCGGAGATCGCGCGCCGGAAGCACGGCGGCTCGCTGGCCGGAACGATCACTTTGACGGCGGGCCTCGGCGGCATGGGCGGCGCGCAGCCGCTCGCGATCACGATGAACGAGGGCGTGGTGCTGTGCGTGGAGGTGGACCAGCACCGCATCGATCGCCGGCTCGAGACGCGCTACCTGGACGAGCAGGCGCCATCGCTTGAGGACGCGGTGGCCCGCTGCCGCGCTGCAGCCGCGGCGCGGCGCCCGATGAGCGTCGGCCTGTGCGCCAACGCCGCGGACGTGATCCCGGAGCTGCTGCGCGACGGCTTCGAGGCCGACATCGTCACGGACCAGACCTCAGCCCACGACCCGCTGAACGGCTACGTGCCGAACCTGATGTCGCTCGAGGAGGCGGTGGAGCTGCGCGCCTCTGACCCCGACGAGTACGTGTCACGCGCCCGCCGCGCGGCCGCCGCGCACTGCGCCGCGATGGTGGGCTTCCTCGACCGCGGCGCCGAGGTGTTCGACTACGGCAACTCCCTTCGCGCCGAGGCAAAGCTCGGCGGCTTCGAGCGCGCGTTCGCGTACCCGGGATTCGTGCCCGCGTATGTGCGGCCGCTGTTCTGCGAGGGCAAGGGCCCGTTCCGCTGGGCGGCGCTGTCGGGCGACCCGCAGGACATCGCCACCACCGACCAGGCGGTGCTCGAGGAGTTCCCCGACGACGAGCGCCTGGCGCGCTGGATCCGGCAGGCTGAGGAGAAGATTGCGTTTCAGGGCCTACCGGCGCGCATCTGCTGGCTCGGCTACGGCGAGCGAGCGCGGCTCGGGCTGCGCTTCAACGAGATGGTGGCGAGCGGCGAGCTCAGCGCGCCGATCGTGATCGGGCGTGATCATCTCGACTCGGGCTCGGTCGCCTCTCCCTACCGCGAGACCGAGGACATGGAGGACGGCTCCGACGCGATCGCCGACTGGCCGCTCCTCAATGCGCTCGTGAACACGGCTTCGGGCGCCTCCTGGGTGTCGATCCATCACGGCGGCGGCGTGGGCATCGGCCGCTCGATCCACGCGGGGATGGTGTGCGTGGCGGACGGCAGCGAGCTCGCCGCGCAGAAGCTCGAGCGCGTTTTGACGGCGGACCCGGGAACCGGCGTGATGCGCCACGCGGACGCGGGCTATGAGTCGGCGCTCCGGGTGGCGTCGGAGCGCGGCGTTCGCATTCCGATGCAAGAGGGTTGATGGCGGTCCTCGAGATCGTCACCGTGGGCGATCCGGTGCTGCGCGAGCGGGCGCGGGAGCTGTCGGCCGACGAGCTGCGCTCAGACGAGGTCCAGCGGCTGATCGACGACATGATCGAGACCAAGCGCGCCGCACACGGAGCGGGCATCGCGGCCAATCAGGTGGGGCGCGCGCTGCGTGTGGCGGTGGTGGAGGTCGAGCCTGGCAACCCGCGCTATCCGTATAAGCCGATCGTGCCGCTGACCGTGATCGTCAACCCGGAGATCGAGCCGGTGGACGACGAGCTGTTCGCGGTGAACGAGGGCTGTCTCTCGGTGCCGGATCTGCGCGGCGACGTGGACCGGCACGTGAACGTGCGCGTTCGCTACCTCGATCGTGATGGCGAGCCGCACGAGGAGGTGCGCCGCGGTCTCACCGCCGGGACGTTCCAGCACGAGGTCGACCACCTCGACGGCGCGCTCTTCCTCGACCGCGTCCGCGACCCGTCCACCTTCTCCACCTGGGAACAGTTCGACCGGCATCGCCGCGCGGAGTTCGAGCAGCGGGCGCGTGCGTTGGTGGAGCGAGTGGGGTCGTGACGCGGCTCTGGTGCGAGCTCGCGTGGCTCGGCGGGGAGCGGCCGGACGAGCGCGTGCTGATCTCAGTTGATGGCGAGCGAATCGAGTCGGTGACCTCAGACGCGGACCCGCCCGGCGATGCGGAACGTCTGCCGGGCGTGACATTTCCCGGCTTCGCCAACGCGCACTCGCACGCATTCCAGCGCGCCCTACGCGGGCGAACGCACGGCGGCCCGGGCTCGTTCTGGACCTGGCGCGACCAGATGTACGAACTCGCCGGGACGCTCGACCCGGATTCGTACCTCGCGCTCGCGCGCGCGACCTTTGGCGAGATGGCCCTCGCCGGGGTGACGCTCGTGGGCGAGTTCCACTATTTGCATCACGGGCCGGGCGGGGTGCCGTACGAGGATCCGAACGCGATGGGCCACGCGGTGCTGCAGGCGGCGGCGGAGGCCGGGGTGCGCATCAGGCTGATCGACGCCTGCTACCTGCGCGGTGGGTTCCGCGAGGAACCCGACGAGGTGCAGAAGCGCTTCGCTGACCGCGACGTTGACGCCTGGATCGAGCGAGTGAACGCACTCCCCGACCCCGCCGCGGCGATCCACAGCGTGCGCGCGGTGGACCCGGAGTCGGCGCGCGAGGTCGCTGCCTGGGCCGCGTCGCGCGCGGCGCCTCTGCACGCGCACGTGTCCGAGCAGCCCGCCGAGAACGACGGCTGTCTCGCGGCCCACGGCCTGTCCCCCACCGCGCTGCTCGCTTCCGTCGATGTGCTGAGCGAACGCTTCACCGCGGTCCACGCAACCCACCTCACGGACGTGGACGTGAGCCTGCTCGGCGACGCACGCGTGACCTGCTGCTTCTGCCCCACCACAGAGCGCGACCTCGCCGACGGCATCGGACCGGCCCGTACGCTCCGCGACGCCGGCGCGCGGCTGTCTCTCGGCAGTGACTCCCACGCGGTGATCGACCTCCTTGAAGAAGCACGCGCGGTGGAGCTCGACGAACGACTCGCGACCATGGAGCGCGGCAACCACCCCACCGTTGAGCTCCTCTCAGCGGCCACGGCCGACGGCTACCGCTGCCTCGGCTTCGACGACGGCGGCCGCATCGAGCCGGGCGCGCTGGCGGACCTCGTGACGGTGGGCCTCGACAGCGTGCGCCTCGCCGGCACGGATGCCGAGCACGCGCTCGCCTCAGTTGTGTTCGCAGGCACCGCCGCCGACGTCCGCCACGTGATGGTCGGCGGCCGCTTCATAGTCCGCGACGGCGCCCATGCCGACCTCGACGTACCGCGCGAGCTGGCGGCGGCGGCGGGCCGATGAGCACGCTTGTGATCGACAACATCGGGCTTCTGGTCGCGAATGACCCGTCGCTCGGCGAGGTCCGCGACGCCGCGCTCGTAATCGAGGGCGACCGCGTGACAGCGGTCGAGCGCCCCGGCGCTCAGGCGGATCGTCGGCTCGACGCCGGCGGTCGCTGCGTCATCCCGGGCTTCGTGGACAGCCACACGCACCTGGTGTTCGCGGGCGACCGCGCGGACGAGTTCGCGGCTCGCATGGCGGGTCAGCGCTACAGCGCGGGTGGCATCCGCGTGACCACCGACGCCACGCGGGCCGCGAGCGCGGACCAGCTCGCCGCCCTGACCGAGCGCCGTCGCCGCGAGGGATTGCGCGCCGGGATCACGCACGTGGAGATCAAGTCCGGTTACGGGCTGGAAACGCAAACCGAGCAGCGCTCATGCGAGGTGGCGAGTCGCTTCACCGACGACGTGACGTTCCTCGGCGCGCACGTGGTCCCCGCGGAGTACGAGGGCAAGCCGGACGACTACGTGTGGCTCGTCTGCGGCGAGATGCTCGAGGCGTGCGCGCCCCACGCCAAATGGATCGACGTCTTCTGCGAGGAGGGTGCGTTCGACGAGGAGCAGTCGCGCGCGGTGCTGCAGGCGGGCGCCGCCGC
>JAICJR010000061.1 GCA_025928345.1 Thermoleophilaceae bacterium | reverse complement strand
CGCTGGCAGACGAAGTCGGGGTTCGTGTTCCCGCTGTCATTTCACCCGGCGCTCGTTGAGCTGTGCGGTGAGCTGGGCGAGAAGCACAATGCGCGCGGGGTTGTGTCGCGGTCGGTGAGCGACGCGTACTCGGCGCGCGCGACCGGCTTCCCGGCGATCTCGATCGGCTGCCTCAACGCGATGGACTACGTCCCGAACTACCACCAGCACTCCGACACACCCGAGCACATCGACCCCGCCTCGCTCGACCGGGCATTCGAGTTCTGTACCGAGCTGATCGAGCTGATCGACGAGCGCATCGGCCCGGACCTCGCCCGGGACACGCCCGAGACGGTTCTCAGCGAGAGCTAGGCGAGCGCGGCGCGGATGCCGTCGAGTGCCTGCGGGTTCTCGGCGCTCGACATGTCGCCCGGGTCCTCTCCCACCGCCACGGCGCGAACCGCGCGGCGGAGGATCTTCGCCGAGCGCGTCTTCGGCAGCGCGTCCACGAGCACCACGCGACTCGGCTTGAATGGCCGCCCCAACTCGCCCGCGACCAGGTCCGCCAGCTCATTCGCCAGCGAGGCGTCGGCGCCCGGGGCCACCACGAAGCACCACACGGCTTCGCCTTTTGTCTCGTCCGGCACGCCCACAACGGCGGACTCCGCCACGTCCGGATGGCTCACGAGCACCGACTCCACCTCCGCCGGCCCGAGCCGCTTGCCGGCCACGTTGATGGTGTCGTCCGAGCGGCCGAGCAGGAACCACTGGCCGTCCTCGTCGATCTTCGCCCAGTCGCCATGGCGCCAGACGCCGTCGAACATGGACCAGTAGGTGTCGAGATAGCGGTCGGGGTCGCCCCAGATGCCGCGCGTCATCGCGGGCCACGGCTGCTTGCACACCAGCTCGCCCACCTCGCCGCGGACGGGCTGTCCGTTTGTGTCGAATACATCCACGTCCATGCCGAGCGACGCCCCTCCGAGCGAGCAGGTCTTGATCTCCTCCACCGGATAGGGCGAGAGGAAACAGGCGCCCACCTCCGTGCCCCCGGAGATGTTGATGATCGGCACCTCACCCTCGCGCGCCGCCACGCGACGCAGCCACTCGTACGGCTCGGGGTTCCACGGCTCGCCCGTCGAGCCGATGATGCGCAGCGAGCTGAGGTCGTGCTTGGCCGGGTGTTCGTCGCCGTGCATCTTCAGCGCGCGGATCAGCGTGGGCGACACGCCCAGCATGTTCACCCGGTGCCGCTCCACGCTCGCCCACACGCGGCCTGGCTCGGGGAAGTCCGGCGCACCCTCGTACATCACCATGGTGCCGCCGACGGAGTGCGCGCCCACCATCGACAGCGGCCCCATGATCCAGCCCATGTCGGTAATCCAGTCGAACGTCTCGCCCGGGTGCAGGTCGAGCTGGTAGGCGACCTCGGAGGCGATCTTCACGAGGAAACCGCCGTGCACGTGCACCGAGCCCTTCGGCTGCCCGGTGGTGCCCGAGGTGTAGGCGATCATGAACGGGTCCTCGGCGCCGGTGTCGGCGCAGTCGAGGTGGACGTCCTCGTGCGGCGCGGTGAAGTTGTGCCACGTGACGTCGCGACCTTCTGTCATGGGCATGTCGATGCCGAGGTTCTCGAGCACGATCACGCGCTCAATCGACTTCACGTCCGCCACCGCCTCGTCGGCCACCGCTTTCATCAGGCCGTGCTTGCCGCGGCGCCAGGTGCCGTCGGCGGTGAAGAGCGCCTTGGCTCCAGCGTCGTTCAGCCGGGCCGCCACCGCGTGGGGCGCGAAGCCGGAGAAGATCGGCATGTAGATCGCGCCGATCTTCGCGACCGCGTACGCCGCCACCACGGCCTCTGGGCGCATCGGCATGAAGACGCCCACGGCGTCGCCCTTTTGCAGACCCATCTCGAGCAGCCCGGCGGCCACGCGGTCGATCCTCTTGTGGAGCTGCTTGAAGGTGAGGCCACTCACCTCACCCGTCTCGGACTCGCCGATGATGGCGGCGCGGTCCTTGAGGTCGGAGTGCGCCCAGCGGTCGACGCAGTTCCACACGAGGTTGATGCGGCCTCCGGTGAACCAGGTGGCCCACGGGATGCCGTTCGAGGTGTCGAGCACCTTCTCGTAGGGGGTCGAGAACTCGAGGTCGAGGTCCCTCACAACCGCGTCCCAGAACCACTCGACGTCCTCGACGCTGCGCCGGCGCAGCTCGTTGATGTCGCTGAGCCCGTGCGCGCGCATGAGCCGCGTGACGTTCGCGCGCTCCACGTACTCCGGGGTCGGAGTCCAGGCCAGGTCCGGCACTAGTAACGCTCCAGATCTCCGCCGCCGGAGGCAGGCTTCTGCGGCTTGCCGCCGCCGGCGCCGCCGGACTCGCGGATCGCGTCAGCGAGGTCGAGCAGCGCCCAGACGAACGCGCTGCCGAGCCCCGCGGCCACCCGCACATACTCCGGCGTCTGATGCGCCACCCGCGCGGTGTTGTGGGCGCCCGCCAGAGCCCTTGCCACCTGCTCGTCGTACTTGCCCACGTGCCAAATCCTCCGCGATCGGACTAAACGGCGTGGAAGCTACCGCGCCCCGGCCCGAAACGCGCCCAGGGGGCGAAAACATCGGGCCGAGAACCTTCACAGCACATGAGAACAAACACACACCATCCCTCTGCACGGAGCGTGCGTGCAGCAACCACATATCTCAGAGATCAACTGCTTCCAAAGTGCGGCGAACAACTGATCCTCATATACGGCGGGAAGGCAAGCGTTGATCCTGGCGCCCATCGCCGCCGCGCCCAGGCTCTGCCGCCCACCCCAAAATCCCGCCGCTCGCGAGATATGTGGTTGCTGCACGCACGCTGTGTACGGAAGGGGGAGGCATGACGAGGCGGCGGTGGTCGACTTCGGCGCCGCAGCCTCTGCGGTCGTGGACCACGATGTTGCTTGTCACGGCTGCGGAGCGGGCGATCGAGCATGCGGATGCCGAACTGGCATCGCTCGAACTCACCTGGCGGGACTGGCGGATCTTGTCTGTGGTTGACGCACTCGACGGAGTCACTCAGGTCCACCTCGCGGAGCGGCTTGGCATTGACAGGACGACCGCTTCGCGGGCAGTGAAGGACCTTCGCCAGCGCTCCCTGCTCGTGGCCCGTATGGGCATCCGCGATCTGCGGAAGCGTGAGCTCTATCTGACAGCGGATGGCGCGGCAGTCCTACGGGAGGCCGAGCTCGGGCTCTCGCGCGCGGAGGGGCACATGTTCGGACGGCTCGGCATCGTCCACTGGCGGAAGCTCCATGACTACTTGGAACGGCTCGCCCCGCGCACGCCGGAGCCGGCAGTCGCGGCGCTTCCGCTCAGCTTCCCGAGGGCCCGGTCGGCCGCGTGACCGCTAGACGGGTGTAACGGCGTTGCGCTTGGCGGGCCACTCGCGCGCCTTGCCGGCGCAGAGCTCGAGGCGCCGCACCAGCTCGGTGCGGAGGTCCTCCGGTTGGATCACCGCGTCCACCACGAGCTCTGAGGCGAGGTGGAGGATGTCGATCTCCTCTGCGTATTCGCGGCGAAGGTTCTCGACGAACGCAGCGCGCTCCTCTTCGTCCTCTATCGCCTGCACCTGGTTGTAGTAGACCGCGTTGATGGCGGCCTGGGGTCCCATCACCGCGATCTTCGCCGAAGGCAACGCGATGCAGGCGTCGGGGTCGAAGGCGGGACCGGCCATCGCGTACAGCCCCGCTCCGTAGGCCTTGCGGACGATCACCGAAAACTTCGGGACTGTGGCCTCGGAGACCGCCGAGATCATCTTGGCGCCGGCGCGGATGATGCCCTGGCGCTCCACGGCGGTGCCGATCATGAAGCCGGGCACGTCCGCCAAGAACACGAGCGGCAGGTTGAAGGCGTTGCAGGTCCAGATGAAGCGGGCGGCCTTGTCGGAGGAATCCACAAAGAGAACGCCGCCGCGCTGCTTCGGCTGGTTGGCCACGATCCCGACGGCGCGGCCGTCGAGGCGCGCGTAGCCGACCACGAGCTCCTTCGCCCAGCGCTTGTGCACCTCCAAAAATGACCCGTCGTCGACGAGCGAGTCGATCAGCTCGGTCATGTCGAACGGCTTGTTCTCGTCGGCGGGGATCAACTCACGGATCGGCCGATCCGAGCCCGGCGGACAAGGCGGCGCAGGCGGCGGCTCCTCGCGCCAGTTGCCGGGGAAGTACGACAAATACCGCTTGGCGAGCTCGATCGCCTCTTCGTCGGACTTCACCAGGAAGTGGCCGCAGCCGGACACGCCGGTGTGCATCCGGGCGCCGCCCATCTCCTCGAGCGACACCTTCTCGCCGATCACCATCTCCGCCATCCGAGGCGAGCCGAGATACATGGAGGCGTTGCCGTCGCGCATGATCACCACGTCGCAGAACGCAGGGATGTAGGCGCCGCCCGCGGCCGACGGCCCGAACAGCAGGCAGATCTGCGGCACGACGCCGCTCAGCTTCACCTCGGTGTGGAAGATGCGTCCGGCGCCGCGGCGGCCGGGGAACATCTGCACCTGGTCGGTGATGCGGGCGCCGGCGGAGTCGACCAAATAAACCATCGGCACCAGGTGCTTCAGCGCCTGCTCCTGGATGCGGATGATCTTCTCGACGGTCTTAGGGCCCCAGGAGCCGGCCTTGACGGTGGGGTCGTTGGCCATGACACACACCGGGCGGCCGCCCACACGCGCCATGCCGGTGACCGCGCCGTCGGCGCCGAAGCCGTCCTGCTCCCAGTTTGCGAGCAGCGCCTCCTCCGCGAACGAGCCCTCGTCCACGAGCAGCGCGATGCGGTCGCGCACGGGCAGCTTGCCCTGCTGCTCCGACTTCTCGTGATGCCGCGCGGGGCCCCCGGCGCGCGCTCGTTCTATAGCTTCCTTGAGGTCCAAGCGCTCGGAGGGTACATGCCACTAGTAGAGACAGAAGACCGCAGCGGCGTCAGGCACATCGTGATGAGCCGCTCGGAGAAGCGCAACGCGCTCAACGAGGAGCTGATCCGCGGTCTGGCGGAGGCGTTCGAGGACGCGGCGAAGGATGACTCGGTGCGAGTGGTGGTGCTGCGCGGCGACGGGCCGATGTTCTCGGCCGGCATGGACCTCGGCGCGCTGCGCGCGCTGTCAGAGAACCCGGAGCTCATCCACGAGACGCGCGGCCCGATCCTGGCGGCTTGGAACCTTCTCGAGGAGATGCCGAAGGCAACGATCGCGCAGATCCACGGGGGCGCGATCGGCGGCGCGATGGAGCTCGCGCTCGCGTGCGACTTGCGCGTGATGGCCGAGGACGCGGTGACCGGGTTGGTCGAGACACGGATCGGCCTCATCCCGGATGTGGGCGGTTCGAGTCGCCTGCCCTCGGTCGTCGGCCTCGGCAATGCCAAGGAGCTCATCATGCTCGGCAAGCTGATCGACGGCAAGGAGGCCTTCCGAATCGGCTTCGCGAACCGCATCGCGCCCGCGGATCAACTCGACGCCGCAACGGAGCAGCTCGCCAACGAACTTCTCGCCTGCGCGCCGCAGGCGGTGGCCCTGGCCAAGAGGCTCCTCGACGCCGCGGCCAAGCCCGATTTCGGTGCCTCGCTCGATCGGGAAGGCGGGGCGCAGGCCCAGCTCGCGGCGTCGTCGGACTTCGCCGAGGGGACGAAAGCCTTCCTCGAGAAGCGCCAGCCTGAGTTCGCTACCCAGTAGCCACGCCGGCGAGCTCCTCGAGCGGCACGTCGGTGTCGATCAGCCGCTCGCGCTCCACCGGACGGCCCGAGCGAACCAGCTCCTGGATCGCCTCGTTCACGTCCCACACGTTCACGTTCATCCCGGCCACCACGCGCTGCTCCTGCAGCCAGAAGGCGACGAACTCGCGCGAAGCGAGGTCGCCGCGGAACACCACCTCGTCCCAGTCGCTCGGGAAGCCGGCGTACTCCATGCCCACGTCGTACTGATCGGAGAAGAAGTAGGGCACGTTGTCGAACGGCTTGCCGCGCCCGAGCATCGACATCGCGGCGGCCGGGCCCTGCGTCAACGCGTTGGCCCAGTGCTCCACACGCAGCCGGCGGCTGATCAGCGGATGCCACGCGTTCGCCACGTCGCCCGCCGCGAACACGCCCGGCACGCTCGACTCGAGCAGCTCGTTCACCACCACCCCGTTCTCCACCTCGAGGCCGGAAGCCTGGGCGAGCTGAACGCGCGGCATCACCCCCACGCCGACCACGACGAAGTCGGAGTCGATCGCGCTGCCATCGGAGAGCACCACCCGCTCGACGCTGCCGGAGCCCTCAAAGCGCTCGAGTGCGACACCGCCGCGGAAGTCCACACCGTGGTCCACGTGAATGTCGCGATACACCGTGCCGAGCTCGCGCCCGAGCACCCGCTCGAGCGGCACCTCGGTCATCTCCACGAGCGTCACGTCGAGGCCCTTCATCCGCGCGGAGGCGGCCACCTCGGCGCCGATCCAGCCCGCGCCGATCACCACCAGATGCCCGGACCCGGCGTCGAGACGCGCGCGGAGCAGGTCCGAGTCCTCCACGTCGCGGAGGTAGTAGATCCCGTCGAGATCGTGTCCGGGTGCGTCTAGCTTCCGCGGCGTGGCGCCCGTCGCCAGGAGCAGCCGTTCGAAGGCAATGCGATCACCGGAGTCGAGCACAACCTCTCCTGCCGCCGCATCGATAGCGGCAGCTGACGTTCGTAAATGCAGCTCGATCTCGTTCTGCTCATAGAAGCCGTCCTCGTGTACGTAGACCTTCTCTCGTCCGGCCTCTCCGCGCAAGTACTCCTTTGACAAAGGCGGCCGCTCGTACGGCCGCTCCGACTCGGCGCCGAGCAGCACAACGCGCCCGTCAAAGCCCTCCGCCCGAAGGGTCTCCGCCGCCTTCGCACCGGCGAATCCGGCGCCTACGATCACGTATGTCTGCTGCTTCATCGAGTCTCCTTCAGGGTGGTGAGGGCGAGAAATTCCTGCCGCGTGCGCGGGTCCTCCCGCACGAGGCCGTGAAGAGCTGAGGTGACTGTGCGCGAGCCGGCCTTCTGCACCCCGCGCAGGGACATGCAGAGGTGCTCCGCCTCGACCACGACGCCGACTCCCTTGGGCGCGAGGTTGGTCTGCAGCCAGTCCGCCACCTGGCGGGTGAGCCGCTCCTGCACCTGCAGGTCGCGCGCGAACAGCTCGACCACGCGCGCGAGCTTGGACAGTCCCATGATGCGGTCGCCCGGCAGGTACGCCACGTGCGCTACGCCGTGGAACGGCAGCATGTGGTGCATGCAGAGGGAGTGGAAGGGGATGTCGCGCACGAGCACGAGCTCGTCGTAGCCCTCGTCGTTCGGGAAGGTCGTGGGGTTGAACGGCTTGGGCGTGAGCAGCTCGGCGTAGGCCTTTGCCACCCGCCGCGGGGTATCGCGCAGCCCCTCGTCCTCGAGGTCGGCCCCGAGCGCGACCAGCAGGTCCGCGGCCGCGGCCTCGGCGGCCTCGAGGTCGATGGTCGGAACGACGTGAAGGATCGGTTCGGCAGTCATGTCATTGAGCAAGCACGGCGGTGCACCGGCGCCGCTCCGGATCGTGGATTCGGTTGGTCACTCTCAGGCTCGAGCTGCAGCCCGCGAGCACGCCTTCTGTCACTGCGATCGCGAGGTTGCAAACGAGCTCAGGGTTGTCTGGCAGCACAAGCCGGCATGGACAGGCCGACAGGATCAGCTCGTCGCCGTCGAACCGGGCGTCGAAGCCCAGTCGCCCGAGCGCGGCGGGGAGCACGCGCTCGAGCTCCTGAGTCCCTGGTCGCCCGGCCAGGTATCGCCCCCAGTCCTCGCCGAGGCGGTGAAGCTGCGCGGGCGTCTGATCGCTCCGCGCCACCGCCGCGGCCAGCAGCTCGGCAAGGCCGAGGAAGTCGGAGGCCGGATAGGTGAAGTCGTCAGCCAGGCTGTAGCGAAGCGGCGGCCGGCCGCGTCCCGACGCGGTGGCTGGTTCCGCCCGCAGCACCCCGCCCTCCTCCAGCGCGGCCACGTGCGCGCGCACCGTGTTGAGGTGAACGTTCGCCGCCTCGGCCAGCTCGGGTAGCGTGGCCGCGCCATCCGCGGCGCGCTCCACGATCGCTCGCCTGACCGGATGCCAAATTCCTGACATGCGCGGACATTAACACACAGAAAGTTGTATGTAAATACCTCCCGCAGAATTTCGGTCGCGCTGGGACCGCTGTTCGAGTTCCTCTCCGACCTCGAGAACCACTGGCTGCTGGCCGACGGCGCCATATCCGTCGTCCATGTGGAGCCCGGCGACGGCGGCCGCGTGCGCATGCGCGGGCCGCTCGGCGTTCACCGCACCGCCGTGACGAGCCTCGAGCGGCTCGACCCTCCGCGCGTGATCGCCGGCACGGCGGATGTGGGCTCGCGCACGCGCGCGCACGTCATATGGGAGCTCGAGCCGGACGGCGGCGGTACACGCGTCACGCTCGCGGCACGGGTCGACCGCGCCGCGCCGCTCGACCGCCTGCTGCTCGCCGCGGGCGGGCGCGCCTGGCTCGAGTCGCGCTTCCAGCTCATCCTCGCTACCCTCGAAGAGAGGTTCAAGCAATGAGCGACCCGCCTATTCAGCAGCTCATCCGCTGGGAAGAGAACGGCGCGGAATGGCGCGTGGTGCACGTGTCCGACGAGCTCGCGATCGTCGACCTCTGCACCTGCTACGGCGAGCCGATCGACCAGCTCGAGTCGACCGACCCCGACGTGATCGCCTGGCTGCGCGAGCGCGCTACCTCTTCCGCTTGAGCGTCACCTTCGTGCTCTTGCCGCCGATCGTGGCGAGGGCCTTGAGCGTCCTGTGCCTGCGGACCAGCTTGAGAGCCGGCTTCGACAGCTTGACCCTCACGCGCTTCGTCTGACCGGCCGGCACCGAGAACTTCGCGGAGCCGAGCTTGAGCTTGCGCTTCTTCTTGGCGGCCGCCACGGCCTTGGCCGTTCGGAGCGTGAGCTTGCCATTGCAGGTGCTCGAGCCTTGGCAACTGATCGGGATAGCGACGAATTTGCCGCTTACGCGAAACACATGTCCATGCAGCGCAGCAACGGCGGATGCCGGCGGGGGCGGCGTGAACACAGGCGGCGCGGTGACCGGCGGAGCGGGCGGCGCCGAGACGCCCGTGATCCTGGCGATCTTGTTCGCCTGCTCGAGCGTCGCCCAGAGCGTGTCGCCCGCTCCCTTGGCGAGGAACCGCGCGCCCGCGGGAAGCGTGATCGGCTCGGTGAGGTCGCCGGCGGGCGTCAGCCGCCGGATCCTGCTCGCACCGAAGTTCGCGATCCAGTAGGCGCCGTCGTTGCCGAACACGACCCCGATCGGGTCGCCGAGCCCATTCGGCATGTTCGTGAACTGGATGTTGCCGGAGAAGTCCACGCGCCCCACCCTCTGCGGCGACGTGATCGACTGCGTGAACAGCATCTGGCCCGGCGGGCCCTCGGCGATGCGGCTCTGGTTGAGCGCGCCGCCGGTGCTGAACGGCGTGCCCACCACGCTGCCACTCGTGTTGAACCTGACGATGGCGCTGTTGTCGCCGTTGTTGTCGAGGATCCACAGGTTGCCGTCGCTGCCCGCGGTGATGCCCTGCGGATCGGTGCCGCTCAGGACCCCGCCGTGCGGAACGTCGCCCGCGCCGGGGTTTCCCGGCGGAACCTTGATCACGAGGCCGCCACTCGCGGTCCACAGGTTGCCGTCGGGACCGGTCGTGATGTCGCTCGGCCCCCCGATGTTGTTGTCGGTGAACTTCTGGGCCGACGTCGGAGCGCCCGGGGGGATCTTCACGACCGAGTTGATCCCGGTCGCCCACAGGTTCCCGTCGGGTCCCGCGGTGATGCCCTTCAACGTGACGTCTCCAGGCGAGTCGTATTCCGTGACGCTCCCGTCCGGCGTGATCTTCCCGAACTCCTTGTTCTGACTGGACGTGATCAGCGTGAACCAAACGTTGCCGTCGGGACCGGTGGTGATCTCACCCGGGTTGCCGCTGACGTCGAAGGTGCCGGCGAGCGCGGGGTCGGCATGTGCGGAGGGCGCTTGAAGGGCGAGCGCGACGAGCGCCGCGGCCAGAGCCAGTGGCTTGCGGGGCATTTGCGGGTCCTAGTTGTCGGGGGTCCGACTTCGGACGTTAACGAGACTGCTCGTGCCAGTCCACCGGCCCGGCTGTGAGCAGGTGGCTGGTGAGAGGCCGGCCCAGCACGTCGCGCACGGCGCGGCTGGCGTCGAGCAGCTTCTCCAGGTCGATGCCTGTGTCGAAGCCCATCTCATGCAGCATCGAGACGAGGTCCTCGGTGGCGATGTTGCCGGTCGCCCCCTTCGGCACCGGGCAGCCGCCCAGCTCGCCGAACGACGACTCGAACGAGCGCACACCGGAATCCAAAGCTGCCAGCACGTTGGCGAGACCCTGCCCGCGCGTGTTGTGAAAGTGCGCGGTGAGCTCGACTCCGCCGAGGCGCTCGAACGCCGCCCCGAAGAACTCGCGCACCTGCAGCGGGTTGGCCATCCCGGTGGTGTCGCCAAACGCGATCTCTCCGCAGCCGGCGGCGGCCAGCCGGGCCGCGATGTCGAACACGCGCTCCTGCGGCACCTTCCCCTCGTACGGGCAGCCGAAGGACACGCTGATCACGCCCTCGCAGCGAAGCCCCTCCTCGCGCGCGCGTGAGACAACCCGCTCGAGCCCCGACAAAGACTCCTCGACCGAGCGGTTCACGTTCGCGCGGTTGTGCGACTCCGACGCCGACAGGAATAGGTTCACCTCGTCGAACTTGTCGCGCAGCTCAAGCGCGTTCTCGAGCCCCTTCTCGTTGGGGATCAGAACGGTGACCGACACGTCGTCTGGAATCTCCGCCGTGCCCAGCACCTCCGGCCCGTCGGCGAGCTGCGGGATCACGTCGGCCCGCACGAAGCTCGTGACCTCGAGGCGCTTCAGCCCCGTGCGCGCGAGCATCTCCACGAGCCGCACCTTGTCGGCCGTGGGGATGATCTCGGGCTCGTTCTGGAAGCCGTCGCGCGGCCCCACCTCGCGGATCAGCACCCGCTCTGCCATGGCTCAGATCATGGCAAGGCCGCCGGAGACGCCGAGCGCCTGACCGGTCACGAACGAGGCGTCGTCGGAGGCGAGGAAGGTGATCGCCGCGGCCACCTCGTCGGGCTGGCCGAGCCGGCGCAGCACCGTCGACCCCACCATCACGTCCACGAGCTTCTGCCCCACGTCGCCGAGCGCCTCAGGAGCGGCCATCAGCAGCGGCGTCTCGATCGGCCCGGGCGCCACCGCGTTGCACGTCACGCCGTAACGGGCGGCCTCGCGCGCCACCGCCTTGGTGAACCCGATCACGCCGGCCTTGGCCGCGCTGTAGATGCCCGATCCCGAAGAGCCCACGCGCCCCGCCTCCGACGCCACGTTCACGATGCGGCCGCGGCGCCGCTCCTGCATGCCGGGCAGGATCGCGTGCGTCACCGCGATCACCCCGCGCAGGTTCACCCCGAGCACACGGTCCCACATCGCCTCGTCGGTGTTCACGAAGAACCCGAACTCGTCGTAGCCCGCGTTGTTCACGAGGATGTCGATCGGGCCGAGCTCGTCCTCAACCGCCTTCACGGCGGCGGCGATCCCGGGGCCGTCGCGCACGTCCATCTCGTACGGCATGCCGTTCACCTCGGCGGCCACCTCGCCCGCCCCGGAAGCGTTCATGTCCGTCACCGCAACGCGCGCGCCTTCGCCCGCCAAGCGCCTGCAGGTGGCTGCGCCGATTCCACTCGCGCCGCCCGTGACGAGCGCGATCCGCCCCTCGAGCCTCATGTCGCGGCAGCCTACCCGGTAGCCTCGCGCGCCGGTGGTTACCGTCCTAGCCGGAGGAACCGGGGGAGCGCGCCTCGCCCGCGGCCTGCTCGACGTGGTGGGCGCGCGAGAGCTTGCCGTGATCGCGAACACCGGCGACGACGTGGAGATGTATGGCGTGCACGTCTCGCCCGATCCGGACCTCGTGGCGTACACGCTCGCCGACGTGATCGACGATCAGGGCTGGGGCATTCAGGGCGACACGTTCCAGGTGATGGACGCGCTCGAGCGCGTGGACCGCCCGGCGTGGTTCCGCCTCGGCGACCGCGACCTCGCCATGTGCCTCATGCGCACCGAGCTTCTCCACGCCGGCGAGCGGCTGACGCTCGCGCACGCGGAGGTCTGCCGCGCGCTTGGGCTCGAGACGGAGGTGATCCCGATGTCGGACGACCCCGTCCGCACGCAGGTGAAGGTGCGCGGCGACTGGCTGCCGTTCCAGGAGTTCATGATCGTCGAGGGCGGCAAGGACGGCGCGCCGGAGATCGAGGACGTGCAGCTGATCGGCATGGACGAGGCCGAGCCCTCGCCCGAGGCAATCGCCGCCATCGAGCGATCGGAGGTGGTCATCCTCGGTCCCTCGAACCCCGTGATCTCGATCGGTCCGATCCTCGCCGTTCACGGAATCCAGGAGACGGTGGCCGAGTGCGGCGTGCCGGTGGTCGCGGTGAGCCCGTTCATCCGTGGCCGCTCGATCAAGGGACCGACCGAGGACTTCTGCCGCTGGGCGGGGCTGCCGGTCGGCACCGACTGCGTGTTCGAGGCGTATTCGGACCTGATCGACGGCGCCGTGGCGGACGAGCCGGCGGCGGGCCGCGCCGTGCACGTCACGGAAACGCTCATGGATTCCCCCGATGCAAGGCGACGATTGGCACAAGAAACCCTCGAATTTGCGGCCACTCTCGCCTCCTGAGCAATGGTGCGCGTGAGGCCCAGCCGCTAGAGTCGCGCCACCGGTCTACAGGTCTTGCCCATGAGGACAGCCGCGATCCTGCCCATCAAGAGCTTCGGCGCCGCGAAGCAGCGCCTCTCGCCCACGCTCGCCGGCGGCGCGCGCCAGGCGCTCGCGCAGGCGATGTTCTCGGACGTGCTCAGCTCGCTGCGCAAGGTCGAGCGGCTGACCACGATCACCGTCGTGTCCGCGGACGCCACCGTCGATGCCGCCGCGCGCGGTCACGGCGTGACCGTGGTGAACGACCCGGCGGAGACAGGCCAGTCCGACGCCACACTGCTCGGCATCCGCCACGCGCTCGCCGCCGGCATCGAGCGCGTGCTGCTCGTGCCGGGCGACACGCCGCTGCTCTGCCCGTCGGAGATCGACGCGCTGCTTGCACGCGCCGAGTCGGACGGGATGCAGGTGGTGATCGTGCCCGACCGCCACGGCAGCGGCACCAACGCGCTGATGATCTCGCCGCCCGACGCGTTCCTCCCGAGCTTCGGCCCGGACAGCCTCAACCGCCATGTCACGCTCGCGCAGGAGGCCGGGCTCAAGCACAGCGTGGAAGAGGTGCCGTCGCTGTCGCACGACGTGGACACGCCGGACGACCTCGGCTCGCTCGCCGCCGTGCTCGAGGAACGGCGTGCCGTGGCGCCGCTCACGCGCGGCGCGCTGCGCCAGCTGGACCGCGTGCGCTCGAGCCGCTTCTCGGCGGCCGAGACCGTCGAGGTCTAGCGCTGGCGATCACGGTCTCCGCGCTTCCGGGTCTGCCGGAGGTTCAGCCGGGCGACGACCTTGGCGCGCTGATCGCTGAGACCTGCCCCGCGGAGTCTGGCGACATTTTGGTGGTCGCGAGCAAGGTGGTGTCGAAGGCAGAGGGACGGCTGGTGCGCCTCGATGACGTCGTGCCGGGCGAGGAGGCGCGGCGGATCGCCGCGCAGGGCAAGGACGCGCGACTCGTTCAGCTCGTGCTCGACGAGGCCGCGGAGGTGCTGCGCGCCGAGCGCGGCGTCCTGATTGTCGAGACCCACCACGGCTTCGTTTGCGCGAACGCGGGCATCGACCTCTCGAACCTCCCGGGCGACGACACCGCTCTGCTTTTGCCGAAGGACCCGGATGCTTCGGCTCGCGCGCTGCGAGCGGCTCTCCCGAATCGTCCCGCCGTCGTGATCACGGACAGCTTCGGACGGGCCTGGCGGATGGGTCAGGTGGACGTTGCGCTCGGCGCGGCAGGACTGCTGATGGTCGACGACTGGCGCGGCCGCTCAGACGCTCACGGCCGCGAGCTGCGGGCAACGGTGGCCGCCGTGGGCGATGCCGTGGCGGCGATGGCGGACCTCGCGCGGTCGAAGGACGCGGGCGAGCCGGTGGTGCTGGTGCGCGGGCTCGAGCGGTTCGTAACGCGCGACGACGGGCCGGGCGCGGCGGCGCTCAGGCGCCCGCGGACGGACGACCTGTTCCGGTAGGCGCGCTGTCCAGCCCGAGCCGGTGCGCCACGGCGGCCGCCTCGGTGCGGCTGCGCACGCCGAGCTTCGACAGGATGCGCGATACGTGCACGCTGGCGGTCTTCTCCGCCATGTAGAGCGTGTCGCCGATCTCGCGGTTCGTGCGTCCCTCGGCCACGAGCATGAGCACCTGGCGCTCGCGCGGCGTGAGGCCGAACGGCTCCTCCTCGGCCGGCTCGGCCGCCTCCTCCACAGGGGCCGACGGCGCGTCGAGGCCGTCGAGCTGGAGCCGCGCGCGGGTGCAGAGCCCCTCAACCTCGCCCTCGAGCCAGCCGGCCCCGAGCGCTCGCGCCGTGGCCAGCGCCGCGGTGGCCGCCACGCCCGCGGCGGCGCGGTCGCCGGTCATGAGATGCGCCTCGGCCTCGTGCCAGCGGGCCACGGCCGCCTCGTACGGCCACTCGATCTGGTCCCAGGCCGCGGCGGCCTCCGCCCACAAGGTGGGCTCCGCCTCGCCCTCCACGCGCGAGTACTGAGCCTCGGCGTTCGCGAGCCAGGCGCGCTCCACCGGGCGATTGCCCTCGGCGGCGGCGCGCACGCGCGCGAGCATGACCTCCGCGCGGGCGAAGGCGGTCGCGGGGTCTTCGCCGAGGTCGCGGGCACGCTGTGCCGCCTCGGCCTCGATCGCCACGCCGGACGCGGACAGTTTCACGATGCGTGACGCGTCCTCGGTGCAGAACTCGATTCGGTCGAGAGCCTCGTCCACCGCGGCGCGCGCCGACTCGATGTCGCCCTCGCGGAGGTCAAGCCGCGAAACGAGCGTGCCCCACGCGCCAAGGAACTGTGGTTCGCTCGAGTCCGCGACGAACTCGCCGACCCGGTCCAGATTCGCGCGCGCTTCGGCGTGGTCGCCGACGCCAAGCGCAATCCCAGCGCGCACAATCAGCAGATACATGAGCGCCGTTCCGATGAAGCGGCGTTCGGACTGCGGCAACGCATCTTGGGCCGCCTTCCACTCCCCAACCGCCAAGCTCAGCTCGGCGATCATCACGGTGAGCCAGTTGCCGGGGTCGCTCAGTTCGGTGGCCACGGCCTGACCCTCCTTCACGACCTCGAGCGCCTTACGCGTGCGGCCGGAGAAGTGATACGCCTCGGCGAGGTTCGTGTAAGCGCTCTTCATCTCGGTGAGGTACTCGCGCTCTCGCGCGATCTCGAGGGCCTTGCGCAGCTCCGTCGTGCCCTCCTCCATCTCGTAGAGCCCGACCAGTGAGGTGCCTCGGGCGTTGCGGGCGCGGCTCTCGGCGAGCGAGTCGCCCACCGCCTTGGCCACCTCGATCGCCTCTCCCGCCAGCTCGAGCGATTGCACGTACTTGCCCTGCAGCATCCGCGCCTTCGCGAGCCAGCCGAGGATCCGAGCGCGCTCCTTCGTGGGCTCGTCCTTGGGCAGAAGCTCGAGTCCGCGCTGGGCGGTCTCCATTCCCTCGCTGCCGCGGTTCAGGCTCCACTGGGCGCGGCCGAGGTTCTCGAGCAGCCCGGCGGTGCGCCTCGGGTCGGCCTGATGGTCCACGAGCTCGAGCGCCTTCTTCACGAGGTGCTCCTGGCGAGTCACGTCGCCCTCCGCGTGGTAGTCGAGGGCGGCGCGGCGGAGAAGCTCGACCTGGTCCGTGCCGGTGAGCTCCTCGGGGTTCGGCACCCGGTCCCACAACTCGAGCGCACGCTCGAACAGAGCGGCGGCCTCGGCGTGCGCATGCACGCGGTCGGCGGCCTCGGCCGCGCGGACGGATGCCGCCAGCGCCGCGGACTGCTCGCCCGCCGCGTAGTAGTGGTGAGCGATGCCGGCGGCCACGTGGGCGCCCTCCCCGCGCTCGGCCGCCCGGCGCTCGAGGGCACGCGCGAGGGCGAGGTGAAGCTCCGCGCGCTCGCCGGGCAGCAGGTCGTCCGCCACCACCTCGCGCAGCAGTGCGTGGCGGAAGCTGTACCAGCCGTCGTCATTCGCGTGGACGATGTGGCTCGCCACGGTCTCGCGCAGCGCGGCACGCAGCTCGGACGGGTCGAGCCCGCTGGCATCGGCCAGCAGCGAGGTGTCGAGCCGCCGCCCGAGTGACAGCAGCCGGAGCAGCTCCTGCCCGCTCTCGGTGAGGCGTTCGATGCGAACCATCAGCGCGTCGCGAAGCGTCGGTGGAGTGGCGCCGCGCCCGTCGAGGCTGGCGGCGAGCAACTCCTCGGTGAACAGGGGGTTGCCCTCGCTGCGCGCCCACAGGCGGTCGAGCAGCTCCTTCTCGGGAGCGCCGCCGAGGATGTCGGTGAGCTGCTCGCGCAGCTCGTCGCGCGTGAAGGGCTTGAGCTCGACGCGACGGGCGCCCGGGTTTCGCTCGAGCTCGGCGAGAAGCGGCCGCAGCGGATGTCGGCGATGAAGCTCATCGGGCCGGTAGCTCGCCACCACCATCACGCGCTCGTTGCACAGCGAGCGGGCGAGGAACGCGAGGAAGGCGCGGGTGGAGCTGTCGGCCCAGTGGATGTCCTCGATCGCCACGAGCAGCGGCTGCTCGCGGCCGAGCGCGTCGAACAGCGTGAGCAGCGCCTCGAAGACGCGGGCCTGGGCGGCGTCGTCGCCGGGGT
>JAICJR010000171.1 GCA_025928345.1 Thermoleophilaceae bacterium | reverse complement strand
GTGAAGGTGGGATGCGTCGTGGTCGCGTTCAGGCTCTGCGCGAGGTACACGTTCCACGTGCCTGCATCGAGCGTGTCCGGCCCGAAGGCGCCCTGCGCGTTCTTCGCCTGCGGCGCGCCGTACCACGCGATGTCGATGCGGCCGGCGTCACCCGCCGTGACCCACGGCATCACGTTGTTGCCGAGCGTGCTCGGGGACACCTGCACGGGAGCGGACCAGGTCTTCGCGCCGTCGGTGGAGACGGCGAGCTTGACCACGCCCGGGCCGTTGGGTGCGCCGCTCGAGTCCACTGGATATTCCGACCAGACCGCGTACAGGTAGCCGCGGCGGTCGATCGCTATCGAGGCGAACAGGTTGCCCGTGGTGTAGTTCCCGGGCTTGCGCGGGTCGGAGTCGTGCCAGTTCACGTTCACGTGCGCCGGGTCGGCGTTCACCTGCGTCGGGTCCGTGCAGTCGGCGGCCACCGCGGCGGCCGTGCTGTCGCCCTTCTTGCCGCTGCAGTAGGAGACGATCACGGAATTGCCGCCCGAGCCGGTGTGGATCGCGTAGACGCGGTGCTGGTACGGGCTGCCGGGCGTCTCGTCCACGACGATGTTGCCGGGGATCCCCTCGTCCTTGCTGATCACCGGGGGCGGCAGCGGGCACGGCAGGCCGGCCGCCAGGCAGTGAGAGCCGTAGTGCACGCCGTCGACCGACTCGTTCATCACGAGCTGGTTGCCACCCGTGTTCTCCTCGCCGTCCGAGAGGTCCGTGTTCTGGTTCACGTTGTCGTAGTCGAGATAGAGCCTGCCGCCGGTGGCGCCGGCGCCCACGGGAGTGGTGTGGCCGTTCGAGTCGATGCCGAGCCACTGGCGGTCCACGCCTGCGCCGTTCACGGCGTCGCACGTGGTCGACCAGCTGGCCCCGCGGTCGGTCGAGACCGAGCTAGAGAAGTTTGTGAGCCCCTGGAGGTCGACGAAGTAGATGTCCCCGTTCACCGGGTCGAGCTTGAGCTCGGTGTCACCGCCGCCGATGCAGGTGGCCGGTTTGCCGAAGATGTTGCCCTCGATGAGGTGGAAGCTCTGGCGGTTGTCGTCCGCGCGGTAGACGAACGACTCGGTGGTGCTGAAGCCGTAGGGAGTGCTGGTGTAGGTGCCGCCGTCGCCGCTCTGGTCCACGACGACGTCCGGCTCGAAGCCGGGGCGATAGTTGTCCACCACCGTGGGGGTGGCGAAGGTGGCCGCGCGCGTCCTTGGACCGGCATGCGCCGCCGGCGCCAGCGCCCCCGTGAGTACTACACCGATAAGCGCCAGCAACAGCCGCTTGGACAACGACACTTTCGCCCACCTCCCGATGGCTCGCCTCAATGCCGCTCGGGGTCCCCTGCCGAGCACCCACTTGGTAGCAGGCCGGCGAGCCGCGCGCGCCGGTTGGTTAGGGCTGCCCGCTCAGTAGGGGTACGGAGGCGGCGTCGACGCCGGCGGTGGGGGCGAGCTGGACGGAGCCTTCGTGAAGGTGAACGTCATCCACGTGCCGCCGAAGCTCTGGATGTTCTGGCCGTTCGCCTGGCCCGCGTGGCTGTCGCCGCCGAAGGTGTAGAGCGGATCTGAGCCGAGCATCACCTGGAACCGGTGACCGCGCTTCAAGAGGTGCGCGTGGCCGGACATCCCGGACGGCAGCCGCACCTTCGTGTGGTTCGACTTGACCGTGAACGGGTGCCAGATGCTGAGGCAGGTCGAGGAGGTGCAGAGCAAATGGTGCTTCGTCTCGGGCTTGAGCCGGTAGAGCGTCCGGCCGTTGGGAGCCGCGAGCACGGTCGCGTTCATCGCGGACACCTGCTCGCCCTTGAGCGTGACGTGCCGCGTCGCGCCGAGTGCCGGCGAGGCCGCTCCCAGAGCAGCGATCGTCGCGGCGACGCATGTAGCAGCGAACCTTGGCTTGCCGGTCATCGTCAACAGAGACGCGCCCGGCTGCCGGAAACTTCCGCCCCTGTCTAAATCTTTTCCGCGACGAACTCGAACTTGCGGACGCGCCCGTCCCGCAGCCAGTCGCTCCACAGCCGGTGCGCGGCCAGCAGCTCGTCGAGTGGCTGCTGTCCGATCTCGGCGGCGATGTCCGCGGAGTCGGCCTCGAACGCGTCGATCAGCGAATCCGCGATGGCGCGATGGGAGCTGCTGTGCTCCTCCCGCCGGCGGACGGCGAAGCCGCTTCGCTCGAGGAGGGCGAGCATCTCGTCGAGCGGGGTGAGCCAGACGGTGTCGGCGTCCGGCATGCGCTCGCGTTCCCGCTCCGTGAGCGGCAGTCCCTCTTCCAGCGTGAAGACAAAGCGCCCGCCGCTCCCGAGAGCCGCGGATATCGCCTCGACGAGAGGTTCCTTATCGCGGAACGCGAGCATGGTCTCGAGGAGGACCACGACGTCGAACGGCCCGCCGGGAAGCGGAGGAATCTCGCCGACTTCGAAGCGGCACGGAAGGTCGCCGGCTCGCTCGCGCGCGATGTCGAGTGCGCTGGCGCTGAGGTCGACGCCCAGGTAGCTGCAGCCGAGCTCGCGGGTGATGAAGCGCCCCGGCCCGGCGACTCCGCAGCACAGATCGAGCACGGAAACCCCAGGCGCAATGCCGGCCTGGACAGCCAGCTCGCGGATCTCGCTCGCGCGCATGAAGCTCTCCTGCTCGACGAACTCCCCGGCCGGATAGGCGGACATCCGCGCGCGCGCGAGGCCCTTGACGAACGGGGCGCGCTCGTCCTGCTTCATGGGTGAACCCCTGGGAAGGATCGGTATGGCGGTCGCGTCATTTGTTGGCATGGAGCCTAAGCAGGCAGCCGCGGTTACCGCACCCGGCGGGTCGATCCCTGAAGCGGGACCGCTCGCCGGACTGCTCGCTCAGCTCGTTCTGATCGCCGTGCTTGCCGTCACCAGAGGACTGGACGGGGCGGGCCTCGCGGTCGGCATCGGCTGCGCGCTGCTCGTGAGGTGGGGCCTGGCTCGCGGGCTCTCCCACTTCCGCTCCGATCGGCTGGCGCCCGCGGACTGGATCACGCTCGTCCGAGCGACGCTCGCGGTGGGTGTCGCGGCGCTGGTCGCGGATTCGTTCGGTCAGCCGGTCTCCGTCGCGCTGCTCATGTCACTCGCGGCTGTCGCGCTCGCCCTCGACGCGGTGGACGGCTGGGTGGCGCGGCGCACGCGGACGGGCGCGCTCGGCGCGCAGTTCGACGGCGAGGTGGACGCGTTCCTCATCCTCGTCCTCAGCGTGTACGTCTCCCGCTCGCTCGGGGTATGGGTGCTTGCGATCGGCGCCGCTCGCTACGCCTTCCTGGTGGCCGGCTGGGTGCTCCCCTGGATGCGCGCGACGCTCCCTCCCCGCTACTGGCGCAAGTTCGTGGCGGCCACACAGGGAATCGTGCTGGCGGTGGCCGCCGCGAATGTCCTGCCGCAGAGCGTGAGCCGGGCCGCTGTGGCCGGCGCGCTCATCCTGCTTGCGGAGTCGTTCGGCCACGACATCTGGTGGTTGCGAAGCAACCGGGACGACCCCCGCGACCGCCCTCCCTTGGGTCCCGACAAGACCCCCGCCTCGCCCGCCGGCCCCGGACGCCGGCGAGCGCGCCGCGGCGCCGCCGCGGCGCTCACGGTGCTCGCGCTGCTGTTCGTATGGGGCGCGCTCGTGGCACCGGATCAGCCCGTTCTCCTCAGGCCCGCGGCACTCCTGAGGCTTCCGCTCGAGGGCCTCGTCTTCATTGCGGCGGCCGCCCTGCTGCGGCCGAAGCCCCGCCGCATCCTGGCCTGGGTGGTTGGACCGCTCCTCGCCCTCGTGGTCCTCCTGAAGATCCTCAACATCGGCTTCTTCGCCGCCTTCGATCGCCCCTTCGACGCCTATCAGGACCTGAGCTACGCCGGCATCGGCAGCGAGACGCTGCGCGACTCGATCGGCGGTCCCACCGCGACGCTCGTCATGGCCGGGCTCGGATTGCTGATCGCCTCCCTGCTCGTCTTCATGACGCTCGCCGTGCGCCGTGTGATCCGGCTCGCGGCCGGGCAGCGCACCTTGACGCTGCGCGCGGTGGGGGCGCTCGGGCTCGCCTGGCTCGTGTGCTGGGCGGCCGGCGCGACCTTCGTCCGGCACGCGCCCATCGCGTCCACGAGCGCCGCCGCTTCCGTCGTCGACCAGGTGACCGCTCTGCGCGCCGGGCTGAACGACCGCGCCAACTTCGCCAAGGAGATCAACCAGGATCGCTTCGCCGCCACCCCGGCCGACCGGCTGCTCACCGGGCTGCGGGGCAAGGACGTGGTGCTCGCGTTCGTGGAGAGCTACGGCAAATCCGCGGTCCAGGGCTCGTCCTTCTCACCGGCGATCGACGGAGTTCTCGCTCGCGGGACCAAGCAGCTTCAGGCGGCCGGCTTCTCCGCTCGGAGCGGCTTCCTCACGTCGCCGACGTTTGGCGGCATCAGCTGGCTGGCGCACTCGACCCTGCAGTCGGGCGTGGAGGTGAACACTCGCCGGCGCTACGCGCAGCTCACCGCGAGCAATCGCTTCACACTCAGCGACGCGTTCAAGCGCGGCGGCTGGCGGACCGTGGACGACGTTCCCTCGAACGACCGCTTCTGGGGGCCCGGCAAGACCTTCTACCACTACGACAAGGTCTACGACCGGCGCGACGTCGGCTACAAGGGGCCGACCTTCGCCTACGCGTCGATGCCCGATCAGTACGTGCTTGCGGCACTGCAGCGCCACGAGCTGGCGAAGCAGCACCGCCGTCCGCTGTTCGCCGAGGTCGATCTCGTGTCGAGCCACACGCCGTGGACTCGCATCCCGACGATGATCCCGTGGAACAAGCTCGGCAACGGCTCGATCTTCAACCACATCCCGGTGAAGCACACGAGCAGGGACTCGCTCTCGGTTAACGCGGCCTGGGCGTGGCTCCAGAAGAACGGCTCGGCGCCGGTGCGGGCGGCGTACGGGCAGTCGATTCAGTACACGCTGAGCGCTCTCGTCTCGTTCGTGCAGCACTACCGGGACCCGAACCTCGTGGTGATCGCTCTGGGGGACCATCAGCCCTGGACGATCGTCAGCGGGCAGCAGCCGAGCCATGACGTGCCGATCTCGATCATCTCGCGGGACCCGAAGGTGCTGAAGCGGATCGGCGGCTGGGGCTGGAACGCAGGCCTTCGACCCAACCCGAAGGCGCCGGTCTGGCAGATGAGCTCGTTCCGCGACCGCTTCCTCAGCGCGTTCAACTCACCGCCACCGACCCACTAGCTGGTCATGGACGCAGGTTCAGACACCCGATCGAGCCGGCTTGCGGGTCTCGACGGCATCCGCGGACTGGCGGCGCTGTACGTGGTGATGAACCACATCTTCCTGCGCACGTTCCCCGGCTACCCCGCGGACCACGCGCCGTTCTGGGCCGGCTGGTTCATCTACGGGCGCTTCGCGGTGGTCGTGTTCATCGTGCTGTCCGGCTTCTCCCTGGCCCTCTCACCGGCGCGCCACGGCTGGCAGCTCGGCGGAATCGCCCGCTTCGCCTACCGGCGGGCGCGCCGCATCTTGCCGGCCTACTGGGCGGCGCTCGCCCTCAGCCTCGCGGTGGCATGGCTGGTCGTGCCGCCGCCGGGGCAGGGACTGCCCAGCTCGACCTCGGTCATCTCGAACGGCCTGCTGGTGCAGAACATCCTGCTCGCGCCGAGCCCGAACCGGTCGTTCTGGTCGCTCGCGGTCGAGGCCCAGCTGTACCTGTTCTTCCCGCTGCTCATCCTCATCGTCCGCCGGCTCGGGGGCATGGCGATGCTGGCCGCGGTGATGTGCGTGGTGGTCCCGCTCGGGATCGTGGGCCCGCACCTCGCGAAGGTGGACACCTTCCTGATCCAGTCCGCGCCGGACCTCGCCGGGCTGTTCGCGATAGGCATCCTGGCCGCCGGCATAGTCGCCGCGAGCCGGCGCCGCAGGGAACTGCCGTGGAGCTGGATCGCGCTCGCCGCCGCGGCGCCCGTGTTCTTCCTGATGGCCCGGCGGGGCTCGGTGTGGACCCTCGACCATCTCTACTGGGTCGACCTGATGCTCGGCCCGGCCATCGCGAGCCTCCTCGCCGCGCTCGCCACAGGTCACCCGCGGCCGCTGCTACGGGTGCTCGACTCGCGCCCGCTTCGGAGCCTCGGCCTGTGCTCGTACAGCCTCTACCTGATCCACGGGCCGATCGTCGTGCTCGTGTACGAGCGCTTCGTGGCCGAGCGAATCCGGCACGGCGCTCTCGCCTTCGGGCTGACGGTGGTCCTCGTGGTGCCGCTGACGATCGCGCTCGCGCGGCTGTTCGCGGCCGCGTTCGAGACCCCGTTCCTGCGGGACCGAAGCTGGTCGTGGCCGTCGTGGCGGCAGCGCGCTCGCGCGGGGAGGGTGCCGGCATGAGAAGGAAGTTGTGGACGTGGGGCCGCTTCGCCGGGTCCGCCCTGATCATCGTCGTGCTCGTCTGGCGCCTCGGCACCGGGCCGTTCCTCGACGGCATCCGCAACGTCGACGCCACCGCTCTCGCCGCGGCGTTTGGCCTGGCCGTTGTGACGACCGTCTGCTGCGCATGGCGCTGGACGATCGTCGCCCGCGGCCTCGGCGCGCGCCTCTCGCTGCCCGCCGCGGTGGCCGCGTACTACCGGTCGCTGTTTCTCAACGTCACGCTGCCCGGCGGCGTGGTGGGCGACGTGCACCGCGGGATCAGCCACGGCCGCGAGCTGAGCGACGTCGGCCGCGCGTTGCGAGCTGTGGCGTGGGAGCGCTTCGCCGGCCAGGTCGTGCAGGCTGTGCTGACGGTGATCGTCCTGCTGGTGCTGCCGTCGCCCGTGCACTCGTACATGCCGTTTGTCGCGGCCGGGCTCGTGGTTGCGCTGGCGTGCCTCGTCGTGTTCGGGCGAACGGAGCCGCGCGGCGGCCGCTCGATCTGGGCG
>JAICJR010000271.1 GCA_025928345.1 Thermoleophilaceae bacterium | reverse complement strand
TCATCCAGGTCCTGCTCGTCTTCGTCGTCGTCGCGCTCGTGCTCATGCACAGCGGCCGCGACGCCGGGATCGGCGGGATGGGCTTCACCCCGGCCTCGCAGGGCGGCACGCACATCGTCGAGCGCAACCTGACGCGGTTCACGCTCGTGATCGGCATCCTCTTCTTCGTGAACAGCATCGTGCTGTTCCGCTACCTGCGCTGACGCCCTGACGCGGCTACACTGGGCGCGCTCTCGCGCTGGTGGCGGAATTGGTAGACGCGCTAGGTTGAGGGCCTAGTGGCCGCATAGGCCGTGGAGGTTCAAGTCCTCTCCAGCGCATCGAGATCGGGGCCGCCTTCGGGCGGCCCTTCTTGCGCAACGATCGAGTATCTCGAAGAGAGAGCTGCTTTCAAGCAGGTCTCCGTCGGTCCTCGCGCTCGCGCTCGCGGGGCAGTGCCTTGCCCGACGAATCTGAGCCGCACCGCGGAACGCGAACCGCCGAGAACGGCCTCGTTTCTCGAGGCTCGTGCTCTACCGGCGCTGTCTTGAACCGTCGGGCTCAGGCGACGCCCAGCCCGAGGCTTCCGGCCGTCGGCCCGGCCGCAGGCCCGCCGACCCGGGCGCCGTTGGCCCGGACAGAGAAGCGAGCCTGACCGCGTGGAGCGCCGCCGAGACCGCGCTCTCGGCGGCGCGTTTGACGCCGTCCGCAGGAGTCTCTACTGTTTCGTCGAACACACGTTCGACCACCCGACCCCGAACCCCAGGAGCGAGCAGTGGAGCTGACCGGCCGGCAACAGGAGATCTGGACGTTCCTCACCGAGTACGTCGACCGTCACGGCTACCCGCCCACCGTCCGCGAGATCGGCGAGGCGGTCGGGCTCGCGTCGCCGTCGACCGTGCACGCGCACCTGGCGAATCTCGAGCGGGCCGGCCTACTGCGCCGCGATCCCACCAAGCCGCGCGCCCTCGAGCTGAACCGGCCGGGCGGGGCCGCCGCGGGAACCGTCTCGCTGCCGAAGCTCCCGCTCGTCGGCCAGATCGCCGCCGGCGGGCCGCTGCTCGCCGACCAGAACATCGAGGACGAGATCGCCGTGCCCGAGACGCTGCGCGGCGACTTCCTGCTCCGTGTGCGGGGCGAGTCGATGATTGAGGCCGGGATCCTCGACGGGGACATCGTCGTCGTGCGCCGCACCCAGGACGCGCGGAACGGCGAGATCGTCGTCGCACTCGCCGGCGACGACGAGTCGGCGGACGAGGCGACCGTGAAGACGTTCTATCGCGAGAAGGGCCGCATCCGGCTGCAGCCGGAGAACGCGTCGCTCGAGCCGATCTACGCCGACCACGTCCAGATCCTCGGGACGGTGACGGGAGTGTTCCGGGAGCTATGAGCGTGCAGTCCCTGCACCGGACGCTCGAGCAGGAGCTGCTCGCGCTGCTGCGCGGCGCCTCGCTCGAATGCCCCGCGTGCGGGGAGTTCGTCCTGCACGAAGCGACCCTCGTGCGCTGTCCCGAGTGCGGGCTGAAGGCGCACGGCAGGCTCGAACGCGGCGAAGCGGGGGTAGAATTCGACGTGCAGGCCGGGTGACCGCGGCGGGCCCGTCCCGTCGAGGAAAGTCCGGACACCGCAGGGCAGGACGCTCTCGTGAGAGAGGCGGCGAAAGCCGACGGAAAGTGGCACAGAAAACAGACCGCCTGGGTCGCGGCTCCGGAGGCGACACAGGTAAGGGTGAAACGGTGGGGTAAGAGCCCACCAGCGGCCGCGGTGACGCGGCCGGCTCGCCAAACCCCGTCCGGTGCAAGGCGAACAGGCTCCGCCGAGGCGGCCCGCCGAGGAGCCGGGTAGCTGCACAGATGGATGGTCACCCTCGACAGAATCCGGCTTACAGGCCTGCTACCGAAAGAGCCCCGGCAACGGGGCTCTTTCCATGGGCGCTCGCCGGGACGACCTTCGAGAGCAGCGGCTGCGACCGGCGGTTCTCTGCCGCAGTCGACTACCCCGGCCCGCCGACGCCGCTTACGCCTCCGCGGTCTCCCCGTTGAGGGCCGCCTCGATCGTAGCGATGTCGATTTTCGCCATGGGCATCATCGCGTCGAAGGCGCGTTTGGCCGCTTCGGTATCCGTGCTCGTGGTGGCATCGAGCAGGACGCGTGGCGTGATCTGCCAGGAGAAGCCCCACCGGTCCTTGCACCAGCCGCAGGCGCTCTCCTCGCCGCCGTTGTCGACGATCGCGTTCCAGTAGCGGTCGGTCTCCGCCTGATCCTCGGTCACCACCATGAAGCTGACAGCTTCGTTCGGCGTGAAGTTGGGGCCGCCGTTGAGGCCGACGAACTTCTGTCCGAGCACTGTGAACTCGACGGTCAGCTCGTTGCCTTCTTCGCCGCCGGGAAAGTCCGATGGTGCCTTGTGGCTGGCGCCGACATGACTGTCCGGGAAGACGGACGCGTAGAACTCCGCCGCTTTGCGGGCCTCGCCGTGATCGAACCAAAGGCACGTGATCATCGTGTCGGTGGCCATCCCGTCTCCTTTCGTGAAGACGATCGTGTTGGCATCTCGTGTGCCTGCTTCCGGGTCGGTCGTGGTTCAGACCGGCTTGTCCCTCGGAACTCATCGCCGGTCTGAAGACCTGCTTGAAAGCAGGTCTCCCTGCGAGATGTGTGGGCCCCCCGACACTGTTCCGTTAGGGTCCTGCGCGACCACGAGACGAGGAGTAGAGGCATGAAGGTCATCGGAGCCGGGCTTCCGCGGACGGGAACCCTGTCGCAGAAGGTCGCGTTGGAGATGCTAGGCGTGGGGCCCTGCTACCACATGGTCAACGTGCTCGGAAACCTCGACCTCGTGTCGGACTGGCGGCGGGCGGTGGACGGCGATCCG
>JAICJR010000087.1 GCA_025928345.1 Thermoleophilaceae bacterium | reverse complement strand
ATTGCGGCAGTCCGCGGCTTCTCGCCGCGGGCTGCCCAAATCGACACGTGCGGATCAGGCAGATCGCGCTTCTGGTCGGCGCCTTCGTGATCGCCACTTTGCTGGCGCGCGCGGTCGGCGCGAAGAACCTCGGCAACGCGCTCACCTTCGGGCAGATGGCGTTCGCGGCGACGCTGCTCGCCGTGATGCTGTTCGCGAAGCGGCCGCGCGTGCGCGACCCGGAGGAGTAGCGGGTGCTCGCGCACATCCACATCGGCGGGATCACGATCCAGACGTTCGGCGTGTTCTTCGCGCTCAACTTCGTGGCCTGGGGGCTCGTGGCGGCGCGCCGTCTGAGCGAGCTCGGCAAGCCGCCGGACTGGGCTTACGAGATGGTCGTGACCGCCGTGGTCGGCGGCCTGATCGGGGCGCGCGCCTACTACCTGATCCAGAACCACTCGTCGCTGCAGGGCAGCCTGCTCGGCAACGTCTTCGGCGGCTCCGGCCTCATCTGGTACGGCGGCCTGCTCGGCGGTGCGATCGCGGTTCTGTTGTGGGCGCGCTGGCGCGACTTCCTGAATCTTCACCTCGTCGACATCGCCGCGGTGGGGCTGCCGCTCGGGTATGCGATCGGGCGGATCGGCTGCCAGGTCGCGGGCGACGGCGACTACGGCAAGCCTTCCTCGCTGCCGTGGGCGATGGGCTATCCGCATGGCACCACGCCAACGCCGCCGGGTGTGACGGTGCAGCCCACGCCCATCTACGAGACGGTGTCGATGGGTCTTGTCGCTCTTGTCCTGTGGCACTGGCGCGACCGTTTCCGGCCGGGGGTGCTGTTCGCGCTCTACCTCGTGTTGGCCGGGATCGAGCGCTTCATCGTCGAGTTCTGGCGGCGCAACTCGCACGTCGCAGCCGGGCTCACCGCGGCGCAGCTCGAGAGCCTCAGCATCCTCGTGATCGGGACGATCTGGCTGGCGCTCGCCGCGCGCACGGGCGGCCTGCGGCGCCGAGGCGTGGGCCGGCCGGTGGCGTCCGCGGCCGTATAGTCGCTCGCGTTCTGAGCGCCTCGAAGCCTTTCAACGAACTGCTCAACGAGGTTGCGGCGCGCACGCCCGCACCGGGCGGCGGCAGCGCGGCTGCGTGGACGCTGGCGCTCGCGGCGGCGCTTGTTGAAATGGCGGCGGCATTCAGCGACCGGGAGGTGCCCGCGCTGCGCGAGCAGGCGCTTGCGCTGGCGGACCGCGAGCTCAGCGCGTACGGGCCGGTGCTCGAGGCCGCTCAGCTGCCGAAGGACGATCCGGCGCGGGCCGAGCGGTTGGACAGCGCGCTATCGACCGCGGCGGATTCGCCGCTCGAGATAGCGCGCTTGGCCGCCGAGGTGGAGAACCTCGCGCGCGACCTGGCCGAGCGCGGCAACCGCACCCTGGAGGGCGATGCGAACACGGCGGCGGAGCTGGCCGGCGCGGCCCGGCGGGCGGCGGCCTGCCTGGTGGAGATCAACCTGTCCGCTCGCCCGGACGATCCGCGCATGGCCGAGGCGCAGCGGCTGCGAGCCTGAGGCAACCTGCGCAGAGCGCGCCGGCGCTTCGGTAGCCTCGCCGCGGCAGGACGGGCTAAGGGGACTGATTGAAACTTCGCGTGCCGAGGATTTTCCTGGTCGTGGTCGCGCTGCTTCTCGGCGTGCCGTCCGCCCACGCGGCCGTGGCGGTCCCCACGTCGCTTCCCCCGGCCACGTATCCCTCGACGTACTCGAAGCAGCAGTGGATCACGATGGACGACGGGGTGAAGCTGGGCGCGACGATCACCTTCCCGTCCCAGACCGGCAGCGCCCCGGCGCCCGGCCGCTTCCCCGTCATCCTGAGCATGACGCCGTACGGCCGCGACGGGATCTGCGGCTGCGCGCCGGCCACCGACTTCGCACAGCGCGGATTCGCGGTGGCGGTGGTCGACGTTCGCGGCACGGGAGGCAGCCAGGGGAACCTCGATCAGAACTACTTCTCCCCGCGCGAGGCGCGCGACGGCTACGACCTCGTCGAGTACCTCGGGACCCAGCCGTGGTCGACCGGCAAGGTGGGCATGTCCGGCGGCTCGTACGTGGGCATCACCCAATACAAGACCGCCGAGACCGATCCGCCGCACCTGGCGGCGATCGCCCCGGACGAGGCGCTGGCCGACATTTACAACGACGCGTACGCGCCGGGCGGAATCCCGTCCCTGTCGTTCGACGCGCAGTACCTGGCGGTGCAGGGCGGCCCCGGTCTCGTCACGCCCAACACCGACGCGAGCATGGTGCCGGGCACGATCACGGCCAAGCAGGAGCAGGCGACGGGCAAGCCGATCGCGTTCGACTACCTCGAGAACCCGTTCGAGGACGCCTTCTACTGGGACCGCTCCCCGATCACTCAGGTGTCGAAGATCCGCGTGCCCGTGTTCGTCGAGGACGGCTGGCGGGACGCGTTCCAGGCTGGCGACATCCGCATGTTCGAAGCGCTCGAGGGCCGCCGCGGAGTGCCCACCTACCTGAACATGGGCCCGTGCACGCATAAGGGCTGCGGTGGGCCGCTGGCGCCCACCGACAACCCGCCGGGGCAGGACAACGTCGAGGCGCAGGAGATGCTCTTCGACCAGCGCTATCTCATGGGGAAGAAGGTCCCGACCCTGCCGCGCGTGCGCCTGTACGACCAGCCGTCGAACGGCTACATCGACACCAGCGCGTGGCCGCCGCCGGAGGCCACGTTCACACGTGAATACCTCGGGCACGGGACGCTCGGGGCAGCCGGCCTCGGAACAGGCTCGATCACCGGCCAGCCTGCGGCGGGGTCAACCGCGAGCTACTTCACCAACCCCTCGGCGGGCTTCTCCATGTCGCTCGACGAGCAGGGCACGGTGGCGATCAGCCCCTACGTCCCGACCGATCAGCGCCTGGAGGAGACACAGGGCTTGACCTGGCGCACCGCGCCCGTCACCGCGCCGCTCACCCTCGCCGGGCCGGTGGCGCTGCACCTGGTGGCTTCCTCGAGCGCCACCGACACCGACTGGTTCGCAAAGCTTGCCGACGTCGCGCCGGACGGCAGCGAGAGCATCGTGTCCGAGGGACAGCTGCGCGCCTCGCTGCGCGCACTCGCGCCGGGCAGCACCCCGCAGGAGCCGCTCCAGAGCCTGACCACGCCGCAACCGCTCGTTCCGGGCCGCTTCTACGACTTCGACATCGCGATCCCGCCGACGGCCTACACCTTCGAGCCGGGCCACCGCCTCCAGCTGCGGCTGACCTCGAACAACCTGCCCAACGGGCTGCCGGGAACGCTTGACCTGAACCTGTCTGACCCGGCCGCGTCTCCCTTCGTCCCGATCCCGCCCGCGACCGACACGGTCCGCTTCGGCGGCCCCGACGCGACCTCGCTGCTGCTTCCCGTGCGGACAGGATGAGCGGGGTGAAGCTACCCTCGCCAGGTGGCCTACGTCGCAGGTGAAGCCAGGCAGGAAATGCTCGACACGCTGGGCGACGCGATCGATGACATCGCCGTCGCGCTGTCCGCGCTGGCCGGCGCCTACGAACAGCTGACCACGGTCCCTGCCGATCGGCTCGAGGAGGAGCTGTTCGGCCCGGTCCAGAGCGCCTATGGGCGCGCGAAGCGCACCCACAGCGGCTTCGCCCAGCGGCACGGGCTGCCGGCGCGCACGTTCAGTCCCGCGCCCGCGGGCCTGCCGTCGACCCCTGTCAGGACGTTCATCGACAACGCCGTGGACGCCGTCGCCGAGGCCGACACCGAGCTCGCCGAGCTGCAGGATTCAATGATGCCGGTGGAGGTGGGGGACGCGGAGCTGCGCGCAGGCCTGGCCGAAGTGCGGGAGCGTCTTGGCGAAGTTTCTGGCCGAGCGCGTGAGTTCACACGGACGCTCGGGCGCTAGTAGTAGGGGCCGGTTTCGAACGAGGTCTTCCGAAGAATCCGGCGACCGACCCCGACCAGCCCTTCCATACCCGCCCCGCACGAGCCCCACCCCTCAACTTTTGGTTCCT
Source organism: Thermoleophilaceae bacterium (assembly GCA_025928345.1). GTDB lineage: Bacteria > Actinomycetota > Thermoleophilia > Solirubrobacterales > Thermoleophilaceae > JAICJR01. The sequence continues at coordinate 8,945 of JAICJR010000087.1, read as the reverse complement.
GGATCGGGGTGGCGCCCATCGCCGAGCGCGCTTAGGGCCTGCGGTCGTTCGCGGCGCCCACTCCCGTGAGGATCTTGATGCGACCGTCATGGAAGGCCGCCTGGATGTGTGCGAATGCGCACGTCAGCGCTTCTGGCGAGCGAGCCAGGAAAGCGGCAGCACGTACCACAGGAATGCGAACAGCGTGGCCATGCAGGCCGTGGCGATCACGGCCGCCGTCGTGCCGAACAGGAAGTCCGAGATCAGCAGGATCACGCCGGTGAGGCCGAGCGACAGGCACGCGAGCCCGGTGATCGCCATCCAGTTGCTGCTCGCGATCAGATGTGCCTTCTCCTGTTGGCGGAACAGCAGCCGGTGCGCGTTCACGGGCGCGATGAAGAACGCGGCCGAGGCGCCGCACAAGAGCAGCGTGGCGAAGTAGACGTCGCGCTGGAACGCGGTCACCTCCTTGAACCGCTGCGCGAACGGCAGCGCGAGCAGGAACGCGAACAGGATCTGCACTCCGGTCTGCGACACGCGCAGCTCCTGGAGCAGTTCATTCATGTTGCGGTTGAGCCGCTCCTGCTCCGACTCGCCCGTTCGCTCCTCACGCGCGGCCTGACTCTCCTCCATCGGGAGGATTGTTACGGCAGGCGGCCCGACACGCGAAGCGACGCCGCTGCCGCGCCGAGGAGCAGGGCGATGCCGCCGAGCGCGAACGCCGCCGTGATCTCGTGCTCCTTGGCCTTGGTGCCAAGCTGTGAGCCGAGCGACTTGTAGATCGTCGAGAGCTGGCTGTCGTCCTCGGCGGTGAACGCACGCCCGCCGGACACGCGCGCGATCTGGCCGAGCAGCTGCGGGTCGGGCGGCACCGGCACCGGCGGGCCGAAGCCGCCGGGGTTGGGGATCAGCGCGTCCTGGGTGCCGAGGCTCACCGTGTAGATCGGGATGCGGAGCCTTCCGGCCGCGCGCGCCACGGCGACGGGGTCGCGGCCGGTGGTGGTGCGGCCGTCCGAGAGCAGGATGATCGACGAGGGCGGGAGCTTCTTCCCACCGGCGCTCGACTGCAGCGCCTGGATCGCGACCGAGAGGGCGTCGCCCGTGTCGGTCGCCCCGCCGGGCGCTTGCGAGTCGATCACTCGGCGCGCGCCGGAGTGGTCCTCGCTCGGAGCCTGGACCGTGTCCGGCGTGTCCGAGAACGCCACCACGCCCACCTTCACGTGCTGGGGCAGCTTGTTGAGGAACGAGTGCGCTGCCGCCTGCGCCGCTGACAGCCTGTCCGGCTGGACGTCGTCTGCCTCCATCGACAGCGAGTGGTCGGTGACCATCATCACCGAGGCGCGCCCCACCGGCACGGCGACCGTGCGCTGCGGCTTGGCGAGCGCGAGCGCGAGCAGCGCGAGTGCGGCCAGCGCCAGCGCCGCGGGCACGTGGCGTCGCCACGAGGGTCCCGCGGCGGCCGCCGCCAGCTTGAGGTTGCGCACGGCGGTGAAGCGCACTGCGTAGCGCCGCGCGCGGCGCCGCCGTGCGAACTGCGCGAGCACGAGCAGCGGCAGCGCGAACAGCGCGAAGAGCCAGAGCGGGTTGGCGAAGCTCACCGCAGCCTCCGCCCGAGCTGGCGCAGCCAGTCGCCCTCAGTGGAGACCACGACGTGTTCAACCCGCAGGCGGCGGAGCTCGCGCGCCACACGCTCCCTGTCCTCGGTCTCGAGCTCGGCGAAGCGGCGGCGTACTCGCGCGCGCGAGGTGTCCACCTGAATCAGCTCGCCCGTCTCCGGATCGACGAGCGCGAGGTGACCGGCGTCGGGCAGCTCGCCCTCGCGCGGGTCGCGCACCTCCACCGCGACCACGGAGTGGTGTGCGCTCAGAGCGCCGAGCGGCCGCGTCCAGTCGTGCTGGTCGCGGAAGTCGGACACGATCACCACGAGCCCGGCCTGCCGCGCCACCTTGCCGACCCGCACGAGCGCGGTGGACATCGCGGCGGGATCCGCGCCGCCGTCGGGGATCACGCCCTCGCCGAGCGCGCGCATCACGGACACGATCCCCGGCCGCGACGCACGCGGCGGCAGCAGGCGCGGCCGCCCCTGGCCGAAGGTCATGAGCGCCACGCGCCCCGCGCGCCGGACCGCGAGCCGAGCGATCACCTGCGCCACGCCCTCCGCGACGTCGCTCTTCAGGCGGTCGGCGCTGCCGAACGCCATCGACGGGGAGACATCTACAACGAGCCACGTGCTGAGCGTCCGCTCGGGCACGTGCGTGCGCACGTGCGGCTCGCCGGTGCGCGCGGTGGCGGAGGCGTCGATCTGGCGAACGTCGTCGCCCACCTCGTACGGACGGAGCTGCGCGATCTCCGTGCCAGCTCCGACGCCGGAGCCGAGCCGGTCGCCCGGCAGCGCGCCGCCCACCCGCCGCGCGACCACGAGGTCGAGCGCCTCGATGAGGCCCTGCGGCATCGGTCCCGGGCCCTGGCGGGCCGCGGGCGGCGCTAGAGGCGCGTCCGTCAAGCGGCCACCGTCCGCTGCACGTGGTCGGCCGGCGGCTCGGTGACCGCGGCCAGTACCTGGTCGATCAGCTCGTCCGCATCCACGCCGTCGGCCAGCGCGTCGTAGGAGAGCACGAGGCGGTGCCGCAGCACGTCGGGCGCGAGGTCGCGGATGTCGCTCACCGTCACATGGCCGCGGCCGCGCAGCAGCGCGAGCGCGCGCCCCGCGTTCACGAGCCCGATCGGCCCGCGCGGGCTTGCGCCGTACTCGATGTAGCCGGCGATCTTGTCGAGGCCGTAGCGCGAGGGCGTGCGGGTGGCGTCCGCGAGGGCGACGGCGTAGCCGATCACCTCGCGGTCCACGAGCACGGTCTGCGTCGAGCGGGCGAAGCGCTCGAGGTCATCCAGCGAGAGGCACTCGCGCACCTTCGCCGGCTCGTCGAGCGAGCGGCCCACCACGGCCGCCTCCTCGCCGGTGCTCGGGTAGTCCACGAGCACCTTCATCAGGAAGCGGTCCACCTGCGCCTCGGGCAGCGGGTAGGTGCCCTCGGCCTCGATCGGGTTCTGCGTGGCCAGCACGAGGAACGGATGCGGCACGGGGAAGGTCTCGCCGCCGATCGTCACCTGCTGCTCCTGCATCACCTCGAGCAGCGCCGACTGCACCTTGGCGGGCGCGCGGTTGATCTCGTCGGCCAGCAGGAAGTTGCCGAACACGGGGCCGAGCTCGATGTCGAACTTCCCACTGTCGGGCCGGTACACGCGCGTGCCCACGAGGTCGGCAGGCACGAGGTCCGGCGTGAACTGGATGCGCCTGAACGTGCCGCCGAGCACCTCCGCGAGCGTCTTCACGGTGAGCGTCTTTGCGAGGCCGGGCACGCCCTCGAGCAGCACGTGGCCGCCCGCCATCAGCGCCACGAGCAGGCGCTCGAGCATCGCGTCCTGGCCGACGATCACCCGCTTGATCTCGTGGAGCGCCTCGTCGAGCGCGGCCCCTGCCTCGTCGCGAGCCGCGGCGCGGTCCCGGGGGTTGTCCATGTCCATGTTGTTGCTTCTCCTTTCTCGAAAGTTCAGATGAGCCGCCCGAACCAGCCGAGCGACATGCCGAGGCCGGCCAGCAGCAGAACCGCGGCCGCCCCGGCGAAGGCGTTTGTGATCTGGCGCTTCTCCTTGCGGTGGCCGAGCTGGGAGCCGAGCTTCTCGTACACCTGCTTCAGCCCCGTGGCCGTCTGCGCCGTGAAGCTCGCGCCGCCGGACGCGCGCGCGATCTGCTCGAGCGCCTGCGGGTCGGGCGGCACCTGCTGCACCACCGTCCCGCCGCCGCGCTTGGGCACCCTGATCGTGCCGTTCGGCGTGCCGAGCGCCACCGTGTAGATGGGGATGTGAAGCCGGCGCGCGGCCTGCGCCGCGGTCACCGGGTTCTGCCCGCTCGTGGACGAGCCGTCCGAGAGCAGCACGATCGCGGCCGGCGGGCGCTTGCCGTTGAGCTTGGGCGCGCGGTTGAGGATGCTCGACGCGGTGGCGATCGCGTTGCCGGTGGCGGTGCCGCCGCTCGAGGACATGTTCTGGATCGCGTGCGTGATCTCCTGGCGGTCCTGCGTCGGGCTCTGCAGCACCGTGGCGATTTGGTTGAACGCCATCACGCCGATGTTTACGCGGCTCGGCACCTGGTTCACGAAGCGGGTGGCCGCCTGCTTGGCTGCGGTAAGCCGGTTGGGCTTCACGTCGGTGGCGGTCATCGAGCCGGAGACGTCCGTGGCGAGCATGATCGACGCGCGCTCCACCGGTACGGCCACCGTGCGCTGCGGCTTGGCCACGGCGATGATGAGCAGCGTGATCGCGAGCAGGATCGCGAGCATCGGAAGGTGCCGGCGCCAGCCCGGCCGCCGCGGCGCCACCGAGGCCTGGACCGCGGGTTTGGCGAATGCCGCCGCCCCGGCGCGCCTGCGCTGCTCCTCGGCGAGGTACGCGAGGGCGAGCACGGGCACGGACACGAGTGCCACGAGGACGAGGGGGGCGGCGAAGCTCACGGTGTGCGCGTGGGCCGCTGGCCGAGCTGCACCTGGAGGTGGAGGAGCGCGCCGCCGCGCTGGACGGTCACGCCGATGGTGTCGCCCGGGTTGCGCTGGTCGATCGCTGTGGAGATGTCGGACGGGTCGAACACCTGCCGGCCGTCCACCTGCGTGATGAGGTCCGCGGACTGGATGCCCGCCCGATCCGCGGGCCCGCGGGGAACGACGCTCCGCACGATCGCGCCGCCGGTGGCGTTCACCGCGGGCGCGGTGGACACGCCGAGGAACGCGTGCCGCACGACCTGCCGGCGCTCGAGCTGCGGCACCACCTGGCGCACGGTGTTCGACGGGATCGCGAAGCCGATGCCCACGTTCCCGTTACCGCCACCGCCGGTCGCGATCTGCGAGTTCACCCCGATCACGTGCGCCGCGCTGTCGAGCAGCGGGCCGCCGGAGTTGCCGGGATTGATCGCCGCGTCCGTCTGGATCACGTTGTCGATCTCGAATCCGTTCGGCGCCTGGATGTGGCGTCCGACCGCGGAGACGATTCCCTGGGTGGCCGTGCGGTCGAGGCCGAACGGGTTGCCGATGGCCACCGCAGGATCGCCGATGCGCACGGTGCGCGAGTCCGCGAACTGCAGCGGCTTCACCGAGCGCGGGATCGTGGTGGGGTCGATGCTGAGGACGGCCAGGTCATCGGACACGTCGGTGCCGACCACCTGCGCGTCGAGCGACTCGCCTCGCGAGCCGAAGCGCACCACCACGCGGCTCGCGCTGCCCACCACGTGGGCGTTCGTCACGAGCTTGCCGTCGGGCGAGATGAGGAAGCCGGTGCCCGAGCCATCGTTCGTCTTCACCGAGACGACCCCCGGGCTGGCGGCCGCATACACGGCGCCCGCCTGAGTCTGGTTGCCCTTCGTGGGAAGCGGCTTCGACGCGACGGCGGGCAGCGGCGGCGGGTTGTCGCTGCCCTGATGGAGCAGCAGCCCGACGACGAATGCGGCGGCCACCGCGGCCACGGCCAGCGCCACGCTCGCCATGGTGAGCCGGAAGCCGCGCCGCTCCTTCACCTCGGTCGCGGCGAGCGCCTCGCGCTCGAGCTCGGCCCGGCGCAGCGCCTCGCGGTGGCGCGCTGCCGCCTCTGCCGCCTCCTGACGCGATGTCTCCGCGTCCGATCGCCAGTCGCCGGACCAGAGGTGCTTGGGGGATCTCACTTCGGTGTGTTTAACGTGGCGAACTCAGCCGTTCGTCAAAGAACGGTAAGAATCCGGTAAGAGGCTCCGCTCCTTCTCTGCTGAGGGTAGACGTCAGGAGGGGCCGGCCTAGGGGTACGAACTACTGCGCGGCCGAGAGAACGTTCTCGTAGTCGTCCCAGGTGTCGACGTCCGGCGGTACCCGCCCCGGCATGCGGACCTCGTACACGAGCTCGGGGTGCTGCTCGAGCAGCTTCCACACGGCGTTGTCGCCGTGCAGGTTCGCCAGCTCGCCGAAGACCTCGCGCCCGAACGCGAAGGGGTGGCCCCGGCCGTCGTCGTAGCGGCAGACCGCGATCGGCGCGTCCCCGCGGCCCTGCACGAGTCCGCATACGTTTGCCGCGGTAACGCCCGGCTGGTCGCCGAGCATGAGCACGAGCACGTCGGCCGCCGGATCCACGAGCGGCAGCGCCGCGGCTATCGAGGAGGAGCAGCCCTCGCCGTACGCCTCGTTCACCGTCACCTCGGCCCCGCGCAGGTCCACCGTGTCGAGCACGTCCTCCGCGTTGCCGCCGAGAGCGACGATCAGCTGGTCGAGCGGTGACACGCGCGCGGTGGCCAGCACGTGCTCGAGGAGGGTGCCGTCGCCGTAGGGGAGAAGCTGCTTGGGCTGGCCGAGCCGGCTCGAGCCGCCCGCGGCGAGCACGAGCCCGGTGACAAACGGGCTATCCGAGGGCTGCGGCATAGCGCGCGGGCTCTTCGAGGAACGCGCTGCGGCAGCCCTCGCAGCAGAAGTAGACGTCGCGGCCCTCGTACTCGGCGGTCGGCGTGGCGTCGGCCACGGCCACCGTCATGCCGCACACCGGGTCGGTGGCGCCGATGGCCTCGGCTGTGGTGTTTTCTTTGCGAGAGCCGATGATCTCCGCCAGGATCGAGAGGGCAATCTCCTCGGCGGTCTTCGCTCCGATGTCGAGGCCGGCGGGGGTGCGTACTCGGTCGAGGTCTTGTACGCCGCGCTCGGTTAGCTCTTCCATCACCGCGGCGCCGCGCCTGCGGCTCGCCACCAGACCGATGTAGGGGACGTGGGCGGCGAGGCCGGCTGTGATCGCTTCCAGCTCTTCGTGGCCGTGTGACGCGATAACGAGTGCGGCGTCGCCTGAGAGATCTTCCGGGGTGGTTGCTGTGGTGGCTGCGTCGTAGCCGAGTTGCTCAGCGATCGCGGCGATGGCCTGGCCGATGGGTGTCTCGCCGACGATGGCGATGTGGGGTGCCGGCAGTCGTGGCTCGAGGAAGATCTCGAGCGCGCCTCCGGAGAGGCAGGGATTGCGGACGACCATCGCGCCTTCGTTCTCCGCTGCCTCGTCGCCCTCGGGCACTATCCGAAGTAGCAGCGCCTCGCCCGTCTCGAGCGCGCGCAGAGCCTGCAGGCGGACGGAGGTCTCCGCGCATGCGCCGCCGACGAAGCCTTCGATGGTTCCGTCCTTCAGCACGATCCCCGAGTCGCCCGGGCGCACGCTCGTCGGCCGCTGCGCGCGGACGACGGTGGCGACGACGAATGGAGTCCGTTCCGCGATGAGCTCCTCGGCGCGCCGAGCCAGCTTCGGCTGCATCACCACGGGACAAGTGTAGGCGGCCAAGTACGATCAGACACATGAGTGACGTTCTCGCACAAGCACACAAATGGACCGAGCGCGGCGACAGCGTCGCGCTAGCAACCGTGATCGACACGCGCAAGTCTGCGCCCCTTCCGCCCGGATCCAAGATGGCGATCAGCTCCACCGGCGACGTTGTCGGCGCCGTGTCCGGCGGCTGCGTGGAGGGTGCCGTGGTGGAGGTGGCGGAAGAGGTGTTGGGCGGCTCCGGGCCGCGGCTTCTGCACTTCGGCATCGCGGACTCCGACGCGTGGGACGTCGGGCTGCCGTGCGGCGGTGAGATCGACGTGTTCGTGGAGAGGTACGAGCCTTGAGCGCGCAGGGCGAGTTCGTGCGGCTTTCGGCTTCCGGCGAGCGTGGAGCGCTTGTCACCGTTGTTAGCAGTGAGGGGGAGCCCGCAGTGGGCACGCGGGTCCTTGTGCGCGCGGACGGTTCGCTCGAGGGCTCGTTTGGTTCCGATGCACTGGACTCCGCTGCCCGCGACTTCGCTGAGGAGCTGATGTGGGGGACGGAGCGCAGCGAGCTCCGTGAGGAGAACGGGGTCGGGCTGTTCGTCGATGTGACGGCACCGTCGCCGCGGATCTTCATCTTCGGTGCCGTGGACTTCGCCAACGCCTTGTGCCGGATCGCGCACGCGAGCGGCTGGCGCCCGTACGTGATCGACCCGCGGTCGCGCTTCGCCACCCCCGAGCGCTTCCCGGAGGCGGAGGAAGTGGTGGCCGCGTGGCCGGAGGAGGCCGTCGGGCGGCTCGGCGGGATCGACCGCGCCACCTACATCGCGATCCTCCACCACGACCCCAAGCTCGACGACGCCGCGCTGCAGGTGGCCTTCGAGTCGGAGACGCCGTACATCGGCGCGATGGGGAGCCGCCGGGCGCAGGCAAAGCGCCGCGACCGGCTGCTGGCCGCCGGGGTGGGCGAGGAACAACTCGAGCGGGTGTGCGCACCGATCGGCCTCGACATAGGCGCCTTGGGCGCCGAGGAAACCGCCCTGTCGATCATGGCCGAGGTGGTGGCAGTCCGAAACGGCCACAGCGGCGGCCGCCTCTCAGCCGCAAAAGGCCGCATCCACGAAGCGGTCTGAAGTTTGCTGACTCAGCCCCGGTATGCGGGGTCTATCCAGGAAGCTTCAGCAGCTCACGGAGCTCCGCGCGCATGAACCGCGGCTCCTCGAAAACGTCGCCCCACGTGTAGCGGCGGAACTGATCACCACGCGCGTATGCCTCCCGCTCGCGGCGACGGTCCGCCTCCCATGACCGGCGCGAGTTGTGGTCGCGGTAGCTGTCGAGCTCCACGGTCAGGTGGTAATCCGGCCAGCGGCAATCCACCCTCCGCCCGCCGGCCGGCCGGTTGGTGATCGGCAACGGCAGCTCGTCCTCTCTCAGGAACGCCAGGAAGGCGCGCTCGAGTTTGCTCAGGCTGACGCGTTCGTCCCCGCGCAGGATTGCCCGGAGCTTCCCAGCACCGGGCGAGGTCGGCCGTCTCGCCAACACGGCCTCCACCTGCGCCGGCGTCACCTCGTGCTTCGCCCCCGCCTCGTGGCAGGCCCGCGCAAGCTCGTTGACCGACAGTGCGGCCGCGAGGTCGACGAGCGTGCGGCCGAATGAGGTCACAGGGATTCGCTTCCAGGT
>JAICJR010000264.1 GCA_025928345.1 Thermoleophilaceae bacterium | reverse complement strand
GCGGTGGCGGCGGGCGCGGCATCAAGCTCGCGCACGACGCCGACGAGCTGCAGCGCCTGTTCGGGGTGGCGGTGGCGGAGGCCCGCTCTGCGTTCGGGGACGAGCGCCTGTACGTCGAGGGCTACGTGGCGGACGCGCGGCACGTGGAGGTGCAGGTGGCGGCCGACGATCACGGCGCCGTGCTCCACCTCGGCGAGCGCGATTGCTCGGTGCAGCGCCGCTACCAGAAGCTGATCGAGGAGGCTCCCGCGCCGTTCCTGCCAAGCGAGACGCGTGACGCGCTAACCGCAGCCGGCGTCGCGTTCGCGCGCGCGATCGGCTACCGCAACCTCGGCACCGTGGAGTTCATCGTGGACGCCGCGAGCGGCGAGTTCTTCTTCCTCGAGATGAACTGCCGGATCCAAGTGGAGCACCCGGTGACGGAGGCGGTAACTGGCCGCGACCTCGTGGCGGAGCAGCTGCTGATCGCCGACGGCGAGCCGCTCTCGTTCACGCAGGACGAGGTGGCGTTCGACGGGCACGCGGTGGAGTGCCGGCTCACCGCGGAGGACGTGTCGAACGGCTTCATGCCGAGCCCGGGGCGGCTCACTCGCTTCGCGGTGCCCGACCTGCCGGATTTGCGCGTGGACACGCACTGCCGTGACGGCGCGCTCATCCCGCCGCACTACGACTCGCTGATGGCCAAGCTGATCGGCCATGGCTCCGACCGCGACGAGGCGATCGAGATCGTGCACGACGCGCTCGAGCGGCTCGAGGCCGAAGGTGTGGAGACCAATCGCGGACTGCTCGCCGCCGTCCTCGACCATCCCGACTTCGTTCACGGCCGCATCACAACGCACTGGCTCGAGGAGGCGGAGGACAGGCGAAGCCTGTCCGTTTACACGAGACCGGATGTCGAGGCACGTAATCAGAGCGCGGGGCTGGAAGCCCCGCGGAGGTAAACATGATCGACATCGTCGACACCACCACGCGTGACGGCAACCAGAGCCTCTGGAGCGCTACCGGCCTCACCACGCCCGACGTGCTGTCGATCGCGCCGACGATGGAACGCGTGGGCTTCCACGCGCTCGACTTCACCTCGAGCACGCACATGGCGGTGTCCGTGCGCTTCCACAAGGAGGACCCGTGGGAGCGCATCCGCCTCGTGAGCGCGGCGATGCCGAGCACGCTCCTCAACTTCATCACCACGGGAATGCGCTTCATCGCCTGGCAGCCGTGCGACGAGGACCTGATGCGGCTCTCGTTCCGCTGCGTGGTGCGCAACGGGATCCGCCGTTTCCAGATCGCCGAGCCGTCGAACAACCCGGACGCGCTGCGCCGCCTCGCGCGCATGGCGAAAGAGGAGGGCGTGGAGGAGGTGGTGGTCGGGCTCACCTACTCGATCAGCCCCGTGCACACCCACGACTACTACGCGGAGCGCGCGGCCGCGATGGCGGACTGCGAGCACATGGACCGCCTCTATCTGAAGGACCCGGGCGGGCTGCTCACGGTGGACGCGGTGCGCGAGCTCGCGCCGCCGCTGCTCGCCGCCGCGGGCGAGCGCACGCTCGAGCTCCACAGCCACTGCACGATCGGACTCGCGCCGCTCGTCTACATCGAAGGGCTGCGGTCCGGCTTCCAGGTGCTGCACACGGCGTGCGGACCGCTCGGCAACGGAACGTCGCAGCCCACGGCCGAGTCGACCATTCGCAACCTCGAGGCGGAGGGCTACTCGCACCGGCTCGACACCGCTGCGCTCGCGCTCGTGTCGGAGCACTTCCGCGAGCTCGCGCGTGAGAAGGGACTGCCGCCCGGGCAGCCGCGCGAATACGACGCCGCCTACTACCACCACCAGCTGCCGGGCGGGATGGTCACCACCACGCGCCGCATGCTCGAGGAGCTCGGCAAGGGCGAGCTGTTCGACCAGGTACTCGAGGAGGTCACGCGCGTGCGCGCGGAGATGGGCTATCCGATCCTGGTCACGCCCGTGTCGCAGTTCGTGGCGAGTCAGGCGGCGCGCAACGTGATCGACGGCAAGCGCTGGGCCAACGTGTCCGACGAGACCGTGCGCTACTTCCTCGGCCACTACGGCCCGACGGCGGCGCCGGTGGATCCGGAGATCGCGGACAAGGTGCTCTCGCGCCCGCAGGCCGAGAAGCTGCGTGGTGTCGAGCCGGTGTCGCTCGACGGCGCGCGCGAGCGCTTCGGGTCGCGCATCTCAGACGAGGACCTCTTGCTGCGGCTGACCATGCCGGAGGAGCAGGTGGACGCGATGGTGAGCGGGGCGCCAGCCCCGCCCCGATCCCCCGGCTCCCCACTCGTGCGCCTGTTGCGCGAGGTGGAGCGTCGCAAGACGATCGGCTACATGCGGCTTGAGAAGGGCGACGACGTGGTGGTGTGGCGCCGTGCGTCTTGACGACGTCCGGGGGTTCGTGTTCGACGTGGACGGCACGCTGGTGCACCGCGAGGGCGACACCGTGCACGTGGTGCCGGGCGCGCGTGAACTGCTCGAGCGCATAAAGGAGTCGGGCCGCCCGTTTGCGATCTTCACGAACGGCAGCCACACCGCGCCGGCGGTGTTCGCCAAGGGCCTGCGCGAGGCGGGCCTGCCCGTGGAGGACGGGCAGATGCTCACGCCGCTGTGCAGCGTGCAGGCATATCTCAATGGGCGGAAGCGAGAAGCGAAGGTGCTCCCGTTCGTCACCGAATCCGCGCGCGCTTACCTCGCCGAGTCCGGCGTCGACCTCGTGGACTTCGACCATGCAGATGAAGCCGACGCCGTCTTCGTCGCCCACATCGACCACGCCGACCTGCCCGAGCTCGAGAAGGCCGCATTCGCGGTGATCGCCGGAGCGCGGCTGCTGACCGGCAGCTACGTGTCCGCATACGCGGGCGCGAACGGCCCGATTCTGAGCCGCGGCGCGATGGTCACGGCGGCGATAGCGAAGGCAAGCAGTGCGCGGCCGACGATCGTGGGCAAGCCGTCGAAGGCGGCGGTCCGCGCGGTGCGCAAGGCGCTCGGAGTGCCCACCGAACAGATCGCGGTGGTGGGCGACGACCTCTTCATGGACGTCGCTCTCGGGCACATGGGCGGCTCGAAGACCGTGCTGGTCCGAAGCGGAATAAGCGCCGAGATCGACCTGTCGCGCGTGCCCGAGAAGCG
>JAICJR010000237.1 GCA_025928345.1 Thermoleophilaceae bacterium | reverse complement strand
TCGTTGATCGCGAGCGACGCCGACGTATGCCGGATGAAGACGTGCGCCACGCCCACTCCGATCGACGCCAGCCCAGGCAGCGCGTCCTCCACCTCGCTCGTAACGAGATGGAACCCGCGCGGGAGCGCGGGCAAGCGGACGTTCTCCTGTATCCAGATCACGCCCTGAACGCTAAAGCCTGCGGCAAAGCCGTCCGATCCCAGAGGAGATGCCCTCCAAGCTGGTCACCGCCGCGATCGCGACGTTCGCCCTCACGGCCGCGCCCGCGCATGCCCACACGCTCGCCAACTGGGACACCAAGCAGCAGTCGCAGGTGGTCAAGGCCGGTCTGATGCAGAAGCTCCCGGGCGGCTTCCACGGGGAGCAGCCGCTGACGACGGGCGACCTCACCCAAGCCTTCACCGCGCTCAGCACGCGCACCGGCACGCCCGCCGTGAGCGTGTCGAGCGCGCGGCTGAGCGTCACGCGCTTCGACGCCCTGATGGTGTCCCAGCTCGGCCTGAGCGACGCCGCCTCGACCTTCCAGACCGGAGCGCAGACGGCCGGGCTCAACCCGCCCTCCTATTTCGGTACCGAGGTCGTGGCCCGCCTGCTCGGACTTCGCTACAACCACCTCGCCGCCGACGACAAGCTCGAGCTCTACCCGTCCGACCGCATCACCCGCGCGGAGGCGGCATGGTCGCTCGCCGAGACGCTGGGCATGGGCGGCTGGCAGGGCGACTACGTAAGGGAGGTGGCGAGCCACTTCCAGCTCCCCAGGTACACCGCCAAGCAGAGGACAGCCCTGCAGCTGGCCGTGTCCAAGATCGGCATGCCCTACATCTGGGGCGGCGAGTCCGACACCGCCGCACCGGGCCAGGTGCACGGCGGCTATGACTGCTCGGGCTTCGCCTGGCGCGTCTACAAGCTGTCCGGAAATCCCGCCGGCAACAAGATCCTCGGCCGCACCGCGGCCCAGCAGGCGGGCGAGATCCCGAGGTCAAAGCGGCTGCGCATCAACCAGGTCGAGCCGGGCGATCTCGTCTTCTTCGGCAGCGCCAAGTTCAAGTCGAAGGCCACCGAGGCGAACGTGATCCACGAGGGCATCGCGCTCAGCAAGGACTTCGTGATCCACTCCTCGGACCAGGGCGTTTACGTGCTCCCGCTGTACGAAGGCTGGCTGCGGGATCAGTTCACGTGGGCGAGACGCGTCATTTAGTGCTCAACCGCACGGGGTAATCGCCCGATTACCCAGGGGGAGATGACGCCGGTCTACGAGATCGACGCGCCAGCGCACACGGTTGCGCCGCTTCCGCCACCCGTTTCATGGGCTGATGAGCCGCGCGAGACGAGCGGCATGACCTCGCGCCTCATCCTGGCCTACGTCGAGCACAGGGGCGGCCGGGCCGCCCTCGATGAGATGCTGGCGCTCTGCGGCCTGACGGACGCCGAGGCCGACCTCCGCAACGAGTCCCACTGGTTCTCGTTCGCGACCAAGATCCGCCTGTTGATGGCGGCCGCCGAGGTGCTCGACGACCCGCAGGTGGCCCGCCACCTGGGCGAGTGCGCGATCGAGCTGAACGTCGGGGAGGCGCTCAAGCTCACATTGCGCGCGCTCGGCTCGCCGCGGCTCGTGTACGAGAACGTGGTGCGCGCGAACGGCAAGTTCACCACCACCGCGCGCATGGACCTGCTCGAGTCGAGCTCCACACACGCGCGCATCGCGTACGTGGACGTGACCGGCACGCCCTTCCACCCGCTCGACTGCCAGTACAACCAGGGCATGCTCTCGTGCGTGCCCGCGCTGTTCGGGCTGCCCGTGGCGCGCGTGAGCCATCCGGTGTGCGCGGGGGACGGTGGCGAGTCGTGCGTGTACGACGTCACCTGGGACTCGGGCGGCTCATACGTGCGCTTCGCGCTCGGCTCGCTCGCGGGCAGCGCCGCGATGGTCGCTGCCGCGGGCGCCCTCGATCCCTCGCTGCTCCCGGTGGCCGGCGCCGGCGCGGCGGCGCTCACGGCCGCGGCAGGCCGCCGCCTCATCAAGGTTCGCGCGCGTGCCTGGCGCCAGCTCGAGGCCGAGGCGCGCGACCAGGCCCTCGTCACCCAGCGCCTGAACGCGTCGCTCCAGGACATCGTGTCCGAGCTCCGGCTCGAGGACGTGCTGGCCAAGGTCACGGCGAACGCGCAGTCCACGCTCGAGGGCCGCCACTTCGCCCTGCTCGTGGACGATGGCGACGAGCTGCGCTGCCGCCGCTCCTCCGACCTGCCCGCGGCCGCCATCGCCGCGCTGGAGGTCTGGGCCGCGGGATCGCGCCGGGTGCGGGAGGGGTCGCTCGTGCTGGAGGACTTCTCGACGCTCCCCGAGCTGCGCGAGCTCGCCGAGTCAGACGAGCAGCCGCTGCGCTCGCTCTGCGCTGCGCCGCTCACCTACCGCGGCGAGTCGCTCGGCGTGCTCGTCGCGCTGGCGGAGAACGCGCGCGTGTTCCTGCCGCGCGACGTGGACGTGCTCCAGTCCTTCGCCACCCAGGCCTCGATCGCGCTCACCAACGCGCGCCTGTACGAGGCACAGCAGGACCTGGCCTCGCGCGATCCGCTCACCGGCTTGCTGAACCACCGCGAGTTCCACGAGAGCCTGGCGCGCGAGCTCGAGCGCTGCCGCCGCTACGGCGGCCGCCTGAGCGTCGCCATGTTCGACCTCGACGGCTTCAAGGCCGTGAACGACGTTTCCGGCCACGCCGAGGGCGACCGCGTGCTGCGCCGAACCGCCGAGGTTCTGAACGAGACCTGCCGCTCGTCCGACGTGGCGTTCCGCATCGGCGGCGACGAGTTCGCGCTGCTCCTCCCGGAGACAGGCGGCGATGACGCCCACACAGTGGCCTCGCGCGCGGCGGAGCGGCTCGGCAGCTCGTTCGGCGTGGCCGTCTGGCCCGACGACGGCCCGAGCAAGGAGGGCCTGCTCGCCTGCGCCGACAGCAACCTCTACGCGATGAAGCGCGCGCGGCCCGGCGGCGGGCGCGCCGTGGTGGCCTCGCTCAACTTCCAGCGGCCGGACAGGCCCAAGTGACTCGCGGCGGCCAGCCGCCTGTTCGCGCAGATGTCATCGCTGGTGGACCCGGACGAGATCACGCGCGTGACGGTGGACGAGCTGTGGAAGACCTTCGGCTGCTACCTCGCCGTGATCCTGCGCCTGGACGACGACGGCAAGCTGCGCACCGTTGCCGGCGCCGGCGACTGCGTGCACGAGATGGGCGAGAGGTTCTGGAACTGGGAGCAGGCGCTCGACGAGGGCGTGTCCGGTCGCGTGGCGCGCACGGGCGAGCCGGCCTTCATCTCGGACACGCGGCTCGACCCCGACTTCGTGGGCATCGAGACCCAGGCCGGCAGCGGCTCGGAGCTGGCCGTGCCGATCCGGGTGGACGGCGAGATCTGGGGCGTGCTGAACATGGACTCGCTCGAGGACAGCGCCTTCAACGAGGCCGACCTGCTGCTGGTCGACGCCGTGGCGGCTCACGCCGGCAGCGCGCTTCACCGCAGTCGCCTGTTCTCGGAGCTCGAGTCCACCTTCACGACCACGCTGGCGGTGCTGTCGGACGCGCTCGAGGCGAAGGACTCCTACACAGCCGCCCACGCGGACGACGTGGCCGAGTTCGCCGTGCGAGTGGCCGAGCGTCTCGGGCTCGAGGACGACGACCTGCGCAACGTCCGCTACGGCGCGCTGCTCCACGACATCGGCAAGATCGGCGTGCGCAGCGAGGTGCTGAACAAGCCCGGCCGGCTCACCGAGGCCGAGTTCGACGAGATCAAGCAGCACACGATCATCGGGGCGAAGATGCTTGAGCGCATCCCCTACTTCGGCGCCGTGCCGCCGATCGTGCGCTCGGCCCACGAGCGCTGGGACGGCCGCGGCTACCCGGACGGCCTGGCCGGCGAGGAGATCCCGCTGGGCGCGCGCATCGTGTGCGCGTGCGATGCCTTCCACGCGATGACTTCAGACCGGCCGTACAGCAAGGCGCGCTCGGTGGAGGAGGCGGCGGCCGAGATGGCTCGCTGTGCCGGCAGTCAGTTCGATGCCGCGGTTGTCCGGGCGTTGCTCGAGGTCATCGGGCATAGCCCATAGCCATAGGGCTAGGGCTCGGGCCTTGCCTCGTGCCAC
>JAICJR010000162.1 GCA_025928345.1 Thermoleophilaceae bacterium | reverse complement strand
GTGGTGCGCGTGGCCGGCCGCGGGCGCGTGCCGCCGAGCATCCCTCCGGGCGTGGCCCGCGGGCTGGCCATCGCCGGCGAGCTCCTCTCGCGCGCGATCCAGCGCCCTCCCCTCCTCCCCACCGGACAGCTTCACTTCCTGCTCTGGGACGCCGCGCCGGATTCCTCCAAGGCGCAGAACGAGCTGGGCTGGGAGCCCACTCCGCTTGACGACGGCGTGCGGCGGACGGTCAGCGCATGCTGCTGAGGCGCGACTCGGCCAGCACGGCCGTGAGTGCTTCTGCCACTTCGGCCACCTGGCCCTCCGTGAGCTGCGGGAAGAAGGGCAGGGCGAGCGAGCGGCGTGCCACGTCCTCGCATACCGGGAACTCGCCCTCGCGGTGGCCGAAGCGCTCGCGGTAGAAGCTCATCAGGTGGATCGCGGGGAGGTACGGCTTCGAGTCGACGCCGCGGGCGCGCAGTGCCTCGATCGCGCCGTCGCGGTCCACGTCCGCCGGCAGCTTGACCACGTAGACGAACCAGCTGCGGCGGTCACCGCCCGTGTCCGGATATGGCAGCTCGACGCCGTCGATGTCCGCGAGCGCCTCGCCGTACAAGCCTGCCACCCGCTGGCGCCCGGAGAGCAGCTCCTCGAGCCGCTCGAGCTGCGCCACTCCGAGCGCGCACGCCACATCTGAGAGCCGGTAGTTGAAGCCGAGCCGGTCGTGATCGAGCCAGCTCATGTCCGGTGCGCGTCCCTGGTTGCGCTCGCTGTCGATCTGCTCCTTGGCGTCGCTCGTCGGGCACACGACCATGCCGC
This sequence comes from Thermoleophilaceae bacterium, assembly GCA_025928345.1. Lineage (GTDB taxonomy): Bacteria > Actinomycetota > Thermoleophilia > Solirubrobacterales > Thermoleophilaceae > JAICJR01. The sequence continues at coordinate 6,605 of JAICJR010000162.1, read as the reverse complement.
CCTCGCCGGTGGTCATCTGCTTGTTCGGATAGAAGGCGAAGACCGCGAGGTGTCCGCGGGCGCCCACCGCAGTGCCGTCGGCGTGCACCGCGCCGAGCGCCTCGCACGCGTCCTCGACGATGAAGAGGCCCTGGCGCGCGGCGATCTCCTCGAAGGCGGGCAGGTCCGCGGGGTAGCCGAAGATGTGCACCGGCATCAACCCCGCCGTGCGGTCGGTCACCGCCGCCGCGGTCGCGTCAGCGTCCAGGTTCAGAGTCCGCTCGTCGATGTCAACGAACACCGGCCGCGCCCGCTCGTAGAGGATCGAGTTCGCAGACGCTACGAAGCTGAACGGCGTGGTGATGACCTCGTCGCCCTCCTGCACGCCGGCGGCCCGCAGAGCGAGGTGCAGACCCGCAGTGCCGGACGACACGGCGGATGCGCGCGGTACGCCGAGCCGCTCGGCGAACATTCCCTCGAAGCGCGTGAGCATCGGCCCGAGCGACAGCCGCCCCGACCGCAGCGTGTCGAGCACCAGCTGCTCCTCGCGCTCGCCGACGACCGGCTGCGAGAGTGGAATCACGAGCCGGCTGCGGTGGCCGGCCGGCGCGAGTGCTCCGCCCGGCGGGGAAGCATGCCCGCCTCGAGCGAGTCCACCAGCGCGTTCCAGCTCGCCTCGATCACGTTCTCGGACACGCCGATCGAGCCCCACGTGTCGGTGCCATCGCTGGCGTCCAGCAAAACGCGCGTGATCGCGCCCGTGCCCTTCGTCTCGTCGAGGATGCGCACCTTGAAGTTCACGAGCTCAATGTCGCGCAGGTGGGGATACGTCTCCCCGATCGCCGACCGCAGTGCGCGGTCCAGGGCGTTCACGGGACCGTTGCCCTCCGCCGTGCGGATGTAGCGCTCTCCCTCCACCCAGATCTTGATCGTGGCCTCGGTCATCACGCGGCCGTCCTCGCGCTTCTCCACGATCGCGCGCCACGACTCGAGCCTGAACAGCGGCTCGTAGTCGCCCGTCTCCCTCTTGATCAAGAGGTCGAATGAGCCATCCGCCGCCTCGAACTGGAAGCCGCGGTGCTCGAGCTGCTTCACGCGGTCGACCACGCGCGCGGCAGCCTGCTCGTCGAGCTGCACGCCGCGCTGCTCGGCGCGCGCCTGGACCGTGCCCTTGCCTGACAGCTCGGAGATGAGCAGCTCGCGATCGTTGCCCACCTGCGCCGGGTCCATGTGCTCAAATGTGCGAGCGTCGCGCACGATGCCCGCCACGTGCATGCCTCCCTTATGGGCGAACGCGTTCTTGCCGACGTACGGCTGGTTGGGGTTCGGCGCGACGTTGCAGATCTCGTCCACGAGGTGGGCCGTCTCGGTGAGCCGCGCGAGCTGCTCCTCGCTCACGCACTCGTAGCCCAGCTTGAGCTGCAGGGCTGGCAGGATCGAGACGAGGTTGGCGTTGCCGCAACGCTCGCCGTAGCCGTTCATCGTGCCCTGCACGAGCCGCGCACCGCGCTCCACCGCCACGACGGAGTTCGCCACACCGCAGCCGGCGTCGTCGTGCGTGTGGATGCCCACGCTCACGCCGCTCCCGTCGAGAGCAGCCACCACGCGCTCGGTGGCCTCCGCGATCTGGCCCGGAAGCGACGAGCCGTTGGTGTCGCACAGCGTGACGTTCTCGGCACCGCCCGACACCGCCGCGCGCAGGCAGCGCAGCGCGTACTCGGGGTCCTGGCGGTAGCCGTCGAAGAAGTGCTCGGCGTCGTAGATCACGCGCTTGCCACGGGTGCGCAGGAACGCGATCGACTCCTCGATCATCGCGAGGTTCTCCCCCGCGTCCACCTTCGTGACCTTCTCCAGATGGAGCGCCCAGGTCTTGCCCACGAGCGTGCACACGGGCGCGAACGAGTCCGCGAGCAGCCGCAGCGCCTCGTCCTCCTCCGCCCGCACGCCGCGCCGGCGGGTCATGCCGAAGGCCGCGAGCTCCGCGTGCTCGAAGCGCTCGCCCGCGAGCTGCGCGAACAGCGCCTCCTCCTTCGGATTCGAGCTCGGGAAGCCGGCCTCGATCAGCTGCACGCCCAGCGAGTCGAGCGCATGCGCCACGCGCACCTTCTCCTCGACGGACAGGGACATGCCCTCCCCCTGCATGCCATCGCGGAGGGTGGTGTCGTAGAGGAGAACCTGCTCGCTCACGCCTTGGACGGTACCTGCACGAGGTCCAGCCATTCGGCGTACTGGGGCGCGCGGCCGGTGAGGGCGTCGTCGAAGATGCCCTGGATCTCGCGCGTGATCGGGCCGGGAGGCCCGAGCGTGATGTCGTCGATCTCGCGCACCGGCGTGAGCTCGGCGGCCGTGCCGGTCATGAACACCTCGTCGGCGTTCACCAGCTCGCCGCGGGCGATGTCGCGCTCCACGAGCTTGTGGCCGAGGTCGGTGGCGATCTGGATCACCGACTTGCGGTTGATCCCGTCGAGGATGCTCGCCGTCTGCGGCGGCGTGTAGATCACGCCCTCGCGCACCATGAAGATGTTCTCCCCGCTGCCCTCGCACACGTGCCCGAGGTGGTCGAGGAGGATCGCCTCCTGGTAGCCGGCCTTGGCGGCCTCGATCTTCGCGAGCACCGAGTTGAGGTACTGGCCGGTGGCCTTCGCATGCGGATAGAGCGAGCGCGGCGAGATACGCTCCCACGAGGACACCTTGGCGGTGATGCCCTCGCGCTTGCCCTCCTCGCCGAGGTAGGCGCCCCACTCCCACACCGCGATCACGACCTCCACCGGGTTGTCCAGCGGGTAGAGCCCCATCGGCCCGTGCCCGCGGTACACGAGCGGGCGGATGTAGCAGCTGCGGAAGCCGTTGCGCGTGATCAGCTCGTGCGTGACCTCGCGCAGCTTCTCCTGCTGGTACGGGACGTCCATGTAGTACATGGCAGCCGAGCGCCGCAGCCGGTCGAGGTGATCGTTGTGGCGGAAGATGGCGGTGCCGCGCTCGGTCTCGTACGCGCGGATGCCCTCGAACACGCCGGTGCCGTAGTGGAGGGAGTGAGTGAGTACGTGTACCTTCGCGTCCTCCCAGGAGACGAACTCGCCGTTCATCCAGATGAGGTCCGCGGTGTTCACGTTCTCCCTCCTTGCTAGAGGTAGGAGAGGACCGCCTTCGTGGCGTCCTCCGTGGTGGCGTCGCCGCCGAGGTCCGGGGTACGGAGGCCCGCCTCGAGGGCTCTGTCGATGGCCGATTCTATCCCGACGGCTTCGCTCTCCCTACCGAGTCCGTAGCGCAGCATCATCGCCACGGAGCCGAACATGGCGAGCGGGTTTGCCTTGCCGGTGCCGGCGATGTCGGGCGCGGATCCGTGCACCGGCTCGAACAGGCCAGGACCGTCCGAGCCGACGCTGGCGCTCGGCAGCATCCCGATCGAGCCGGTGAGCATCGCGGCCTCGTCGCTCAGGATGTCGCCGAACATGTTCTCGGTGAGGATCACGTCGAAGTCGACCGGCCTTGACAGGAGCTGCATCGCCGCGTTGTCCACGAGCAGGTGCTCGAAGTAGACGTCGTGCTCTTTCGCCATCCCGCTCACCACCTCGCGCCATAGTCGCGAGGTCTCGAGGATGTTCGCCTTGTCCACGCTCGTCACCTTCGTGCGCGCGAACCTGAAGGCCACCTCCGCGATCCGCTCTATTTCAGCGACGCTGTACACGCAGGTGTCGAAGGCCGAGCCGTTCTCGCGGCCCTTGTCGCCGAAGTAGATGCCGCCCGTGAGCTCGCGCACCACGAGAAGGTCGGTGCCCTCGATGCGGTCGCGCCGCAGCGGGCTGGCGTCGAGCAGCGCGGGGCTCGGGCGGACGGGCCGCAGGTTGGCGAAGAGGCCAAGGCCCTTCCGAAGGCCGAGTAGGCCCTGCTCGGGGCGCGGCTTGCCGGGGTCGGTGCTGTCCCACTTCGGCCCGCCCACGGCCGCGAGCAGAACGGCGTCCGCGCTCTTGCAGGCGTCCAGCACTTCGTCCGTGAGCGCGGTGCCGTGCTCGTCGATCGAGGCGCCGCCGACGAGGCGCTCGTCCAGCTCGAAGTCGCCGACCTTGCCGAGCAGCTGCTCGGCGGCGGCCATGATCTCCGGGCCGATCCCGTCGCCGGGCAGGGTCACGATGCGTGCGCTCATTCAGGTCTCCGTGCGTCGATGTTCAGTCTCACGTAGTCGAGGGTGAGCGGCTTGGGCACCCGCTCCCACACGCGCTCGACGTACAGCGGGCGGAGCCCCTCGGGAAGCCGCTCGAGGTGATGGCCGAGGCAGACCGTGCGGATGAACTCCTCCGGCTCGTCCGGCTCCACGGGCCACTCCTGGAGCCAGCACTGGGCGTCCGTGAAGCCGGCGGCGGAGAGGCGCGCGCCCGTTTCGGCCGGGCCGGCGTAGTTCCACGGCCCCTCCCAGCCGCCGATGTGCTCGGCGAACGGCGGCTCCTGCGCCACCTCCTTAACGACGTTGTGGAAGCGCTCGATGTTGCCCGCGCCGCCGCACTGCACCACCAGGCGGCCGCCCGGCTTGAGCGCCTCGAACAGGCGCTTGAAGAGCGTGTCGTGATCCGGAATCCAGTGGAACACCGCGTTGCTGAAGACGGCGTCCGCAGCCTCGTGGAGGTCGAGGTCCACCAGGTCGCTGACGAACACCTCGGCGTTTGGCCTGAGCGTCTCGCGCGCCTTCTCCACCATCGACGGCGACGCGTCCACCGCGATCACCTTCCCGTCCGGCAGGCGCTCCTCGAGCAGCTGGGTCACGCGGCCGCTGCCGCAGCCGGCGTCGAGCACCGTCTCGTCGCCCTTCAGCGGCAGGCGGTCGAGTACCTCCTGCGCCCAGCGCACCTGCGGTGTGGAGACGCGGTCATAGGTCGCGGCGTCCCAGTCGCGCGCGCCGCTCACAACGAGGTGGTCACCGGACCTTCGCGCTCGCGTGAGCGCTCGTAGTCGTCGATCGCGTCCTCGCTCTGCAGCGTGATGCCGATCTCGTCGAGCCCGTTGAGGAGGCGGTAGCGCGCGTCCTCGTCGATGTGGAACTCCACCTCGCGGCCGTCCACCACCACAACCTGCTTCTCGAGGTCCACCGTGGCCTCGCCGGCCTCCATCACGGCGCGGACGTCGTCCTCAGGCAGCACCACCGGAAGCAGCCCGATCTTGGTGCAGTTGTTGTAGAAGATGTCCGCGAAGCTCGGCGCTATGACTGCCTTGAAGCCGTAGTCCTCGAGCGCCCACGGCGCGTGCTCACGGGAGGAGCCGCAGCCGAAGTTCGCGCCGGCCGCGAGGATCGGGTTGGCGGGCAGGTCCCAGCCGGGCTCGTTGCGCCAGTCGTAGAACAGGAACTCGCCGAAGCCGGTCCGCTCCACGCGCTTGAGGAACTGCTTGGGGATGATCTGGTCGGTGTCCACGTCCGCCCGGTCGAGGACCGACACCTTGCCGCTCACCTGCTTGATCGGGTCCATCTACGCAGCCACCTCCTCGCGGTCCCAGTTGCGGATGTCCACAAAGCGTCCTTCGATGGCAGCCGCTGCAGCCATTTCAGGGCTCACCAGGTGCGTGCGTCCACCTCTTCCCTGCCTGCCCTCGAAATTCCTGTTCGAGGTGCTCGCGCAGCGCTCGCCCGGCTGAAGGATGTCGGGGTTCATTCCGAGGCACATCGAGCAGCCGGCGCTTCGCCAGTCGAAGCCGGCCTCGCGGAACACCTCGTGGAGCCCCTCGGCCTCGGCCTGCGCCTTCACCTGCTGCGACCCTGGCACCACCATCGCGTTCACCTCCGAGTGCACGTGGCGGCCCTTCACCATCGCGGCGGCGGCGCGAAGATCCCCGATGCGCGAGTTGGTGCAGGAGCCGATGAACACGCGGTCGAGGCGGATCTCCTCTATGCCGGTGCCAGGCTCGAGGTCCATGTACTTGAGCGCGCGCTCGTCGGTCTCGGTCCTCGGCTCCGGCACCGCGCCGGTGACGGACACGACCATGCCGGGCGTGGTCCCCCATGTGACCTGCGGGGCGAGCGCGGAGGCGTCCACCTCCACCACCTTGTCGAACTCGGCGCCGTCGTCTGTGTGCAGCTCGCGCCAGTGGTCGGGGACCTCGGCGGGCGCCGCCTCACGGCCGATCACCCACTCGAAAGTGGTGTCGTCGGGCGCCACCATGCCGGCTCGGCCGCCGCCCTCGATCGTCATGTTGCAGATCGTCATCCGGCCCTCCATCGACATCGCCTCGATCGGCGCGCCGGCGTACTCGATCACGTAGCCCTGTCCGCCGGCCGTGCCCATCTGGCCGATGGTGCCGAGGATGAGGTCCTTCGGAGTGACGCCGAAGCCGAGCTCGCCGTCGTAGCGGATCAGCATCGACTTGGGCTTGGACTGGCGAAGGGTCTGCGTGGCGAGCACGTGCTCGACCTCGCTCGTGCCGATGCCGAACGCGAGCGCCCCGAAGGCGCCGTGGGTGGCGGTGTGAGAGTCGCCGCAGACGATGGTCATACCCGGCTGCGTGACGCCGAGCTCGGGGCCGATCACGTGCACGATTCCCTGCCGCGACGAGCCGATCGAGTAGACCGGGATGCCGAACTCCTCGCAGTTGCGCTCGAGCGTTTCCACCTGGACGCGGCTCAGGTGGTCGGCGATCTGGGC
>JAICJR010000102.1 GCA_025928345.1 Thermoleophilaceae bacterium | reverse complement strand
CTGATGCGCCCGCAGCTGGTTGATCAGGTTCTGCTCGGTGTTGTCCGGATAGGCGGTTGTGTACTTCTTGTTGTCGGGCTGGGCGTTCTCGGTCGGCGTGACGTCGATCGTGTTGTCCTTCGTATTGATCGTGACCGACTTGACCTGGCCCTGCTCGATCTGAGTGAGGAAGCCCGAGTAGTTCGGAGAGTGAGTGTGCGTGCCCGGGCTGATCAGCTTCTGGGCGAAAAACGCCAGCACCACCACGATAAGGATGGGAAAAGCGGCGCTTTTGAAGAAACGACTCACGGTCTCCGGTGTTTACTCGGCACGGTGCCCCACGTCATTAGGGACGGAGGGCAAGCGTAGCAGGGGTGATTTGGCCTTCCTGCCGCTCTAGACGTGCATGTTGCCCGATCTCTTCGCTGTCGGCACGTACGAGTTCGAGGCTACCCGGGATCGGCCAGGACGGCCACATACGGCAGGTTCCTGTAGCGCTCCGCGTGGTCAAGTCCGTAGCCGATCGCGAACCGATTCGGGATCTCGAAGCCGACGTAGCGGATTGGCAGATCGACCTTGCGGCGGTCGGGTTTGGTGAGCAGGGCGCACACCTCGAGCGACTTCGGGTTGCGCGCGTTGAGCGTCCGCAACAGGTACGACAGCGTGAGGCCCGAATCCACGATGTCCTCGACGATCAGCACTTCGCGCCCCTCGATCGGGATGTCGAGGTCCTTGAGGATGCGGACGACGCCCGATGAGTCGGTGGAGGAGCCGTAGGAGGCGACGGCCATGAAGTCGACCTCGCAGGGGGCGCTGATGTGCCGCATGAGATCGGAGAGGAAGAAGACCGCTCCCTTGAGCACGCCGACCAGCAGGAGATCGCGCCCCTCGTAGTCCGCCGACACCTGCTCCCCAAGCTCCTTCACGCGCGCCGAGAGGTCGTCGGCCGGCACGAGGATCTCTCCGATCAAAGGGTCGTTCATAGGGCGCGGGAGCTTACGGATCTCATGGGACCTGACGGGCGCTGAGGCTCACGAGCTCCTTCTCGTGTGGCGATGCCTTGAAGGTCTCGCCCACCGCCACGCCCGCCACCCACACGATCTCTCCAGCTTCGGTCGTCACGATCGGCAGTGAGTGGCGCAGCGCTCGGGGGACCTTGCGATCGGTGAAGAGGTCCTGCAGCGTCTTCGTGCCGCCGAGGCCGGCCGGGCGCATCCGGTCGCCCTCGTTCCAGGCGCGTACCGTCAGGCGGTCGCCGACCTGCGCGGCCGCGAGCAGCGCCTCGCCGCTCTCACCGAGGGCGGCCGACACCTCCCAATCGCCGAAGCGGGCGCGGCCGGGCACGAGCAGCTTTGCCGGCGGCGGGGGTGCCGCATCCGCGTCGCGCGTGAAGCGGAGCGTGCCGTACTCGGCCACCGCCCGGAGTCCCTTGCCCAAATCGAGCGAAGCCGTGCCGCCGCGTTCGCCGAGCCGTAGCACGGCGTCCGCCTGGTCGCGCGAGAGCGAGTATGCGCCGCCCGACGCTGTTTCCGCGAGCCGTCGCAGCACGAGCCGGGCGAGCCCGGCGGGCATTGAGCGCAGCTCACCGAGCGCCGGGGCCACGTCTCCCAGCCGCGCCAGCACTTCGTCCACGGCTGCGTCCAGCACCTCGGCCTCGTCCCGGAGCAGCCTGCTCGTCTCCACGATCGAGCGCTCCGCGGCGGGGTTCAGCTCCTTGAGCGCCGGTAGAGCTTCTTCGCGCACGCGCGCGCGCGCGAAGCGCGTGTCTGTATTCGATACGTCCTCGACCCACGTGAGGCCGCGCGCGCGGCAGTGGTCGCGAGTGTCCTCGCGGCTCGCGTCGAGCAGCGGGCGGACGAGGCGGCCGCGTCGCGGCTCCATCCCGAGCAGCGCCCGCCGGCCGGGCGAAACCGCCAGCCGGTAGAGCACCGTCTCCGCCTGATCGCTCGCGGTGTGGGCGCTGGCGTAATCGCCGCTTGCGTGACGCTCGGCCAGCGCGTAGCGGCGGTCGCGCGCTTCGGCCTGGAGGTTGCCCACGTCCGGCAGCCGCACCCGCTCGACCGCGAGCGGCACGCCGAGCTGCTCACACAGGGAACGGCAGTGCTGCTCGTCTGAGTCGGAGTCGGCTCCGCGCAGCCCGTAGTTCACGTGCAACGCGCCTACCCGCGCACCGAGAGACACCGCGCAGTCGAGCAGGCACACCGAGTCCGCACCGCCGGAGAGCATCACGAGCAGCGGCTCGCCCGCGATGATCAGGCCGCTACCTGCGGCCGCCTCGAGAGCACGCGTCGACACGCCCCAAAGCTACTCGCGCGGGTAAGCGCGATAGAGGGTGCGCGGCTCGTCGAAGCCCTTGAGCTTGACGGTGCCGATCCCCTCGAACCCCAGGTGATCGGTCTCGCCCACGGCGTCGCGGACCGAGTCCGTTACGAGCACCTCGCTGCCGCGGGCGCGGGCCACCACGCGCGAGGTGAGGTTCACGTCGCGGCCGAAGTAGTCGCCGTCGCGGTAGATCACCGGTCCCTGGTGGATGCCGATGCGCGGCGCCGGCCGCTCGTCGAACAGGCGCTGAAAGCCCACCGCCCAGTCCACCAGCGCAGGCACGTCCTGCCCGACGATCATCACCTCGTCGCCGATCGTCTTCACCACCCGGGCGTCGTCCGGCAGCGTCTCGGTGACCGACTCGATGAAGCGCTCGACGAACGACAGCGCCTCCTCCTCGCCCTCCTCCTCGGTGAAGCGCGTGTAGCCCGCGAGGTCGCAGAACGCGAGCGCAACGCGCACCCGGCCGAGCTCCGAGTCCTCGCCGGCGAGGTCCACCTCCATATGGCCCACCACGTCCTGCTCGACGAAGTGCTGCAGGAAGCGGCGATGGATGAAGTCCATGATCGGAGAGGCGAGCGGTAGGAGATCGCGGGCGAGGTGCTCCATCTCCTCCGCCATCTCGATGCCCGGCACGCCCTCGCGCATCAGCGGCTCGTGCACGTAGATGTGGAAGAGACGCGTCTCGGCGTCGGCGATCTGCGAGATCGTCTGCCCATATACGCGCGTGAGTTGAAGGAAGGCGACGAGCGGGAAGCCCGCGTCCAGCACGGCACCGACGTAGTGGAGCGCCTGCACGTCCTCGTCAGAGAAGTCATGCGCCTCCCGCTGCGGCAGCCCGATCGTGGTCCAGATGCGCTCGATCAGCGCGGGCTCGAGGCCGGTCTGCTCGGACACCTCGTCCATCGAGTGTCGCCGCGCCGGCGAGGGAAAGAGGTCCTCCACGAAGCCGTAGGCGAGGCGGCCGTCCCGCGCTGCTTCGCGGATGTCGTCGAGGCTGTGGCCGCGCGCGCGCAGCCGCGCGACGATGCGCGCATGGGCCGCGGCGATGGGAGTCCAGGCGGAGTCGCCGTCGGCGTCCGGGATCACGCCCGCTCGCGCCCACCGCTTGAGGGTGGCGGGAGTAACGCCCGCCTGATCTGCCACCTCGGCAAGCGTGAGCCGGTCGTCGTCGCTCATGGGCCCCTCAAGCTAACAACGGCGGGACCAGTGACGTGGTCCCGCCGTCACGCGGGAGGATCGTCCCGCGACGTCGGCCGGCGACGCATTCGAGCGCCTCGCGGAGGGCAGCATGTACCTCCCACTATCCGGCCTGCTGCCAAATTCAAACGGGAGTTTCCTCTCGTCTTGCCGCGCGGTCAATACCCCACAGGCGCTGACGAATCCCAAGTGCGAGGGACGCTCGACTCAGGCGGGCCAAGGCCGGGTACAGTGAGCGCGTCCAACGAGAGGAAGAGGACGTGAACTACTTCGTCACCGGCGCCACGGGCTTCATCGGCAGGAATCTCGTGGAGCAGCTTTTGCAGCGCGACGGGCGCGTCTACGCCCTCGTGCGCGAGGGGTCGAAGGGACGGCTCGACGCTCTCGCGGAGCGCCTCGGTGCCGGCGACCGGCTCGTGCCCGTGCCGGGCGACCTGAGCAAGCAGGCGCTTGGGATCGAAGGCTTCGGCGAGAAGATCGACCACTTCTTCCACCTCGCCGCGATCTACGACATCCAGAGCGACGAGGACACGCTTCGCCGTGCGAACGTGGACGGCACGCGCCACACGATCGAGTTCGCCAACTCGATCGACGTCGGCCGCTTCCACCACACCAGCTCGATTGCCGTGGCGGGCAAGTTCAAGGGCCTGTTCCGCGAGGACATGTTCGACGAGGGTCAGAAGCTGCCGCACGCCTACCACGCGACCAAGTTCGAGTCCGAGAAGCTCGTGCGCGAGATGGTGGAGGCGCCGCTGCGGATCTACCGGCCGGGGATCGTGATCGGCAACTCCGAGACCGGCGAGATGGACAAGATCGACGGCCCCTACTACCTCTTCAAGCTGCTCCAGAAGCTGCGACACGCGCTGCCCGAGTGGTTCCCGCTGGCCGGCCCTGAGGGCAAGAACCTGAACATCGTGCCGGTGGACTTCGTCGCGCGCGCGATGGACCACATCGCGCACATGGACGACGGCGACCTGTACGGCAACACCTTCCACCTGGTCGATCCCAAGCCGCTCACCGCCGGGCAGGCGCTGAACGAGTTCGCCAAGGCCGCGCACGCGCCGCGCTTCGCGATGCGCATGGACGCGAACCTCACGAACATCGTCCCTCCGCAGGTGGCGAAGGGACTGATGCAGATCCCCACGGTGAAGGGCGTGCGCAACCAGATCCTGCACGACCTCGAGATCCCGCCGGCGGCGCTCGAGAACCGCGAGTTCGACGCCGACTTCGACGCGCGCGACACGCAGCGCGCGCTCACCGGGACCGGCATCGCCGTGCCTCCGCTGTCGAGCTACGCGACAAAGATCTGGGACTACTGGGAGCGCAACCTCGATCCCGACCTCTTCCGCGAGCGCAGCCTTTCGAGCGTGGTGAAGGACAAGGTGATCGTGGTCACCGGCGCCTCGAGCGGCATCGGCCGCGAGGTGGCTAAGAAGATCGGCGAGGCCGGCGGGACCGTCGTTCTGGTCGCGCGCACGCGTGAGAAGCTCGAGGAGCTGCAGAACGAGGTGGAGGAGGCCGGCGGCACTGCGCACGTGCACCCGGCCGACCTCTCGGACATGGACGACATCGACCGGGTGGCCGACGAGATCGTCGAGCAGCACGGCGCAGTCGACATCCTCGTGAACAACGCGGGCCGTTCGATCCGCCGCAGCGTGGAGGCGTCGTACGAGCGCTTCCACGACTACGAGCGCACGATGCAGCTCAACTACTTCGGCGCCGTGAAGCTGATCCTCAAGCTGATCCCGCACATGCGCGAGCAGAAGTCGGGGCACATCATCAACGTGTCGAGCATCGGCGTGCAGACGAACACGCCGCGCTTCTCGGCTTACGTCGCGTCGAAGGCGGCCCTCGACGCGTTCTCGCGCTGCATGGCGCCCGAGGTGGTGGGCGACGGCGTGAGCGTGACGACGGTGTACATGCCGCTCGTGCGCACGCCGATGATCGCGCCCACGTCTATATACGACGCGTTCCCCACGCTCTCGCCCGAGGAGGCAGCGGGCCTCATCACCGATGCCATCCTCGACAAACCCAAGCGCGTGGCCACGCGCCTCGGCACCTTCGGCCAGATCCTCTACTCGATCTCGCCGAAGTCCGTGGACCAGATCATGAACGCGGCCTACAAGATCTTCCCGGACTCAAAGGCGGCGAGGAAGGACAAGGACGGCGCCGCCGAGGGCGACGGGCAGAAGGAGCAGGAGATGTCGACGGAGGCCGTCGCGATGGCGTACCTGCTGCGGGGCGTTCACTTCTAGTTGCTGTCGGACGACGTCCTGCGGTTCGTCCTGGGGGCGCTGCCCTCGCCGCCGGCGCGGGTGCTCGAGGTTGGCGCCGGCGAGGGCGCGCTGGCGGCAGCACTCGGCGATGCCGGTTACGACGTGCTCGCGATCGACCCGGCAGGCGAGGGGCGGGTCGCGGCGATCGCGTTGAACGACGTCGACGAGCCAGCCGGCAGCTTCGATGCCGCCGTGGCGGTGGTGTCGCTGCATCACGTGGAGCCGCTCGACACCTCGCTCGCGAACCTTGCGCGGGTCGTCCGGCCGGGCGGCGTGCTGGCCGTCGACGAGTTGGACGTCTGGGCTCTCGACGAGCGCGCCGTCGGCTGGTGGATCGAGCGCCGGAAGGAGCTGGGGGAACACGCCCCGGACGATCCGACGGAGCTCATCGACGAGATGCGCGGGCACATCCATCCCATCAACCGGATCTATGCCCTGCTGGAAGAGTCGTTCGAGCTCAGCCCACCGGCGCGCGGCTCGTACCTCCACCGCTGGCACCTCGACCTCGACCTGCGCGAGTCGGAGGAGGCGCTGATCGCGAGCGGCGAGTTGCCGCAGGTCGGCGTGCGGTTCAGTGGCCGGCGACGGGGCTGACCTCTGCCCGTCCCGGTTGCGCCTGCCCCGGCCGGGCGTGCGGCAGCCCAACCGCGGCCGCCAGTCCGACGAGCGCGAACCCCGCGAGCGCAACCATGGCGAGGACATAGGACCGGTTCCCGGACGCGACGTCCGAGATCAGGATCGTGCCGGCGATCGCCGTGCCGAGCGACGAGCCCAGGTTCGAGATGCTGCGGGACAGCCCGGAGATCTCCCCCTGCTGCTTCTCGGAAAACGCAGACTGGACGATGTTCACGGACGGCGTGAGCATGACGCCGAGCCCGAGGCCGCAGACCAGCAGGCCGGGCACGAAGGCCCACACGCTTCCCGCTTCCCTCACGAGCGCCAGCAGCAGGCCGATGCCTGCGACCGTGAGGACGAAGCCGGCGATGATCAGAGTTCTCTGCTCGCGCCGCCTTGCGAAGCGTGCCGCGCCGAGCGACGAGACGAGGACTCCCGCAGTGAGGGCCGTGAAGATCACGCCCGTCTTGATCGCGTTGAAGTCCCGCACGGTCTGCAGATAGACCGACACGACGAACGTGATCCCCATCACGAGGAGCCACTGGATGTTCTGCGTGATCAACCCGAGATCGGACACGCGATTGCGGAACAGGCTGAGCGAAAACAATGGCTCCTTGCCGGCCCGCTCCCGCCGCCGCGTGTATGCGAAGAACGCGATTAGGAACGCGACGCCAAGCGCTATGAGCACGCCCATCACGGTGAGGTCGCTCTGTGCCTGCTGGATGCCGAACACGAGGAAGAACAGGCCGGCTCCCGACAGCAAGGCACCGGCCAGGTCGAAAGGCCGGGATGGATCGGGCTTGAGCGGATCCTTGATCCCACGGCTCAGCACGATGATCGCGACGATCACAGCGGCCTGGAAGACGAATGCTGCTCGCCAGCTGATCGCGCTGGTGATGAGTCCGCCGATCAACGGCCCGGTGGCGGCGCCAATGCCGCCGAGCGCGCTGATCGCCCCGAAGGCCTTCGCGCGCGACGTGAGGTCGGTGAACGCGAGGGTCGTGAGGATGTAGACCGGCGGAATCAGGAGTGCGGTGCCCACGCCCTCGAACACAGAGTTTCCGAGAATCAGCACCCCAAGCCCTGGCGAAACCGCGCTCAGCACAGCACCGACCCCGTAAAGCAGGAGCCCGACCCGAAGGCAGAACTTGCGGCCCCACTTTTCCGTGAGCTTGCTGGCAGGAATCATCAGGATCGCCATGATCAGCAGGAAGAGGGTGATCGCGGTTTGGACGCCCTTCACCGTGGTGTTCAGGTCCTTGCTGATGTCGTTGATCATCACGTTCATGTTGGACCCGGCGAAGCTGCAGATGAACTGCGCAAGCGCCAAGGGCAGGAGGAATCGACGCGGCGACCCAACCCAATCCGCGGCTGCCGGCGCTGTAGGAGGCATGGACCTGACGCTCGCCACGCAGGCAATGGTCGCGCCGCGAGTGGTGCGTTACCTCACCCGACTAGGGTGAGCCGCCTCAGAACAGCCCGACGGTCCGGCCACTCTCGTCGATATCGACGTTGAGCGCCGCGGGCGTTCTGCCCAGGCCCGGCATCTGCTGGATGTCGCCGGCAAGTGGCACAAGCCAGCCGGCGCCCGTGTAGGCGCGGATGTCTCGCACCGGGAGGGTGAAGTCCTGCGGCGCGCCGAGAAGTGACGCGTCGGCCGAGATCGAGAGGTGGGTCTTCGCCATGCAGATCGGGAGCTTGTCGAGCCCCTCGTTCTTGAACTGCTGGATCTTGCGCTCCGCGTCCATGTAGAAGACGACGTCGCGGGCGCCGTAGACCTCGGTGGCGATCTTCTTGATCTTCACCTCGATCGGATCGTCGTCCTCGTAGGTGAGCTTGAAGTCGGGCTCGTGATCGCACGCGGCGGCAACTGCTTCCGCGAAGGCGGCAGCACCCTCGCCTCCGTTGGCGAAGCCGTCGTTGACCTCGGCCGCCACGGCACCGCCCTCGACGGCGAGCGCGCGAACCAGCTCCACCTCCTCGTCGGTGTCCTCCGGGCGGCGGTTGACGGCGACGACGCACGGCAGGCCGAAGCTCGTGACGATCTGAAGGTGGCGGTGCAGGTTGGCGGCGCCGATGGCGATGGCGGCGAGCCCGCGGGCGCGCTCGGCCTGCTGATCGGGCTCGAGACCGCCGTGGTGCTTGAGCGCGCGCACGGTCGCCACGAGCACCACCGCGCTCGGGCGGATGCCCGCCTTGCGGCAGACGATGTTGAAGAGCTTCTCCATCCCCATGTCCGAGCCGAAGCCGGACTCGGTGACGACGTAGTCGCCCAGCTTGAGGCCGATCAGGTCCGCCACGAGGGACGAGTTGCCGTGCGCGATGTTGGCGAACGGGCCGCAGTGCATGAGGCACGGCTGCCCCTCGAGCGTCTGGATGAGGTTGGGCTTGAGCGCGTCCTTGAGGAGCACCGTCATCGCGCCGGCGGCGCCGAGGTCCTCGGCCGTGACAGGCGTGCCGCCCTTGTATGAGTGCGCGACGGTGATCGCGCCGAGGCGCGCGCGGAGGTCCCTCAGGTCGCGTGAGACGGCGAGGATCGCCATCACCTCGGAGGCGGCGGTGATGTCGAAGCCCGTCTCGCGCGGGTAACCATTCGCGCGACCGCCGAGGCCGATGGCGACGTCGCGCAGTGCGCGGTCGTTCATGTCGATCGCGCGGCGCCAGCCGATCCGCAGCGCGTCGATCGAATGCGGATTGCCGTGCAGGATCGAAGCGTCGAGCAGAGCGGCCAGCAGGTTGTTCGCGGCACCGACCGCGTGAATGTCGCCGGTGAAGTGGAGGTTGAGGTCCTCCATCGGCACCACCTGGGCGAGGCCGCCGCCGGCGGCGCCGCCCTTGATGCCGAACACCGGTCCGAGCGACGGCTCGCGCAGGCACAGCAGCGGGTCCTTGCCGATCGCGCCGAGGCCCTGCGTTAGCGACACGGCGGTGGTCGTCTTCCCCTCACCCGCGCGCGTGGGGGTCACACCCGAGACGCAGATGAGCTTGCCGTCCGGCGCGTCCTTCAGCCGCTCGAGCACGTCCAGCGAGACCTTGGCCTTGTGCCGCCCATAGGGCTCGAACTCCTCGGGCAAGAGGCCGGTGCGCTCCGCGATCGTCTCGATCGGTTTGAGCTCGGCTTCCTGCGCGATCTCGAGGCTCGATTTCATGCCGCGCCCGCTACTCGACCAGGTGCGGGTACTCCTCCTCGAGCATCGCGCGGTAGCGCGCGAACACGGGCTTCGTGATCGGGATCAGGGCGAGCGCCTTCTTCACGTTGCCGGACGTCTTGATGCGCCGGCGCGCGATCGCCATCGCCACGTTCTCCTTGCCCTGGAAGTAGCGGTTGGCGATGTCGGAGTCCATGACCATGCCCACCTCGGGCTCCCAGTCGACGTCGTCCGACCACTCCCAGCGCAGGCAGTCCTCGCCGCCGCCGTCCGCGTAGGTGATGTTCACCACCATGTCGACGTCGGGGAACTCGAATCGCTGAGGCGTCTCGGCATCACGGAGCTTCGGCCCCATCTCGGGGTCCCGGCTCATGATCGTGAACACGCGATCGACGACCTCGCGAAACTCCTGCGGGGACTTGAACTCACTCACCGCTGCGAACCGTATCCGGAAGTGGGTGCAACGCCAATAGGGCGCGTTGGTCGGTGCAGCTACAAGAACGCCGAGCCGCGCGCCACCAGGTTCTCGTACACCTTGTTCTGAATCGCCTCGCGCACCTGCTCGGACAGCTCGAACACGAACGTTCGATCCTCCGCCGCCTCAGGCCCGAAGCGTGCAGTCTCGATCGGTTCGCCGAACTCGATCCGCCACTTCGACGGCAGCGGCACCGTGCCGAGCGGCCCGAGTAGCGGGAACGTCGGCGTGAGCGGGAAGTAGGGCGCGCCGATTAGCCGCGCGAGCCAGGGCGCCTCCCCCAGCTTCGGGTAGATCTCCTCGCTGCCCACCACCGCCACCGGCACGATCGGCGAGCCCGTGCGCAACGCCAGCTCCACGAAGCCGCCGCGGCCGAAGCGCTGCAGGCGATAGCGCTCCTTGAACGGCTTGCCCGCTCCCTTGGCGCCCTCCGGGAACACCGCCACGAGCTCATCCTGCTCGAGCAGGCGCAGCGCGTTGTACGGCGAGGCCACCACGCCGCCCAGCTTCCGCATCGCCACCGACACGTAGGGCAGCTGGAACGCCCAGTCGAGCACGAGGAAGCGCGGGTAGCGCGGCAGCGGATGCTCGCGCAGCAGCCCGACCGAGATCATCGTCGCGTCCCACGGCAGGGTGCCCGCGTGGTTCGCAACGAGTAACGCCCGACCATGCGAGGGCACGTTGCGCGCGCCGATCGTCTCCACCCGCCACCAGCGGTCGTAGAGGAACTCGAGGAAGGGCAGCAGGGCGTCGGCGAACTCCTCGTCGAAGCCCCACTCGTCCTCCTCATAGTCTCCGGCGAGGCGGCTCAGCAGGCGGTCGAGCGCCGTCCGCAGATCGCGCGGCAACGCCGTCCCCGCCTCGGCCAGCGCCGCCGGGAGCTCGCTGCCCGCGTCGAGGCCGGCCCGCAGGCGGCGCAGAAATGAGATCGCGGGACCGATCGGGAAGGCGCCGGGAAAGGCGCCCGTGCGGACGGCTCGCGGATCGCGCGGGTCGCGCGGCGGACCGCCCTGGGTACCCGCGGCCCGCCCGGCGCCCGGCTCGCTCCGCACGTGCGTGCTCATCGGGCCACCGCCTCCCGCAGCACCGGCACGAGCCGCCGCCCGCGTTGGGTGCGCACGTAGTCCTCCACTGCCTGCACGGTCGTGTAACGCGGCGTGTAGCCCACCTCTTCAACAAGCCGCGTGATGTCGATGGCCCGCCCATACCTGAGCAGCCGCCTGAGGTCGGGCGAGAGCGGATGCATGCCGAACCGGCGGCCCGCGTCGGTCACGCCGGGGAAGAGCGGCGGCACGAGCGGCAAGGTCGGGCGGCCGGCCATGCGCACCATCCGCGTGAGCCCGATCGTCCCGGGCGCCGCGACGTTCACGGGTCCGCGCACGGGGTTCTTGATCGCTGCAACGAGCGAGTCGATCGCATCGATCTCATGCAGGAACTGGAGCCGCGGGTCGAAGCCCAGATAGGTCGGCACGAGCGGCTGCGACAGGTAGCGGGTGATCTGCGAGTCGAGCGACGGGCCGACCGACGGCTGGTAGCGCAGCATCGTGCAAACCACCTGCGAGTGACGGCGCGAGAACGTGTCGAAGTAGTTCTCGATCTCCGCCACGTCGCGCTGGAAGCGCGTGCGCAGCGGATACAGCCGGGCCATCTCCTCGGTGAAGAACTGAGGCGCGGCAGGCTCGGCGCCGTACACGCCGGCGGAGCCGCGCACCACGATCGCGCGCAGTGTGGGCGCCTTCTCACAGGCGGCGAGCAGCTGGAGCGAGCCGATCACGTTGATGTCGTGCGCCGCGCGCCCCGACATGCCGGG
>JAICJR010000166.1 GCA_025928345.1 Thermoleophilaceae bacterium | reverse complement strand
CTCGAGGAGATGGCCAAGTTCGAGACCGCGGCCGCGCTCAAGTACGAGGGCGGCGGCTCGGCTCTGCACTCAGCGTTCGCCGAGGCCCACAAGCGCTGCTCCGAGCACGTGATCGTGATGAACCCGATGGAGATGCACATGCCGAGCATCGTCGAGAACTACGGCGTGCGCTGGTTCGGCACGAGCGGCTATGAGTCATTCGGGGATCGCGTGCCCCGCGTGCTTGCGGCCCTCTCTGAGGACCAGTTCGAAGACGCGATGGAGATCTTCTGGAGCTACCACCCTGGCCGGGAGGCCAAGGGGCAGTTCCACGCCAGCTTCGCCGGCGCTCACTTCATCCACCGCGTCGGCTGGAAGTACCTCGGCTGGCTCCAGGGCATGAACGGCGGCCTTCTGCGGATGCCGCACATGCGCCTCCAGCCAGGACAGATGAAGGCACTCCGGGCGGGGCTCGCCGCCTCGGGATTCGACCTGCCAAAGGACGACGCGGACTTCTACGCGGGACGCATCCACGCATGAGCCTGTTCCTCGGCTCGGAGGACGTGCGCGCCCTCGCGTCGCAGGACGTTCTCATGGAGGCGGCGCGCGCCGCGGTCCGGGCCGAGCGCGAGGGCACCGTGGTGATGCCGCCGCGGCTCGACGTCGATCTACCCACCGGCTTCCTGCGGGTTATGCCCGCCTCGATGGGCGAGGTGATGGGCGTGAAGGTGATGACGCTCGTCAAGGGTCTGGGCAACCGCTACCTGCTCCTGCTCTACAGCCAGCCCACGGGCGAGCTCGTCGCGCTGCTCGACGCCGACGAGATCACGCGGCTGCGCACAGCGGCCACCACCGCGCTGGCCGGGCAGATGCTCGCGCCAGGCGGCACGTCCCGCCTGGGGGTCCTCGGCAGCGGCTTCGAGGCCGAGAGCCATCTGCGGCTGCTCGCGGGCGTGTGGCCGATCCAGCGCGTGACTGTCTACAGCCCGACGCGAGAGCGGCGCGAGGCGTTCGCCGCGCGCATGTCCGAGGAGCTCGGGGTGAGCGTGGTTGCGGTCGACCGTCCGGAGGACGCGGTGTGTGAAGCGGAGGTGTCCGTGCTCGCCACGAAGGCGACGGCGCCGGTGGTCGACGGAAGCGCGTTCCCCCCGGGGGCCGTGGTTCTCTCGATCGGCTCCACGCGTCCGGATCTCCGGGAGCTCGACCGCGACGCGTTCGGCCGTGCGGGCGCCCTGCTGGTGGACGACGCCACCCAGATCCGGCTCGAGTCCGGCGACGTGATCGAGGCGCTCGGCTGCGGAGCGCTCACCGGCGACGAGATCATCTCGATGGCCGACATCGAGGGTGACGGCAGCCGCCTCGTGCGCCGCGAGGGAGGACGCGACCTGCTCGCGTTCAAGTCGGTGGGCACCGCCGTGCAGGATCTCGCGCTCGCTGGCAGCATGCTCGAGGCGGCCAAGGTCGAGGGACGGGGCCGGGAGCTCGGGGAGCTGACGAGCCTCAAGGCGTTCGCGCTCTCGTCCGGCAACTTCCCGCCGGTGGCGAAAGGAGCGGCGTGAGCGAGAGCGCGCGGGTGGGCTGGGAGAAGGAGAGCGGCACCTACTACGAGATCTTTGGGCCGAGCGCCCACGGCGCACCGCCGCTGCTGTTCATCCACGGCGGGGGCGCCACCGGCGCCTGCTGGCGAGCCACCGCGGACGGACGCGTGGGATGGGCGGACCAGCTCGCTGAGCGCGGCTACGAGTGCTGGCTCACCGACTGGCCCGGCACCGGTCGCTCGGGCAACCGCAACGGGCTCGACATCGAGTACGGCGACGTGGTGGACGGCTACCGGCGCCTCCTGCGCGACGTGATCGGGCGGCCCGTGGTGGTGATCTGCCACTCGATGGGCGGAGCGGTGACGTGGCAACTCGTCCAGCACGAGTCCGATCTCGTGGCCGGCGTGGTGTCGGTTGCGGGTGCCTACCCGGCCAACGTGGTGGCGAAGTCCGACGTGGTGTCGGACGATGGCGACGTGGCGGAGATCGTGTTCGCGGACACCGGCGTGCAGATGACCGTCGATCGCCGCGTGATGAACCTCTACGGCGACGGCTACATCTACCAGCAGGGCATCGCCACCAGCACGCGCTTCCCGCGCGACAAGGTGGACGAGTTCCGCGCCGCCCTTGTGGGGCTGCCGCCCAAGATGCTGCTCCAGCGCCTGGGGGTGCTGGAGGGCATGCCGATCGTGGACCAGCCCGCTGGCTTCGAGGGCAAGCGGATTCGCCTGATTGCCGGCGGCGAGGACCCCGCCCACACGCGCGACATCGAGGACCGCACGATCGGGCTCCTGCGCGGCTGGGGCGCCGACGCCGAGCTCATCTGGCTGCCGGAACGCGGCATCGAAGGCAACGCTCACTTCCTGATGTCCGAGGAAAACAGCGACGAGATCCTCGAGGTGCTGGTGGAGCAGCTCGACGCCGTCGGCGCGCCCGTGGCATGACCGCCTCCGCCACGCGCTACGGGTCGGACGCGATCGTCGACCTGATGATCGAGGCGGAGATCGAGCACGTGGCCTTCAACCCCGGGGCGAGCTTCCGCGGCATCCACGACTCGCTCGTCCACACCGAGGGCGCCCCGCAGGTCGCGCTCTGCATGCACGAGGCGGTGAGCGTGGCCGCGGCTCAGGGTTACGCCAAGGCGGCCGGCAAGCCCATGGCCGTGCTGCTCCACGACGTGGTGGGCCTGCAGAACGCGAGCATGGCGATCTACAACGCGTGGTGCGACCGCGTGCCGATGCTGCTGATCGGCGGCACGGGGCCGAAGTCAAAGGCGCGGCGGCGGCCGTGGATCGACTGGATCCACACCGCCACGGTCCAGGCGGAGCAGGTTCGCAACTACGTGAAGTGGGACGACGAGCCGCACGACATGGCGTCGGTGCCTGAGTCGTTCGCGCGCGCGTACACGACAACCTGTGCGGAGCCGGCCGGGCCGGTCTACCTCTGCTACGACGTGGATCTCCAGGAGGATCCGCTGCCGGAGGACTACGTGGCGGAGCCGCTGAGCGGCTATGCGATGCCGGCGCCGCCCGCGGCGACGCCGCACGATCTCGATGAGCTGGCCGCGGCATTGCGGGGGGCTGAGCGGCCGGCGATCATCGCGGGCTACGCCACCGGCGTGGACGCGCTCGCCGACGCGCTCGGTGCGCCCGTGATCGACAAGGGTCTGCGCTTCGCGCTTCCCACCGCA
This sequence comes from Thermoleophilaceae bacterium, assembly GCA_025928345.1. Taxonomy (GTDB): domain Bacteria; phylum Actinomycetota; class Thermoleophilia; order Solirubrobacterales; family Thermoleophilaceae; genus JAICJR01. The sequence continues at coordinate 4,077 of JAICJR010000166.1, read as the reverse complement.
CACCCGCTCAACGCGAGCGGGGTGAAGGGTGTGCTGGAGGAGGCGGACGTTGTGCTCGCCCTGGACGTGGATGAGCTGCGCGGGCCGCTCGGGGTCTCTCCGGCTTGCAAGCTGCTGAACGTGTCCTTGGGACATTTGCGCTTGCGAGGTTGGGCGCACGACTACAGCCCATTGCAGCCTGCGGCCATGCATGTGACGGCCAGTGCGGAGTCGGTGGTGGCGGGGCTCGTGAACAGGTTGGAGGTCGGAGGTCGGAGGTCGGAGGTCGTGGGTCGGATTGCCGAGAGTCGCGAGCAGTGGCGCAGCGCTGCGGCCGGTGCTGAGGCTGATGGCTGCGTTCCGCTCGAGCGGCTGGTGTACGAGCTCGGCCGCGTGCTCGAGGGTGAGCGCTTCGTGCTCGCCAACGGCACCAACGAGCGCATCGAGCATCGGCTCTGGAGCCTGACCGAGCCCCGGCAGTACCTCGGCTGGCATGCCGGCGGCGGCCTCGGCTACGGGGTGGGCGCGACGATCGGCGCCGCGCTTGCGAACGGGCGCGACACGATCAGCGTGAGCGTGCAGGCGGACGGCGATCTTCTCTACCTGCCGTCGGGCCTGTGGACCGCGGCGCAGCTCTCGCTGCCCACGCTGTTCGTGGTCCACAACAACCGCCAGTACGGCAACACCGTGGAGCACGCCCGGAAGATCGCCACGGCCCGCGGGCGCTCCGCCGACAAGCGCTACGACGGCGCCGGGCTCGGCGAGCCCGCCGTTGGCCTCCCGCAGCTGGCGCAGTCCTTCGGCGTCTGGGCCAGCGGCCCGGCGGCCGATCCGGAGAGCCTCGTAAAAGCGCTCGAGGAGGCGGTCAATGTGGCCCGCTCCGGACGACCGGCGCTCGTCGACGTCCTCACCCCCGGCTTTTGAGATGAGAGGAGAACGCAGATGACCGACACGATCACCGCGGATCCCGTCAGTCGCTACGTCGGCGGGCGCGAGTTCCGCAACCTCGTAGGCGGCGAGTTCGTCGCGGCCGGCAACGGCGCCACGAGCGAGGTGGTGGACCCGTCCACCGGCAGCGCCGTGAGCGAGGTTCCCGAGAGCTCGGGCGCGGATGTGGAAAGCGCGGTTGAGGCCGCCCGCAAGGCGCAGCCCGCCTGGGAGGCGATGGGCGTGGATGGCCGCAGCGCCTGCTTCGCGCGCTTCGGCGAGCTGCTTCAGGGGCGCCGGGAGGAGATGGCGATGCTCGACGCGATCGACTCCGGCAACCCCGTGAAGGCCATGCGCGTCGACATCGACATCTGCATGCCCTACATCGAGGGCTGGCCCGCGATGGCGCGCAACCTGCGCGGCGAGGTGATCCCGGCGAGCCCCGGCAACCTCCATTACACGAGCCACAGGCCCTACGGCGTGGTGGGCCGCATCACGGCGTTCAACCACCCGGTGATGTTCGCCGCCACGCGCCCGCTGCCCGCGCTGATCGCCGGCAACTCGATCGTGATCAAGCCGGCACCGCAGACGTCGCTGTCCACGCTCGGCCTGGCCGAGATCTTCGCCGAGGCGTTCCCGCCCGGCGTGGTGAACGTGGTCACGGGTGGCGCCGAGGCGGGCGCGGCTCTCGTCACACATCCGACCGTCAAACGGATTGCCTTCACCGGCTCGGTCCCCACCGGGCTGGCGATCCAAAAAAGCGCCGCCGAGTCCGGACACGTGAAGAACATCTCGCTCGAGCTGGGCGGCAAGAACGCGATGGTCGTGTTCCCGGACGCCGACCTCGAGGAGTCCGTGGAGGGCGCGATCTTCGGCATGAACTTCAACGTCTGCCAGGGGCAGTCGTGCGGATCGAACTCGCGCGTGCTCGTGCACCGCAAGCTGTACGACGAGTTCGTCCAGCGCTCGGCGGAGAAGCTGCGCGAGTACCAGGTGGGCATCGCCTACGCGGACGAGACCGACATGGGCCCGCTGGTGAGCGCGCAGCACCACGAGCGCGTGAGCGGCTACCTCGAGGCGGGGGTTGGCGAGGGCGCCAAGCTCGTCACCGGCGGAGATCGCCCGGAGGGCGCGCCATCCGGCGGCTACTTCATGACGCCGGCCGTGTTCGCCGACGTCGCACCGGGCATGCGCATCGCGCGCGAGGAGATCTTCGGCCCGGTGATGAGTGTCCTGCCCTGGGACGACTACGACCAGATGATCGACACCGCCAACTCCGTGGACCTCGGGCTTACGGCGGCCGTCTGGACGAACGATGTGCACCTCGCGCACAAGACCGCCGAGCGCCTGGACGCCGGCTACGTGTGGGTGAACGACTCCACCCGCCATTACTTCGGCACGCCGTTCGGCGGCACGAAGAACAGCGGGACGGGGCGCGAGGAGTCCACCGGCGAGCTGATCAGCTACACGGAGGAGAAGGTCGTGCACACGCGGCTCAAGGACCCGGCCGCGGCGTTCGCCCGCTACACGAACTAGAGGAGAACTGGCCCATGGAAAACCCGCTGTTCGATTACAGGCCGAGCGTCGAGCACCCGCAGCTGGAGCTGCCGAACGGCGCGCGCGTGGCCGTCTACTTCGCCGTGAACGTGGAGCACTACACGTTCGGCCAGCCGGCGCTCAGCCTCGCGCAGTTCACGGCGCAGCTCGTGCCGGACCCGCTCAACTACGGCTGGCGCGACTACGGCGCGCGCGTGGGCGTGTTCCGCCTGATGGAGATCCTCGAGAAGCACGGCGTGCCCGGCACGGGAGTGCTCAACTCGGAGGTGTGCGAGCTGTACCCGCAGATCGTCGAGGAGGGCAACAAGCGCGGCTGGTCATGGGTCGCGCACGGCCGCAACAACTCCACCTGGCAGGCCGGCTTCGAGCGGGACGAGGAGCGGGCGTACATCGAAGAGGTGGCGAACACGATCGAGCAGTCCACCGGCCAGCGGCCCAAGGGCTGGATCGGCCCGGCGCTCACCGCCACGATGAACACGAACGATGTGCTCGCGGAGCTCGGCTTCACCTACTCCCTCGACTGGGCGAACGACGACGTGCCTTACGACTTCAACGTGAAGAGCGGGCGGCTCGTCTCGGTCCCGTACAGCGGCGAGGTGAACGACATCCCCGCGTTCGTGATCCACAACCTCACCGCGCGCGAGTTCCGCGAGATGCTGGTGGGCCAGCTCGAGCAGCTCCACGAGGAGGGCGGCCGCGTGATGGGCGTGGGCATCCACCCGTTCCTCGTCGGGCAGCCGTTCCGCGCGCGCGAGTTCTCGGCGGCGCTCGCAGAGATCGCGGGGCACGACGGCGTGTGGCTTACCACGGCGAACGAGATCGCGGACTGGTACCGCGACGCCACGAGCTGACTGGAGAAATGATGGGACAACTTGACGGACAGGTAGCGATCGTCACCGGCGGCGGCTCGGGCATCGGGCGCGGCGTGGTGGACCGCTACGTAGAGGAAGGCGCTCGCGTGGCGGTGGTCGACATCGTGCAGGAGCGGCTCGACGACGTGATCGCCCAGCACGGGGACAACGCCATCGGAATCCTCGGCGACGTGACGAAGATGGAGGACAACCAGCGCGCCGTCGCGGCGACGGTGAGCGCGTTCGGAAAGCTCGACACCTTCGTGGCGAATGCCGGCCTCGGCGACGCGTTCCGCGAGCTGATCGACATCGCGCCCGAAGATGTGGAGAAGACCTACCGCGAGATCTACGACCTCAACATCATGGCCGTGATCATGGGCGCCCGCGCGGCCGTGGCCGAGCTCGTGAAGACGCGCGGCAACTTCATCATCACTTTGTCGAACTCGTCGTTCTATCCGGACGGCGGCGGCGTGATGTACATCGGCTCGAAGCACGGCGCGCTGGGCGTGATGCGCCAGCTCGCGCACGAATTCGCGCCACACGTGCGGGTGAACGGGGTCGGTCCGGGCGCCACGCGGACCGACATCCGGATGCCGGCGTCGTTCGGCCTCGACGAGAACGGGCAGCGCATCCGCACCCACACGCATCCGAGCAACTCGGACGCGGCGGTGGAGGCATGCGTCCCGCTCGCTCTGCACGCCGATCCCGAGCAGCATTCGGGCGCGTACGTGCTGCTGGCCTCGCGCCGCGACGGGCTCGTGAT
>JAICJR010000148.1 GCA_025928345.1 Thermoleophilaceae bacterium | reverse complement strand
GGGCCCGACGAGATCCATGCAAGCGGTGGTGGCCCACATCGCCACGTCGCCCGCCTTGAGCTTGGACATCGAGCCCTGGCCTGCCGTCATCGGCACGCCGTTGCGGCCCATCCAAGCGGCTCGCCACACGAGCATGCGCGCGGCATCGATCTCGGTCGCGAGGTCCGCGATCACCTGCTGGATGCGCTGCTGCTCGAGCAGCTCCTGGCCTTCCTCCTCGCGTCCCTCGAGGTACTCGAGCGTGTACTCGTAGGCCGCGCGGGCAATGCCCAGCGCCGAAGCGCCCACGAGCGGGCGCGTGATCTCGAAGGTGGCGAGTGCGCCGGACGAGCGGCCGGTCGACTTGCCGGAGCGCGCGCGCTCGAGCTTCGCGTTCAGCTTGTCCATGCCGCCCAGCAGGTACTCGACCGGGATGCGCACGTTGTCGAGCACGACCTCGCCGGTGTGCGAGGCGCGGATCCCGATCTTGTCCTCCTTCTTGCCCTGCGAGAGGCCGGGCGTGCCCTTCGGCACGACGAAGGTGGCCTGGCCGCGGTGGCCGAGCTCGGGGTCGACGGTGGCGACCACAACGGTCACGTCCGCGATGCCGCCGTTCGAAATGAAGACCTTGGTGCCGTTGAGCACCCACTCGTCGCCGTCGAGCTTGGCGGTGGTGCGCAGCGACTTGACGTCGGAACCGGCGCCCGCCTCGGTGACCGCGTAGGCGCCGAGCTTGATCTCGTCGCCCGTGCCGTAGCACTCGGGCAGCCACTTGCCGATCTGCTCAGGCGTGCCCGACGAGGCGATGCCCGCCGCCGCGAGCGAACCGGCGGAGATGGCGAGCGCGATGCCGGCGCACCCCCAGTGGAGCTCCTCGGCATAGATCACGCCGTTGAGGCCGCCCGGGTCGTTCGCCATGCGCTCGAGGTACTCCATCCCGTGGAGCTTCCACTTGCGGGCCTCCTTGATCACGTCCCACGGCACGCTCTGCTCGCGGTCGTACTTGGGGGCCACGGGCCGGATGACCTCCTCGGCGAACTTGTGGCAGTGAGCCTGAAAGTCAAGCTGTTCGTCGGTCAGGCGGAAATCCACTCCGGCGCCTCCAGTTTCAAGTCGTGTGGCGCGTCGGGCGACGCGCGTGGCGTAGTTGACTGACCAGTCAACCAATCGCAGGATACCCGCTTCAGCTTGCCGCCACGCGCGTCGATATCGTCAGAACCAGTGCCCCGTCCTCTTGCCGTGCTGCTGCTCGTCGCGCTCGTCGCGGTGTCCGGCTGCAAGAACCTGAACGAGAAGCACGCGAACGCGCGCGGGAACGGCACGCCGCCGCAGGTGAGCGCGCAGTCGAGCGACACCTCCGCGTCGCAGGAGCTCGGCTTCCCCGTTACCGCCACGCGCAACACCCCGCGCGTGGCCGGCGCCGACCCGGTTGCCGACGTTGCGGGCGCCGTGAGCGCCGTGTTCCCCGCCACCTCGTCGGCGAACAGGCCACACGCCGTCGCGATCGTCGACAAGAACAACTGGCAGGGCGCGATCGCCGCCTCCGTGCTGATGGCGAACCCGCTCGGCATCCCCGTGCTGCTGAGCGACGGCAGCTCGCTGCCACCCGTGTCGCGCGACACGCTCAAGCGGCTCAAGCCCACCGGCTCTCCACTTGCCGAGAACGCGCAGATCATCCGCATAGGCGACGGCAGCGCGCAGGTGGCCGGATACAAGACCGCCGTGGTGCCGGGCACGGACATCTACGAGATTGCGGCGGGGATCGACCGCTTCTTCTCCGTTGCGCGCGCGAAGCCCGCGAGCGACGTGGTGGTGGCGAGCGGCGAGCAGGCGGCGTTCGCGATGCCGGCTGCCGCGTGGGCGGCGCGCTCTGGGGACAGCGTGCTGTTCGTGAAGCAGAATGTGGTGCCCGCCTTCACGCGCTCGGCGCTGAAGCGGCACGCCCACCCGAACATCTACGTGCTCGGGCCCCCGAGCGTGATCGGCTCCGCCGCTGTTAAGACGCTGGCGAAGTACGGCACCGTGCACCGGATCGACGGGGTGACGCCCGTGGAGAACGCGATCGCGTTCACGAAGTACCAGAGCCACGGCTTCGGCTGGGGGATCACGACGCCCGGCCAGAACTTCACGCTCGCGAACACCTCGCGCCCGGCGGACGCCGCGGGCGCCGCCGCTCTCGCCACCTCGGGCGTGTTCGCGCCGCTGCTGCTAACCGACCGCAGCGACTCCCTCCCCACTCCCCTCGACAACTACTTCCTCGACGTCCAGCCCGGCTACCAGTCGAACCCGAACGCGGGTGTGTTCAACCACGTCTGGATCCTGGGCGACCACAAGACGCTGTCCGTCGGCGCGCAGGGCCGGCTTGACACGATCACCGAGCTCGTCCCCGTGCAGACACGGAGCCCGTAGCGCTGTTCGGTAGGTTTCCTGGCCGATGAGCGAGTACGAGAAGCCGGGGCGCAAGCCCACGATGGAGGACCTGAAGGCGCTGATGGGTCCCTCAACGCCCCATTTCTCACTGCAGATCCGCAACCGCATCCGCCACCTGATCGCAGGCCTCCCGGCGGACAATCAGGTCCGGCTCGCGGGCGAGCGCGAGATAGCGCGGTTGGAGCGAATCGCCTTCGAGGGCGAGCACCGCGGCCACCCGGGCGAGCCGGGCGAGCGCGAGCTGCCGAGCATCCAGCGCTAGATCGCGCGCACGTCGGGCCAGAGGTTACGCGGCAGATACATCCAGCCGCTCCACAAGCCGAATGCGCTGAGCGCCGCGAGGTACGCGCCCTGCGCCACGGCACCGGTCGCGATCATCACGATTCCGACGACGAGGAGAACGAGGGAAACGATCGCGCAGATCTTGAACACAGCGCGCGCAAAGCCCCTTCTGCGGGGCGTTAGTTGCGTGTCGTCATTCCGCATCGGCGTCTCCGCCACTTGTCAGCCGCTTCGCGCCTCGGGCGGTCATCCGGAACAGGCTCACGATTCCCAGCACGAGCAGCAGCAGGATGAACAGGATGATGATCACCGCCGGCGCGCCGGTGATGACGAAGCCGAAGAACATTCGCGTCCTTTCTCAGCTTGATTGCGCGAAAAGAGCTGCGCTAAGGCCGTACCCAGCCAGGATCGATCACATGCCCAGCGTGGCTCGTTTCGTCAGTACGCGGACGGAACGTTCGGCCCTGGCTCAGGGGCCAAACCGGATCCAGCCGATCAGCGCCGCGACGCCGAAGAAGAGGACGGTTACCGCCCACTTGGACGCTGAACTCCGCGCCTCCGTGACCGCCAATACGAGTAAGAGGGCCACGGACCCGACAACGGCGGCAACAAGTAGACGGCCCCGACTCACACCGACGCGGTGCTACCCCGCCTTCTCCACCTCGTCCACGCCGCGCGCCACGCGCACCAGCTCATCGTCCGGCAGCGCCTCCTCGATCAACGGGAAGAGCACGCGCTCCTCGTGCCGCACGTGCGCATCGAGCTTCTCCCCAAGCGCGTGCAGCCGCTCGGGCGCAGGGTCCTTCTTCAACTCGCCCAGCTCGTACGCCTCGCGCCGGATGTGCATGTGGTCGAGCAGCACGCGAATGACTTCCTCCCGCGAGCCGTCGCCATACGCGGAGTACGCAGGCAGGAGCACCTCCTCCTCTGCCCGGAAGTGCAGGTACCCGACCCCGAACCAGAAGTCGAGGAAGTCGCCCAGCACGCTGCCGGCGTCGGCCTCCTCGGCGCGCTTGAGCCGCATCGCCTGAAAGAGCGCCTGATGGTGGTCGCGTGAGAGCTGTTCGAGCGCCTTGTGCCGCTTCACGCGGTGGCGGCAGCTCGGGACAGGCCCGCGAGCTCCGCCACGCGATCGCGGTGCGAGCGCGCGCTGCCGAGCAGGTGCCCATCCGTGCGGGCACGCTTGAGGAAGAAGTGGAGGTCGTGCTCCCAGGTGAAGCCGATGCCGCCGTGCACCTGTAGCGAAGAAGCCGTCACACGCCAGCCGGCGTCCGCGGCGTAGGCCTTCGCCATCGACGCGGCGAGCGGCGTGGTGTCCGGCTCGTTGTCGGCGGTCCAGCCCGCGTAGTACACGGCCGATCGCGCGCCTTCCGTCTCGAGCATCATCTGCGCGCAGCGGTGCGCCACCGCCTGGTAGGCGCCGATCGGGCGGTCGAACTGCTTGCGCTCCTTCGCGTAGGCCACAGCGGTCTCGAGCGCCCACTGCGAAATGCCCACGAGCTCCGCGGCAAGCGCGATCTCCGCGCGGTCTAGCCCGGCCTGAACGTCGCCGCCGAGCTGCTCGCCGCCGCCGTTCGCGGAGACACGAGAGAAGCGGCGCGTGGAGTCGATCGTGTCGCGCGACTCCACCTCCGCGCTGCCCGCCTCCACCGCCGAAGCGCTCTCTCCGTCAACGAGCACGATCACCGCGGCCGAGTCCGCGTCCGGCACGAGCACCGCCTCGCCGTTCGACACAACACCCACCGTGCCGCGCGCCTCGCCTGACGCGATCCCCGGCAGCCAGCGCTCCTTCTGCTCGTCGCTGCCCGCCTGCTGGATCAGGAACCCGGCGGCCGCGTTGGAGAAGAACGGCGTCGGCGCAAGCGCGTACCCGAGCTCCTCCTGCAAAATCACGAGCTCCACGGCGCCGAGACCCTGCCCGCCGTGGTCCTCCTCGATGAAGATCCCCGGCCAGCCGAGCTCGGCGATCTCGTTCCAGAAGCCGTCGTCGTAGCTGCCCGCCTCGGCCAGCTCGCGTCGCTTATCTGGCTTCAGCCGGTCGGCGAGGAAGTCGTGCGCTGTGCGCTTGATCGCCTGCTGGTCGTCGGTGAAGTCGAAGTTCAAGTCCCGCTCACCTCATCCGCGGCAGGCCGAGCACGCGCTCGGCGATGATGTTCTTGAGGATCTCGGTGGTGCCGCCCTCGATCGAGTTCGCGCGCGCGCGCAGGAAGCGATAGGTCCAGCGCTCGTCCACGGTCGGCGCCTCGGGCCCGCGGATGTCCATCGCGAGCTCGGTCAAAGCCTGGTTGATGTCCGACCACTGCCACTTCGGCAGCGAACCCTCCGGCCCCGGAATGCCGTGCTTCATCTGCGACGTGAGCCCGCGGTACGCGTTCAGCCGCAGCGTCTCGGCCTCGATGTAGAGCTGGCCCACCCGCTGGCGGATGATCGGGTCTTCCTCGAGGCCGCGCTCACGGACCAGGTCCATCAGGTCGCCCAGCGCAAGCTTCACCGCCACGGCCGACCCGAACGCGAGCCCCGCGCGCTCGTTCATCAGCGTCGTGATCGCCACGTTCCAACCCTGCCCCGGCTCACCCACCACGTTCTCGTCCGGGACGTAGGCGTCCTCCATGAAGATCTCGTTGAACTCGGACTCGCCCGTGATCTGAACGAGTGGGCGCACCTGCACGCCCTCCTGCTCCATGTCCATCAGGAAGTAGGTGAGCCCCTTGTGCTTGGGCGCGTCCGGGTCGGTGCGCGCCACGAGCATGCACCACTTGGCCTCGTGCGCGTACGTGGTCCATACCTTCTGGCCGGTGATGTTCCAGCCGCCGTTGGACTTCACGGCGCGCGTCTTCAAAGAGGCAAGATCCGATCCCGACTCCGGCTCGGAGAAGCCCTGACACCAGATCTCCTCGGCCGACAGGATGGGCGTGAGGAAGCGCTCCTTCTGCTCCGGCGTGCCGTGCGCGATCACCACCGGCCCGCCCATCACGAGGCCGAGCACGTTGGCGAGCCCGGGCGCCTTCTGGCGCGCCATCTCCTCGTTGAAGATCGCCTGCTCGATGAGCGTCGCGCCGCGGCCGCCGTACTCCTTGGGCCAGGACAGCCCCGCGTAGCCCGCGTCGTGGAGCGTCTTCTGCCACTCGCGGCGGAACTTGAACATGTCCTGCTCGCCCGACGGCTCCTGGCCGGGGTTGTTCTTCTCGAGCCACTCGCGCAGCTCGTCGCGGAAGGCCTGCTCCTGGGGCGAGAGAGTCAGATCCACAGGTGGCGCATCCTAACCGCCACCGGCTCACGAAGGCGCGCCCCGGGACGTTGTGCCGTCATGAAGCTCTACGACTACTTCGCATCCTGCAATTGCTACAAGGTTCGGCTGCTGCTGGCCCAGCTCGGATTGCGATACGAGCGAGTGCCGGTGGACATCTTCAACGGGGACACGCTCACCGACGAGTTCGGCCGCATGAACCCGGCGCGCACGACGCCTTTATTGGAGACGGACGACGGCCGCTTCCTCCAGGAGTCGAACGCGATCCTGCTCTACCTCGCACATGGAACGTCACTCCTTCCGGACGATCCGTTCGAGCTCGCGCAGGTGCTGCGCTGGCTGATCTACGAGCAGACGGACGTGGTGCCGATGATCGGCGGCCTGCGCTTCCGGCTGCTGGTCGGCCGGCTCGCGCCATCAGATCCGGATGCGATCCGCCGCCGCGAGGGCGCGAGCGAGGTGCTCGACCTGCTGGACGCTCACCTTGCGGAACGACAGTTCTTCGTCGGCGACCGCTACTCGATCGCGGACATCGCGATCTACGGCTACACGCACCGTGCGCACGAGGCGGGCATCGACCTAGAGCCGTACCCCAGCGTGCGAGCGTGGCTCAGCCGGGTGGAGGAGCAGCCGGGCTACATCGAGGACGTCGAGCCTTATGGAGAGAACGCCGCGCCCGGCGCGGGGCGTTCGATCTACGACTAGCCCTTGGGGCCGTGATCCTTCTTCTTGCCCTTGCCGGGACCCGGCGCGGGCGCGCCGCCAGACTGCCCGGCCTGCTGCATCGCCTGCTGGAGCTCGGCGAGCACGGTGGCGCGCTGGTCTGGCCAGTTGAGGCGCTGGCGCAGGTACGGGATCGCCTTGTCCGGCTGGCCTGACTTCAGGTACGCGTCACCGAGGTTGAAGAGCGTGTACGCGTAGTTGATGCTCGAGTGCTGATCCGCGGGGAACGCGGCGAGCGCCTTCTGCAGGATCGGGATCGCGTCCTGCGGCCGGCCCGAGTCGATCAGCGACTTGCCCTCGTTGTTCAGAGCGATCGGGTTCTGGGTGGCGGGTGTGGAGGTGCCGGGTGTCGGGGTGCCTGCCGCGGGAGTGGTCTGAGCTGCCTGCGTCTGCGTCTGCGGCTGCGCGTGGGTCTTCTTCTTCGTCGCGTGGTGCGTTGGGTGGTGGTGCGTTGATGCCTGCTTCGGCGCGCCGGAGCTCCCTCCGCTGCTCGTCAAAAGTGCGATGGCCACGCCGATGATCGCCAGCCCGGCCACCACCGCCACAAGCGGAAGCAGCCGGCGCCCTGCGCCCGCGGCGGCGACGACGGGCGGTGGGGCCGCCGCCGCAAGGAACCTCGTGGACGCAGTGGTCTCCCGCGCGAGCGCCGCGCCCAGCTCGTCCGCCAGCTCGCCGGCGGAGGCCTGACGGCGGCTCGGATCGCGGGCCATGGCGCGCTTCAACACGTCGGCGGCCTGACGCGGCGCCTCCGGCCACGCGTCGCGGAGGTCCGGCGGAGGCTCCGTGGCGGCCTTGTGAGCGATGTCGATAGGCCCGTTGCCCGTGCGCGCCTTGTGCCCGCTGAGCAGCTCGAACGCGACGGCGCCGAGCGCGTAGATGTCGGCCGCGGCGGTCACCTCCGTGCCCTCCACCTGCTCCGGCGCCATGTAGGCGGGCGTGCCGAGCACGACGCCGCTCTGCGTGATCCGGGTGTGGCCCGCCGCGGTGCCGATGCCGAGATCCACGAGCTTCACGGAGCCGTCCGCGCCGAGCAGGATGTTCCCCGGCTTCACGTCGCGGTGGACAATCCCCTGCGCGTGCACGTGGTCGAGGGCCGAGGCGAGCTCGCGCACGATCTCGACCGCGCGCCGGGCCGGTAGCGGGCCGCGCTGCAGCGCATCGCGGAGCGTCTCGCCGTCCACGTACTCCATGACGATGAGCACGCCCTCTTCGTAGGTCACGGTGTCGAACACCGACACGAGCCCGCGGTGGTTGAGCGAAGCGCCAAGCCGCGCCTCGCGCTGGAGCCGCCGCGCCATCTCCTCGGGACTGTCCGCGTGCACGCGCTTGACCGCCACCTTGCGGCCAAGGCGCTCGTCCTCGCACAGGAAGACGGTGGCCGCGCCGCCAGAGCCGAGGCGGCGAATCACCCGGTAGCGATCAGCAAGCAGCGTGCCGTTGGTTTGCACCGCCACCCGTCGTGCCTACCCGTTAACCCGAAGTGGAAACGGGTCAGACCCGTTGGAGCAACGTGCCTGTGCCGAGACCGCCGCCGCAGCACATCGTCACGAGGCCCACTTCCTTGTCCGAGCGCTCCATCTCGTGCAGCAGCGTGGTGATCAGCCGCGCGCCGGTCGAGCCGAGCGGATGCCCGAGCGCGATCGCCCCGCCGTTCACGTTCACGCGGTCCATGTCCGGCTCGAGCTCGCGCCGCCATGCGGCCACGACCGACGCGAACGCCTCGTTGATCTCCACGAGATCGATGTCGGACATCTGCATCTTGTTGCGGTCG
>JAICJR010000270.1 GCA_025928345.1 Thermoleophilaceae bacterium | reverse complement strand
TCGCCGAATGGCGTTCCGGTCGACCCGGACTGCGTAGCGGCCACGCGCGCCGCAGCCGAGCTCCTCGAGAAGCTGGGACACCAGGTGCAGGAGGTGGAGATCGAAGCGGACGAGAGCTACGTGCCGAACTTCGTGACCGTGTGGATCGCGGGCACCGCCAACGAGGTGGGCATGTGGGGCCGGATCTCGGGTCAGGAGCTCGACGTGGAGCAGCTCGAGCCGCTGGCGCGGCAGATGTACGACATGTCGCTCGAGATGTCCGCCACGGACTACCTGCGCGCGCTCGACTGGCTGCACGACTACTCGCGCGGCCTTGTGGCGATGTGGGACGCCATCGACGTGCTCCTCACCCCCACGCTCGCCAAGCCGTCGATCGAGATCGGCGCGCTCGAGCCGGGCGAGGGCGAGCCGCCGGTGCAGATGCTGATGAACTCGGGCGGCTGGGTGCCGTTCACTCCCGTGTGGAACGTGACGGGGCAGCCGGCGATCTCTCTGCCGCTCCACCAGACCGCCGCCGGGCTCCCGGTTGGAGTGCAGTTCGTCGGTCCGCCCGCCGGCGAGGAGCTGCTGCTGTCGCTCGCGGCGCAGCTCGAGCAGGCGGCGCCCTGGAGCGACCGCCGTCCGGGCGTGGCCGTCGCCTGAACGCGTTCGGGCCTAGCCGGGGAACACCGCCATCGTGGCGGTGAAGCCGTGCACGAAGCTGCGCGTGCCCACTGGGCCGATCTCGCCCGCGCAGAAGAAGCCCGCTGCGGGAGCGCCGCTCAACGCGGTCTCGACCGCGCCGGCGTCGTGATCGGGCGACGGGAACATCTGCGAACCGCGGCCGTTGCATGTGAAGAGCAGCGCGCCTGCGGGCGGGCCCGAGAGCCCGAGCGACACGCGCGTGAGCGCCTCGCGCAGATCCTCGTCCGCCGACTCTGAGTCGCGCACGTGCAGCCGCACGGTCTGCCCCACGCGCACGCGCTCGCCGACCGCTATGGCGCCGGTCTCCTCGTCCGCGCCGAGCAGGCCGCGCACCAGGAAGTCACCGCGCTCGTACTCCGGGCGGTTCTCGTCGATCACGATCCCGATCAGAAGCCCGGCGGCCGCGAGCGCGCGCTCGGCCGGCTCGAGCTCGGTGATCGCCGTCTTCAGCCGCTCGAGCGCTGGTCTGCTCGCCAGCTCCTGGATCACGTTCGCGTCCGCGGCGGTGATGGCCATCTCGGGCCCGATGGGGCGGGCGCCCTGGGACACGCACGGCCATACCTCGACGCCGGACACCGCCACGCCCACCGCGCCGTCCGTCACGACCTCGTCGCCGAGCATGAGCAGCGTGGAGCCGGATCCGCCGCCCGCGCTCGCCAGGCCGCCGAGCACGGGCATGCCCGGATAGTCGTCGGCGAGCTGGTCGAGCAGCGGCTCGGCCGGGAAGGAGTACGGGTCGACGAGCATGAACATCGCCTCGGCGCGCTCGAGCTGGGGCATGCCGGTTATCGCCAGCGCGCCGTCTGCCTCGAGGGTCTCGAGGCGGAATGGTTGGAGCTCCGCGTCGGGAAGCGACGCCGCCCACACGGCCACGCCGCCGTCCTCGACCTCGCGCCCCGAGCCCACCACTCCCTGCGCGCCGCAGCCCACGAGCGCGCGCGGCCGCAGGCGCTGCTGCACGTGGGCGAGGCCCTGCTCCACGTGCACGAGGTTCGCGGCGCCCGCGAACACGAACACGAGATCCGCGGGCGCGCCGCCGAGCGCGAGCGCGGCGCGGCCTGCCGCTTCCGCGAACGAGTCGAACCCGGCGTCTGCTTCCACCAGCCCGGTGCCGATTTTCACTGCCATCCCCTGCTGATACCCAATCCGCGGCGATTCGTCAGGCGAGCCGCAGCTGCGTCTCCTGCGGGGGCGGGCCCGGGTCCTGCCCGAGTAGCGACATGAAGCGCTGCGCCGAGGTGGGAGCGTCGTCGCCGCGATTGTTGTTGAAGAGCACGTGCACCTCGTTCGCCTGCTCGGCCAGCTCGCGCACTCGGCCGCCCACCTCCTCGAGCTCCTCGTCGGAGTAGCGCCAGCCGAAGCGCTCGGCCACGCTCTTCCCGCGCAGGTAGCCGTCGGTGTTGCGGCCGTGGAGCCGCATGTAGGCGAGGTCGTCGCGAGTGACGGCGTCCACCGGCGGCATGATCGGCACGTGGTCGCCGGGCGGCGCGTCGACGCTCACGAACACGGCCTGGTGCTCGGACAGGTAGGCGAGCGTCTGCTCCACGCGCTTCTCGCGCACCCAGCCGCGATGGCGGAACTCCACCGCCACGGGGTGCGGCGCGAGGCCGTCGATGATCGGGTCGAGCTCGGCGAGCTCGTGCTTGTCCGGCGAGAACGCCGGCGTGAGCTGGAGCAGGAAGGCGCGCAGCTTGCCCGCGCTGTCGAGTGGCTCGCACGCGTGCTTCACCTGCTCGACCATCTTCTCCTCGAGCTCGGGCGTGAGGTGCACGCGGCCGCGCTGCCCCACGTCCGCGTACTCGCGCAGCCCCGGCGGCAGCTCCTTGAGCTGGGCCGCGTGGCGCGACAGGAGGCGGTGGAGCTTCACGTCGAACACGAAATCTTCGGGCGTGATCCGTGCCCAGCGGCCCACCGCGTCGCGCTCCGGGATCGCGTAGAAGCTCGAGTTCACCTCTACGGCGCGGAAGCGCTCGGCGTAGTACGGGAGGCGATCCTTCGCGGGGAGGCCCTGCGGATACCACTCCTCCACGAAGCCTGGGTCGGCCCAGCTGGATGTCCCGACGAGGATCTTTCCGGCCACGGACCGACGGTAGCGGGTCGAGCCAGGCCGCGGGCGGCGGGCCCCAGGCCACGCTCGGGCCTCAACTAATATTAGCGCGCGCGCGCGGCGCGCGGCGCTTGGCGCGCGACCCGGTGCTCTTAGCACGCGCCGTGGTGCTGCGCGTAGCGCGCGAC
>JAICJR010000135.1 GCA_025928345.1 Thermoleophilaceae bacterium | reverse complement strand
GCGGAGCTGCTCGATCGTCTTGCCGTCGTGCTTCTCGCCGTGGACGTGTTCCTGGTTGAGCAGCACGACCTCCTCGAGCCACTTGCGGATGCGGCCCTCCACGATCTTCGGGCGAACGTTGTCCGGCTTGTCCATCGACTGTTCTTCGAAGATGCGCGCCTCCGCGGCCTTCACATCCTCCGGCACCTCGTCCTCGGACACGAACTGCGGGTTGGCGGCCGCGATGTGGAGAGCGATGTCGCGCACGAACTCCTGGAAGTCCTCGTTGCGCGCCACGAAGTCCGTCTCGCAGTTGACCTCCACCAGCACGCCGATCTTGCCGCCGGCATGGATGTAGCTCGCCACCTGCCCCTCGGATGCCACGCGCCCGCTCCTCTTCTGCGCCTGCGCCTGACCCTTCACACGCAGGATCTCGACTGCCTTCTCCACGTCGCCACCCGACTCCTGAAGGGCGGCCTTGCAGTCCATCATCCCCGCGCCCGTGCGGTCGCGGAGTGCCTTTACGTCCTTAGCGCTGATTTCCATCGTGCTCACTGACTCACTCCCTGCTCTGCGGCGTTCTCTTGCTGCTCCTGCGTCTGCTCCTCGCTGGGAGGCTGGCCCTCGGCGGGCTGCGGCGCGTTGCCGGTCTCCGGCTGCGGCGGGGTCTGCTGCTGCTGTTCCTGCTGCTGCTGCTGTTCCTGCTCGCGCTGCTGCTCCTGAGCCTCGAGCTGCGCCGCCTGGGCGCGCGCCTTCTCGTCGGCCTCTCGCTGAGCGGCCTCCCGCGCCGCGGCCTCCTCGGCCTCGCGGCGAGCACGCTCCTCGGCCTGCGCGCGCTCCTGCTCCTCTCGCTCGCGCCGGGCGGCCTCCTCCTCGGCGCGGAACCGCGTTGCGCGCTCGGCCACGACGTCGCCGATCGCGTCCACGATCACCTTGCACGAGCGGATCGCGTCGTCGTTGCCGGGTATCGGGTAGGTCACAGCGTCGGGGTCGACGTTCGTGTCCACGAGGCCGATGATCGGGATGCGCAGCCGCTCGGCCTCGCGCACCGCGATCGCCTCGGTCTTCAGATCGACGATGAAGACCGCGTCCGGCGGGCGCTGCATGTCGCGCACCCCGCCGAGGTTCATCTCGAGCTTCTCGCGCTCGTTGATCGCGCCGATGCGCTCACGTGTCGGCAGCAGCTCGAGGGTGCCGTCGGTGGTCCAGTCGGTGAGCTGGTGGAGCCGCCGGATGCGGCGGTTGATCGTCTGGAAGTTGGTGAGCAGGCCGCCCAGCCAGCGCTGGTTCACGTACGGCATGCCGCCCTTCTCAGCCGCGTCCTTCACGGCGTCGCGCGCCTGCTTCTTCGTGCCGACGAAGAGGACGGTGCCGCCTCGGCTCGCCACCTCCTCGGCGAAGTCCTGAGCCTGCTTCAGCAGACGCTCGGTCTGCTGGAGATCGATGATGTGGATCCCGCCGCGCTCGCCGAATATGAAGCGGCGCATCTTGGGGTTCCAGCGGCGCGTCTGGTGGCCGAAGTGCACGCCGGCCTCCAGCAGCTCCCTGATTCCTACCTGAGCCACGAATACTCCCTTGTCGTCTGGTACTGGCCGCCCGGAGGCCTCTCGTCACGGACCCGGCCTCTGTAGGCCGGGCAGGGCGTGGAGTCAGCCACCGGGGTAGTGGTTGATTTGCAGCGCTGAAGCATAGAAGAATGCCTTCATGTCGTCGGAGAACGTCGACGCGGCCAGGCGCGGATTCGAGGCCGCAATGCGCGGCGACCTCGACCTGATCGAGGACATCCTCGACCCCGACGTGAAATGGCACGGCGGCGACCCAGGCTCAGGCTGCCAGAACCGCGAGGAGGCCCTCAACTTCATGCGCCAAGCACTGGGGAGCGGAATCCGAGCCGAGCTCGTGGACGCGATAGACGCAGGCGACCAGGTGATCGTCGTTCTGAAGCCGGCAGGAACAGCCGAACCACGAGCAAACCTGACGACCTTCAGAGACGGCAAAGTCGTAGAGATGGTGGCCTACGAAAGCCCAGAGGACGCGAGCGCAGCAGCAAACGCCTGAGCCCTGCCCCTCTGCAACTCCGCAACTCTGCAACTCCCGGAGGGCCGCGAAAGCGGCCCGGAAAAGAAGACGAGGCGGTCCGAAGACCGCCCCGCTCCGTTCTTATGTTCAGTCTCCGTCTGGCCCTTCGGAGACTGGCTCCCCTCGGGCTAAGCCGAGCGTGCGACTTAGGTCGAGGGGTAGTTTGGACTCGCAGCGGAGTAATGCCCCCGTAATCGGATGTCGAAACATCAGTTCTTTCGAATGAAGAAATTGGCGCGCTAACCCAAGTCGCTCCCCCGCTTTTCCGCCTCCGTAAGCGGAATCTCCCACGACGGGATGGCCGATGGCGGCCATGTGCGCGCGTATCTGATGCGTCCGCCCCGTCTCCAGTCGCACCTCGAGCAGCGAGGTCCGCGGCAGCTCCTCCACGATCTCGAAATGCGTGCGCGCCGCGCGCGGCGCGTCCGTGCGCGTGGACACCAGCTTGCGGTCCACGCGGTCGCGTCCGAGGGCGGCGTCGATCGTGCCACTGCGCGCCGGGCGGCCCTCCACGAGCGCCGCGTACGCGCGCTCGAGCGCGCGCCGCCTGATCAGCTCCTGGAGCGCGCGGTGAACGGCGTCGGACTTCGCCACCACGAGCAGGCCGGAGGTGTCGCGGTCTAGCCGGTGGACGATCCCGGGCCGCTCGCGATCGCCGCCGGCCGCCCCGCGAGCGGCGAGTGCCTGCGAGAGCGTGCCGGTGGCATGCCCCGCCGCCGGATGCACCACCACGCCCGCGGGCTTGTCCACCACGAGCAGGTGCTCGTCCTCGTAGACCACCTCGAACGGAACGCCCTCGCCGGCGGTCTCGTCCACCGGCGCAGGCGGCGGCTCCGGCCTCGCCTCCACCGCCTCGCCGGCCGCCAGCGTGTGGCTCTTCGACCTCTTCCGCCCGTTGACGGTCACGAGCCCTGCGTCGATCAACCGCTGCGCCTTCGCGCGCGAGCCCACCCCCGGCTCGGCGGCGAGCCGTACGTCGAGGCGCTTGCCCTCGTCGTCCTCCCCGGCGACGAAGCGCAGCGCCTCCATCAGCCGCCGCTGCCGGCGGACGCCGAGCCGCCGCCCTCGATCACCCAGAGCAGGATCAGCACGCCGAACACCACGCACATGTCTGCCACGTTGAAGGCCGGCCACAGGCGAGGGTCGATGAAGTCGGTGACCGATCCCATCCGCGCGCGGTCTGCGAGGTTGCCGAGCGCACCGCCGAGAAGCAGGCCCACCGGCAGCCAGAGGTGCGGCGTCCGCGCCCTGAGTACGAAGTAGACGACGAGCGCACCGAGCGCCAGCCCTGTCAAAGCAGCCACGATGGCGCCTCCGCCCGCGAGCGCGCCGAACGCCACGCCCTTGTTGTTCGCGTTCGTGATGTCGAGGATGCCGGCGAGGACGGTACGCCGGTCGCCCGGCAGGATCGAGCTGCGGATGATCGACTTGGTGAGCTGGTCGGCCACCATCACGAGGCCGACGACGATCAGCAACCTTCGCCAGCTCGCCATCTCAGCACCGCTTCCCCGCCGCGGAACGCTAGCCGTGGATCAGCCCTACGACGATCTGTCCCACGATGATCAGCACGAACATCGCCACCGCCGCGCTGAGGTCGATCCCAGCCCCGCCGAAGCGAAGCGGCGGCATGAAGCGGCGGAAGATGTTCAGGTACGGGTCGGTGACCTCGTGGATGAAGGTGAGCACCACCTCGAGCCAGCGGTAGTAGGGCATGCGCGGGATCCAGCTGAGCAGGATCCGGATGAAGATCAGCACGTAGTAGACGATCAACAGCGTCTCGACGTACTTCGCCACGTCCACCCGCGTGATTGCCAGTGGAAGGATCAACGCCTGCCGCCCTCGACAACCGCGGTCACCGCGTCGTGGAACGCGGCCCTGAGGCCCGCCCGTTCGAGCGCCTCGAGGCCACGCGCGGTGGAGCCCCCCGGCGAGGTCACGCGCCGCCGCAGGCCGGAGGTGTCGCGCCCGTTCTGGCGGAGCACCTCGGCGGTGCCGCCCAGCGTCTCCACGGCCATCAGGCTCGCATCGGCAGGCTGAAGGCCGTGCCGCACGCCGGCGTCCACCATCGCCTCCGCCACGAGCGCCACGAAGGCCGGGCCGCAGCTCATCAGCGCCATCGCCGGCTCGATCAGCGGCTCGTCGAGGCGGACCACCACGCCAACGCGCTCGAACAGCTCCACCACCTCGCGCTCCGGACCCTCGGCGGCGTGGTGGCCGGGCGCATAGCAGGACACGCCCTGGCGCACCTCGGCGGGGATGCTCGGCAGAAAGCGGTAGACCGGCACCTGCCGGTAGGCGCGCTCGAGGTCGTCCAGCTTGACTCCGCCGAGAATGGAAACCACTGCCTTCGCCTTGCCCTCCGTGGACTGCGCGACCTCCTCGAGCTGTCCCGGCTTGTGGCACAGCAGCACCACGTCGGCGCGCTCCGCCACCTCCGCGTTCGACCCGAGCGCCTCGCCGCCAAGCTCCGCCGCGAGCGCCTCGGCCTTCGCCGCCACGGCGTCCGCCACGAGCACGGGCTCGCCAAAGCCGCGCGCCAGCGCACTCGCCATGTTGCCTGCACCGATCAGCCCGAGCTGCATTGGCGGCGAAGCATACGAGCGCGGGGCGAGCGCCCCACGCTACGACTGGTTGAAGAAGCCCTTCTCGATCAGCCGCGCGCGCTCTTCCGCCGACACCTCGACGTTGCGCGGGGTGAGCAGGAAGACCTTGTCGGCGATCCGCTGCATGCCGCCGTCGAGCGCGTACGTGAGGCCCGAGGCGAAATCGATCAGCCGCTTGGAGAGCTCGGTGTCCGTCCCCTGCAGGTTGAGGATCACCGGGATCGTGTCCTTGAACTGGTCCGCGATCTGCTGAGCGTCGTTGAAGTTCTTCGGGATCACGAGGTGCACCTGCACCCCGCCCGCGCGGCCACCGTTCTCCACCGGGCGCAGCACGCGCGTCCGGCTGCCGGAGCGCGGAGGCGCGTCGTCCTCGGCGAAGATGTCGTCGATCTCGTCGCGGCGGCGGCGCGAGGAGAGCCGGCGGACGTTCGGGCGGTCGCGGTAGCGATCCTCGAGCTCGGCCTCGGGCTCGGGCTCGTCCTCGTAGTAGTCGTCGCCCTCATCGGCAAGGCCGAAGTAGACGAGCGCGCGGTGCCAATTGTCGCGTAGCGCCATGATGCGGTCTTTCGCCCGTTGTGCGGGAAATCCTGCGATTTACACGTTACAGCGTTATCCAGGCTCAGACCAGCAGTGACCGACGCCAATAATCCCCTCCAATTCGAGCTGAAGAGCGGCTCCGTGACCCTTCGCGGGGAGCAGGCCGGCGACGGCGAGGCGGTGGTTCTCCTCCACGGGCTGACGGCCACGCGCCGCTACGTGGTGATGGGCTCGCGCTACCTGCCGAGCCACGGCAGGCGGACCGTGGCGTACGACGCGCGCGGGCACGGCGAGTCGGATCCGGCCGGGGAACACGATGCCTACGAGTACTCGGACCTGGTGGCCGACCTGGGATCGCTTCTGGAGGAGCTCGGCCTCGAGCGCGCCATGCTGGCGGGAGCGTCGATGGGCGCCCACACCGCACTGGCTTACGCGCTCGCGCATCCCGAGCGCGTGTCCGGGCTCGGGCTGATCACCCCGGCGTTCGACGGCCACGTGCGCGAGGAGGGGCTCGGCGAGTGGGACGCGCTCGCAGATGGGCTCGAACGCGGCGGCGTGGAGGGCTTCGTGGAGGCCTGGACCCCGCCTGCCGACGAGCGCTGGCGAGAGACCGCCACGATCGTGGTGCGGCAGCGCCTCGCGCGGCACCGGCACCCCAAGGCGGTCGCCGACGCGCTGCGCGTGGTCCCGCGCTCAAAGCCGTTCGACTCGCTCGACCAGCTCGAGGAACTCGACGTGCCCGCCCTCGTGGTCGGCAGCCGTGACGAATCCGACCCCGGCCACCCATTCGCGGTAGCCGAGGAGTACGCGCGGCGGCTGCCGCGCGCCCGCCTTCTCGTCGAGGAGCCTGGGAAGTCCCCGCTCGCCTGGCAGGGCGCGCAGCTGTCGCGCGCGATCGACGAGTTCCTGACCGTCAGCTAGCGCACTTCGGGACGCCGATCTGGCGCCACTTCGCGTCCTCGAAGCGGTAAAGAAGGCACTACCCCGGAGGCGAGCGAGTCATGCAAGCGGCAGCGGAGCGTCAGGCGAGTGACCGACGCTCCGCTGCGCAGCGCTACGAGTTGCTCCCCAGCACTCGGCGCTGTATCCGCGCTGTGCGCACCACGGCGAATGCGCTGCCGCACAGGGCGACGCCGAGCGCGGCAGAGGCGAGCACGAGCGCGAGAGTGTGGTCGGAGCCCTGCGTGATGGTGTGCACTTCGCGCACGATGACGCTGGGCGCGGGGACCGAGCCGGTCGCGTGCCGGACCGCGTCAGCCTGCTGACCGGTCCCGGCCGTGATCGTGGATGCCGCGAATGCGGCGGGACGACCGTGTGGATGGTGGAGCGTGGGCGGTGCCGGCGAGGCGGCCGCCGGCTGGTAATCCCGGGGCTGCGCGACGGCAGCCGTGGGAAGCGCGAGAGCGGATACGCAACCGCCTAACACGAGCATCCGTACTGCTCTCCTGGTGCGACGTCGGACCTTCATGTGGTGAACCTCCTGGATGTGGCCCCTC
Organism: Thermoleophilaceae bacterium; assembly: GCA_025928345.1. Classification (GTDB taxonomy): domain Bacteria; phylum Actinomycetota; class Thermoleophilia; order Solirubrobacterales; family Thermoleophilaceae; genus JAICJR01. Next base: position 3,120 of record JAICJR010000135.1, on the reverse strand, counting down.
CGAGCGGGGCCAGGCTCTTTGGGTGCGGGGCGCAGCCACCATATGAGCGGCGGTCGCCGCGCTCCAGGCATTCCTGATCTCCCCGAGCGCGTATTCCTGCTTACTCGACGCGCCGGGCCGCTCCTGAGATGCTGGGCCTCGCGGCCATGGGCCCACCGGACACAGATCTCCCGCTCACGTTCCTCGAGGCGCTCACCGACAAGGAGGCGGCGGACCTCCGCTCGTGTGCCGTCACGCGCCGCTTCCGCCGCGGCGGAACGCTGATGAGCCAGGGTGAGGCGCCCGGGCGGGTGCTCGCCATCGAGCAGGGGCGGGCGAAGATCACCGCGATCACCGAAGACGGCCGTGAGCTCGTGCTCGCCTTCAGCGGCCCGGGTGATCTGATCGGCGAGCTGTCCGCGCTCGACGGTTGGCCCCGGGTCGCGACCGTCCGGGCGATCGAGCCGCTCACCGCCCTTGCGATCGCGAGCCGCGACTTCGAGTCGTTCCTCGACTCCCACCCTCGCGTGGCCCTCGTGATCCTGCGCGTGGTGATCGCGCGCCTGCGCGAAGCGGACCGCCAGCAGGTGGAGTTCGCGGCCTACCACACGGTCACGCGGCTGGCCCGGCGGCTGATCGAGCTCGCTGGCCGCTACGGCGAGCAGGCGGGCGATGCGATCGTGATCGAGCTGCCGATCTCCCAGGAGGAGCTGGCGGGCTGGGCCGGTGCCTCACGCGAGGCGATCACGAAGGCGCTGCGCGACCTGCGCGAAGCCGGCCTGATCGAGACGCGCCGGCGCCACATCACGCTGCTCGATCCGGAGCAGCTTGGCCAGCTCGCCGGGCTCACCGTTAGGCGGGATCCGTCTGGAAGCTGACCTACTCGTACACAACGCTGCCGAGGCGCACGATCGTCGCGCCCTCCTGCGCGGCCACGGCGTAGTCCTGACTCGTCCCCATCGAGAGACGCTCGAGCCCGTGCTCGGCGGCCAGCTCGGCCACCCGCGCGAAGTGCCGGCGGCTGTCCTCCGGGTTCTCCGTGAAGGGCGGCATGCACATCAGGCCCGTCACCGGCACCGGGCACGCCTCGATGTAGTGGGCGAGCTCACCGGGGTCGACTCCCGCCTTGCTCTCCTCCCCCGCCACGTTCACCTCGATCAGCACCTCGCGCGCGGGGTGCTTCTCGAGCTGGCGCAGGGCTGATTCCGATGCCACCGAGTGGATCAGCCTCACGGCGGGCGCGATGTCGCGCACCTTGCGGCTCTGCAGCGCTCCGATGAAGTCCCAGGTGAAGAGCTCCGCGTGCTGCTCGCGCTTGGCGAGCAGCTCCTGCGCGCGGTTCTCCCCCACGAGCTGGATGCCGCCCTCGGCGAGCGCGGGCAGTTCGTCGGCGGACACGTACTTGATCGCCGCGAGGATGTCCACCTCGGCGGGGTCGCGGCCCACGGCTGCGATCGCCTCGCGCACGCGTTCGAGGTTCTCCCTGATCTTCTCGGGACGAAGCCCGGTGAACTCGCGCGTCACGTGAGCCACACCAGTCCGGCTTGGCGGCCCGTCACACCGTCGTCGCGGCGGTGGGAGAAGAAGAGGTCGGGCCGGCAGCTCGTGCAGAGGGGAAACGACTCGATCTTCGTCACTCCTCGCGCGAGCAGCTTCTGCTGGGCCACCAGGCTGAGCGACAGCATGCGGCCGTTCGCCACCCCTTGGAGGTCGTCGAACTCGACCAGCACCTCCTCGCCTACCTCGTAGCAGCAGGCGCCGATGCAGGGGCCGAGCACCGCGCGCGGCGGCTCGTCGAACAGCTCGAGCCCCTTCTCGAGGATCCCGGCGGCGAGGCCGCGCCAGCCGCAGTGCAGCATCGCCACGCGGCCCGAGCCCACGAGCGCGACCGGCATGCAGTCGGCCACGAGCACGAGGAGCGGGACGCCGGTGAGCGTGGTGGTATGGCCGTCGACCTTCCGCAGCTCCGCGCCGGCATCGGCGAAGCCACCGTTCCGCGGCGGCTCGCGCCACTCGAGGATCTCGTGGCCGTGAACCTGCCAGCCCATCGCCACCCGCTCGGTGTCGCAACCGAGAGCGGCGGCGAGCTGCCGGCGGTTCTGGCTCACGCTCTCCTGATCGTCGTCGGTGAGGATGCCGAGGTTGAGCGACTCGTAGGGGCCGCGGCTCACCCCGCCGCGGCGGTCCGTGAACACCACGCGCGCGCCCGGCAGCGACAGCTCGATCAGCTCTGCTCACCCCTCGCGAGCGAGAGCGCGAGCGCGAGCTCCTCCTCGCGTCCGGACACCTCGCCATCGAGCTTGCGCCGCAGCGTCTCGTCGAGCGCGCGCCCGATCGCCGGGGACTCCGGGATGCCCGCCTCGAGCAGGTCGTGCCCGGTGATCTCGAGCCGCACCCCGCGGAGATCGGCGAGGTACGAGAGCACCTGCCCGCCGGGCGCGCCGCGGGCGAGCGCCATCGCGAGCGCCTCGGGCGGCTCGCAGCTGAGTACGGCGTGCACGGCCGAGGGGGCGAGCTCGTTCTGGAGGGTGGATGCGAGCTGCGGCCCCTTAGCGGCCGCGCGCATCACGGCGTCGGCCTGCTGGCGACCGATGTGGAGGTCCTCCACCCAGTCGCGCAGCGCGTCGGGAGCGCTGCTCACGAGCGCAGCGAGTCCGGCAAGCGCGCGGTCGGCGCCGGTCTCGGCGCAGGCGCGGAGCGTGCTGGCCACCAGCTCCGGATCGGCTTCCAGCGACGGGTCGAGCGCGCGATCGAGACCGAGCTCGTGCATGCGCGGTACGGCCGCCGGCGCCTCGTGCTCGCGGAGCAGGTCGAGCAGCTCGTCGCGCACGCGCGCGCCGGACACCGTGGAGAAGCCGGCGCCGGCGGCCGCCTCACGCGCGAGGCGCTCCGTCTGCTCGTCCATGCGAAAGCCGAAGCGCGCCTCGTAGCGCAGCGCGCGAAGGAGCCGTGTGGGGTCGTCGACGAAGCTCTCGCCGTGGAGCACACGGATCACCCCTGCTTCGAGGTCGGCCGTTCCTTGGTGCGGATCCTCGAGGCTGCCGATGTCCTCGCCGTTCAGCGCGATCGCCATCGCGTTGATCGTGAAGTCGCGGCGGCCGAGGTCCTCCGCCAGGCCCGCCGGCTGGACCTCCGGGAGCG
>JAICJR010000305.1 GCA_025928345.1 Thermoleophilaceae bacterium | reverse complement strand
GTGCAGCTGGCGGCGGAGCCGCTCGGACTCGCGCTCGCGTTCGCCAATGCGGCGCTGTTCGCCCTGTACATCGTGCTGGCCGACCGCGTGGCCAAGGACGAGACTGTCGCCGGCATCGACGGTCTCGCCGGCGCGATGCTGGTGGCCGCGGCGCTGGTCACCCCGTTCACGGGCTGGGCGGCGGCTCCGGCGTTCGCCGATCCGGTGGCACTGCTGGCCGGAATCGGGGTGGGCATCTCATCGTCGGTGATCCCCTACGTCACCGACCAGCTCGCCCTCGCGCGGCTGCCTCGCGCCACCTACGCTCTGATGGTGTCGCTCCTTCCGGCAACCGCCGTGGTGATCGGCGTGGTGGTGCTCACGCAGGTGCCGACCCCGGCGGAGGCGGCCGGTGTGGCGCTCGTGGTGGGTGGGGTCGCGTTGCACAGGGAGGCGCCGGCTCGCTAGCTTGCGTGCATGGCGCGACCCATCGTTCTGTTCGGCGCGACCGGCTACACCGGTCGGCTGGTAGCTGATGCGCTCATCAAGCGCGGGGGACGACCGCTGCTCGCGGCACGCAACGAGGCCGCCGTGAAGCAGCTGGCCGAGGAGCTCGGTGGCCTCGACGCCGCGGTGGCGGACGTCGGCCGGCCGGAGACGCTGCGCGCGCTCGTGGACGAGTACACGGTGCTGGTGAGCACGGTCGGGCCGTTCCTGCGCTGGGGGTCGACAGCCGTGGACGTGGCGGTCGATGCCGGCGCCGTATATCTGGACTCCACCGGCGAGCCGCCCTTCATCCGCGAAGTGTTCGAGCAGCGCGACGCCGCCGCGCGCTCGAGCGGCGCAACGCTCGTCACGGCGTTCGGCTACGACTTCGTGCCGGGCAACCTCGCGGCGGGGTTGGCGCTCGAGCGTGCGGGCGACCGCGCCGCGAAGGTGTCGGTGGGCTACTTCCTCACAGGTGGGGGCAGCCCGAAGGAGGCGATGAGCGGTGGCACGGCGTCCTCCGTCGCGGGCGTGATGATGGCGCCGGCCTTCCACTTCCACAACGGGCGCGTGGTCACGGAGCGCTCCGCCAAGCGCGTCCGCTCCTTCAATACGAGCGGCGGCAAGCAGCTACAGGGGACCTCTATCGGCTGCTCCGAGCACCTGTCCCTGCCGCGGATCTACCCGTCCCTGCGCGAGGTGGATGTGTACCTGGGCTGGTTCGGCCCCGCGTCCCGCGTGATGCAGGGCGTGTCGGTGCTCGCCGAGGTGCCGGGCGTGGCCAAGGGCGCAGAGCGCCTGGCCGAGCGCTTCGTGAAGGGATCCACCGGCGGGCCCGGACCCGAAGCGCGCGCCAAGAGCGGTTCGTTGATCGTCGCTGAGGTCGAGGACACGGGCGGCTCCGTGATCGAGCGCGTCGAGCTCCGCGGCCCCAACGGCTACACGTTCACAGGCGAGATCCTCGCGTGGGGCGCGCTGCACGCCGCGGAGGAGGGCGTCGAAGGCACAGGCGCCCTGGGACCGGTGGAAGCGTTCGGCCTGCGAGCGCTGGAAGCGGCATGCGCGGAGATAGGCCTCAAAGAGGAAAACCCGCCCGTCCAGGCCCAGTAATACGAAAGAGGGGCGCCGAAGCGCCCCTCTCCCTTTAGCTGAACTTCCGGCGGCGGTCCTCAACCTGGTCAGGTTGGGTGGGCGGGACCAGCCCCCACCTACGCCATCCGACGGTGCCCTGGATGGACTCCGTTAGTCCGCTTCAGCTCCGGCTAACGGCCGGACACCTCCAGGGTCCCGAAAAAACTGTCACTCAAGTTAGGACCACCTC
>JAICJR010000192.1 GCA_025928345.1 Thermoleophilaceae bacterium | reverse complement strand
GCAGGTGAAGTTCTGGCTCGGATCCGCCGAGTTAGTCACCTGGTAGCCGGCGGTGCCGCTGATGTTGAACTTGAGCGCGTCGGCCGGCATCCCGCCTGTGATCGTCTGCTCGGTGGTGTTGATCTGGATCGGCACGGGCTTCTTCGGCGTGCCGTACGTGTTGTCCCACTGTAAGTTGGCGGTCTTCGTGTAGGTGGTGGTGCCGCCGCCGTCGGGGTCCGGGTCGGTCACGGTCTTCACGTCGCTGTAGCTGCCGCTCCCGTGCGACTCGATCGTGAACAGCGCCGTGACGTCGAAGCCCACTAGCGCGTTGTGCACCGGATGGCGCACCAGACGGCCGTTGCAGTAGTAGGTCACGCCGCCGGCGGCGTCGGTGCCGCCCAGGCCGCCCGGCTTGACCCAGTAGACGGCCACGTAGTGAGGCGGCGCGAAGACCGACATCCCCATCGTCACGAACCTGTAGCCGTGGTGGGAGCGCGCGAACCTCCGCCTCAGCGCCCGCCTTCGCGCGCGGGTGAGCTTGTAGATGGTCGAGGTGCCCTGCTCGCGGCAGCCGGAGTCGGCGACCCTCGCGCGTGGATTGGGGGCGCCCGCCGGTCGCGCTGCGGCCGTCGCGCCGGTGCAGGCGACGAGCGTCAAGGCGATGCAGACGGACCGGCGGGCGGAGGTGATCATCTTCGCCATCAATCCTCGTCACGCACGCGTGTTTGCGCACCAGGGAAAACCCTGGTCTCGCGGCCGCCGGCCCGATGTCATAGAGATGACTTCCTCCGCACGTTGTCCTTTACGTGAGCGTCAACCGGCGGTTAGCGTGATCGGCAGAGCGGCGGCGGCGACTGTTCAAGAGCCAGGGTCAGTGCGTGTCGTACGCGGTGCGTCACTGACCACCGGGGGGAAGTAGCGAGATGCGAGGTGCGCGGGCGAAGGGGCCGCGCACCTCGCTCGCTGCGCCGTGTCAGCGGCGGCTGACGAGCAGCCGGATCCCGGCTACCGCTAGCAGTGCGACGACGATGATCACGATCCGTACGGCCCCGTGCGAGAAGTGCGAGCTGTCGCGCACCACCAGGCGGCGCACGACAATCAGCGCGACAAAGAGCAACGCTACGCCGGGTCCGAGACCTCGCCGCATCAGCGGATCGTATGAGCGGCACCTAACCGCGGTCTTAAGAACAGCGAGCGAAGGAGAGACTCGACATGCAGATCACCCGCAGCGGCATCGAGACACAGAAGGGCCCGGCGGACTGGTTCACGGGCGACGTCTACATCGACGCGCTCGCCGCGCCTGCGGGCAGTTCGACGTTCGCCGCCGCCAACGTCCACTTCACACCGGGCGCCGGCACCGCCTGGCACGCCCACCCCCACGGCCAGACGATCTTCGTCACCGAGGGCGTCGGCCTCTGCCAGCGCGAGGGCGGCCCCATCGAAGAGATCCACCCCGGCGACCGTGTGTTCTTCGAGCCCGGCGAGAGCCACTGGCACGGCGCCACCCCGGACCGCTTCATGGCCCACATCGCGATGCACCAGATGGACGAGAACGGCAGCCCCGTGAGCTGGGGAGACCACGTGACCGACGAGCAGTACGCCGCGCCGCGCTAGCGCATGTGCTCAGAGCCGAGCGTGCGCGCGAACTCGGCATCCACCCGGCGCTCCTCTGCCCTTCGCTGCGCGACTTCGCGTTCTTCCCGCTCCTGCCGCTCTTGCTTGCCGGCCGCCTTCGCGCGGTCGTTTCTCTGCGCGATCGCCTGCAGATGTTCCTTCCATCGAGCCTCGCCCCGCGGCTTGGCGCTGCCTGCATCCGGCTGCTGCCCTGCGTCACTCATACGCTCATCCCTTTCGCGTCCTCGTAGCGGTACGCGCGCGAGGCTGAGGAAGCGGAGGACCAAGCGGGCTAACCAATGCTATCCCAGGCCGCCGCGGCAGCCCGGATCACTGCTAGGGTCGACTGCACTGGGCCGGCGCTCGTTCGCCGGCGCGTGGTGCAAGCGCCCGTAGGTCGTTGCTCGAACAGCATCCTCCGCGTACGCCGCACAAACATCGGAGGAAGACATGGCAACAGGAACCGTGAAGTGGTTCAACGACGACAAGGGCTTCGGCTTCGTCACCCCTGACGAGTCCGGCAAGGACCTCTTCGTCCATCACAGCGGCATCGCAGGCGACGGCTTCAAGTCGCTCCAGGAGGGCGCAAGGGTCTCCTACGACTCTGAGGCCGGCGACAAGGGGCCGAAGGCAGTCAACGTTCAGCCGCTCTAGGCCCGCCTGACCTCGCCCGGGCGTTGTTCTAGACGCGCCGGGCTCTCCCCGAAAGGAACGGACCGGCATGGCCTCAAGCGGCAAGCAGAAGACCACGACGGCAAAACGCGTCCGCGAAGCAAAGCTCCGCGAGCGCCGGATCGAGAAACAAGCCAGGAAGGACGCCCGCAAGCTGGCGGCAAGCGATCGAGCAGACACGCTCGCAGAGGCAACAGAGCCGGCCGCTCCAGTTGAGGCCGACGCGCCTCCGTACTCCGTACAGGAATAGGGTTCCGCCCATGTCGGATCCCCCGAAGGGACCGTTCTGGCGCGAGCCGCTCGCGCCGTACGCAGAGCCGCGGCTCGCACGGAGCCTGTTGGACATCGGCACGTCGGTTGTGCCGTACCTGGCGCTTTCGGGCCTGATCTACACGACGCTCGGCGTATCGGATCTGCTCACCGCCGCTTTCAGCGTCCTCGCGGCCGGCTTCTTGGTCCGGACGTTCATCGTCTTTCACGACTGCGCACACGGGTCGATGCTGCCCTCCAAGCGCGCCAATGCCTATCTCGGCGCCTTGCTCGGCCTGCTGGTGCTGGCGCCATTCCGGCGCTGGCGGCATGACCACGCGGTCCACCACGCAACGTCAGGCGACCTGGAACGGCGCGGCGTCGGCGACGTGCTGACGCTCACGGTCGCCGAATACCGCTCGCGGTCATGGCGGGGGCGACTCGCCTATCGGCTGATCCGCAACCCGCTCGTGATGTTCGGGCTCGGGCCTGTGTTCGCGATGATCGTCGGACCGCGACTGCCGGCACGCGGAGCACGCCCGCGAATGCGCAACAGCGTGCTCGCTACCGACATTGCTCTGTTCGCGATCGTCGGCGGGCTCTGCTGGCTGATCGGCTGGAAGCAGTTCCTGCTGGTGTGGGGACCCTCGGCGCTGATGGCAGGCTCGGTCGGCATTTGGCTGTTCTACGTGCAACACCAGTTCGAGGACGCCTACTGGCAGAACACCGGCGACTGGACGTACGCCGACGCGGCGCTGCGCGGCAGCTCGTACCTCAAGCTGCCGAGAGTGCTCCAGTTCTTCACCGGCAACATCGGCCTCCACCACGTCCACCATCTCAACGCGCGCATCCCGAACTACAACCTCCAGGCCGCGCACGAGAACACCCCGATCCTCCACAACGTTCCCACGCTCTCGCTGTGGGACGGGCTGCGAGCCGTCACGTTCAAGCTCTGGGACGAGGACAGCGGGAAGCTCGTGACATTCCGGCAGGCGCGAACTGCTTACGCGACGCCGGCGCTGGCCTCGGGAGAGCCGCACTTCTCGAACACCAGTCTGTAGTGGTCGAGTAGCTCCCGCTGGAAGCAGAGCTGGTTGGCGCTGACGCCCGAGGTGAAGGCGAGCCGGAAGTCGGCGCTCGTGAGCCAGCGAGGCAGCAGGCGGAGCTTGAGCAGCGACTTCTTGAAGCTGCGCGCCCCGATCCGCGCGTTCCACTGGCTGATGGTCTCGATGTAGTCGAGGCGGCCGCTGACCGCCGACACGAGGCGGAAGTGCGGCTGCGCGCAGGCGGCCACCTGCTCCTTGCCGAACGGCAGCCAGGACCCTGGGAACTGGCGCCCGAGCAGCGCGATCAGCCACGCGTCCGAGCCCTTCGGCGGCAGTGCCCGGAGCGCCTCCGTGTCGATCTGGTCGCGGGGGATCATGTTGCGGCCGAAGACCATCGTCTGCAGATAGAAACGACCAGCGTCGGGCAACAGCCCGGCCACATTGGCGAACAGGTCGCTGTAGATCTGCTCCTGACGGCCCGCCTCGAAGTCCTCCGGCGAGCAGAAGTGCTCGAACGCACCGAGGCTGGCGACGGCATCGAACGCGCCGAAGCGTTCGCGGGTCACCTCCCGCGCGTCATGCAGGTGCACGTCCAGACCGTGGCGGCGGCAGGCCTCCAGCTGAGCCGAGGACAAGGTCACCCCCACTCCCACCCCGCCTCGCTCGCGGATGTACGCGAGCAACGGTCCCCAGCCGCATCCCAGATCGAGCAGACGCCGCCCCGGGCCGATGCCGATCTGCTCGGCCACGTAGTCATGCTTGCGTCGCTGTGCCTGCTCGAGGCTGAGCGAGAAGTCGCCGTCGTATTTCGCCCCGCTGAAGTCCGCGAGCTCGCCAAGGCTGAGCCGAATGACGCGGTCGGTCAGCGAATAGGTGAAATCGATGTCGTTGCGGTCGGCCAACTCACTCCCCGCTCGAGGTCGCCGTTGCGCCGGGCCCGTGCAACGTGAGGGACAGCGCCGGCGCGTCGCTCCCGCTCGGCAGCTCCTGCAGGCGCCGGTGAAACGCATGAGCCACCCGCAAGGCATGTTCCTTGGCGAGCTCTGCCCGCGGGCCGGTGAACAGCTCGTCCACCGTCTCACGCCACAGGACGAGCCAGCGCTCGAAGTGGGGGGCGCGAAGCCCGGCCTTCATGTGCAGCACTGCGTGCGGCGCGAACGCCCCGCCGGAGTAAGACCGCGCTCCGAGCAGGACCGTCTCCCAGAACGAGGCGATAACGGGAACGTGCTTTTCGAGGTCGAGCTTGGCAACGTCGACGAAGATCCAGCCGATCAGCGGATCCGTGAGCGCCCGCGAGTAGAACGCGCGAACGAGCCGCTCGCAGTCGGCGCGCGTCTCGATGTCCCGGAGGGGACCCATGCGACCAGGATATTTCGCGGATCGGTGGTCGGCTGGCGGCATAGACTGGCCTCGACTGGGACTGCCTAGCAAGGGGCCTGTGTGGCTGAGTCGGTTGAGCTGGTGACGATTTGGCTGGTCGACTTGGTCGGCGAGCCGATGGAGGCCTTCTCGGTGTTGTGGGAGCCGCTCGGCGTTGCGGTCGGTGCCGCGGCTCGCATACGTGGGCCGTGAGTCGGAGCGGGGGCTGCTCAAGGAAGCGCGCGGCGAAGCACGTTCGGGGTCGCGGCGGGTCACGTTGTTGTCGGGCGAGCCGGGGATCGGCAAGACGCGGTTGGCGTCTTACGCGGCCTTGGGCGCGAATGCGGACGGGTTCGCCGTGTGTTGGGGCGCGTGCTCGGAGGATCTGGCAACGCCGTACGAGCCCTGGATCACGGTCTGTTCGCAGCTGGTCGAGCACGCGCCGGAAGCGGCGCTGGCGGGCTATGCGGAGCGCTTCGGCGGTGAGATCGGCCGGCTGGCGCGCAACCTGTGGCGCCGAATCGCGGATGCGCCGGCGCCGCAGTCCACAGATCCCGAGACGGAGCGATTCCTTCTGTTCCAGCCGGTCGCCGAGCTGCTGCGCGCCGTGGCGGGCTCGGTGCCGTTGCTCGTGGTGCTGGACGATTTCCACTGGGCGGACCCGCAGTCGGTCGCGCTGTTGAAGCACGTCGCCAGGTCGGTCGAGACCGCGCAGCTGCAGTTGCTGGTGACCTACCGGGATTCGGATCTGGGCAAGGATGACCCCCTGACGACGGTGCTGGCCGATCTGCGTCGTCTTGAAGGGGTCGATCGGATCGCGCTGCGGGGTCTGGCGGCCGAGGACGTCGCGGCGATGACGGCGGCGGCCGCGGGACATGACCTCGATGCGGAGGGACTCGCATTGGCGAGTGAGATCGCCTCGGAGACCGACGGGAACCCGTTCTTCGTGAGCGAGATCCTGCGCAACCTGTCGGAGTCCGGGTTGGTCGTGTTCGATGAGGAACACGGCAGGTGGAGGATTGACCGCGGCTCCGGGGTCGTGCTGCCCGAGAGCGTGCGTG
>JAICJR010000109.1 GCA_025928345.1 Thermoleophilaceae bacterium | reverse complement strand
GGCGAGGCGATGGTGGCGCTCGTGCTCGGCTCCTGCTATCGCGAGAAGTTCGGCGGCGACCACATAGACGACGCGCGCGCCGCATACACGGCGTACAGGGAGCGGATCGGGTGGAAGCGGTAGGCGAGCCGGCGGCGCTTCCTCAGCGCTCCGAGCGCCCGTCGCGCGCGCTCGTGCTCGTGGGGTTCATGGGCGCGGGCAAGTCGAGCGCGGCGCGCATGCTCGCGGCCGAGCTCGGGACGCAGCCGCTCGACTCGGACCGCGAGATCGAGCGCGAGCTGGGCGAGTCGATCGCTGACTTCTTCGACCGGGAGGGCGAGGCGGCGTTCCGCAGGATGGAGGAGGAGGTGGTGCTGCGGCTGCTCTCCGACCGGCGCGCGCAGGTGGTGGCGCTCGGCGGCGGCTCGCTCGGCTCGGACCGGGTGCGCGAGGCCGCGGCGCGCCACGTGGTGGTGCATCTCGAGGTGACCCCGGAGGAAGCGTGGCGCCGCGCGTCCAACAAGGGGCGGCCGCTCGCCCGCGACCAGGCCCGCTTCGAGCAGCTCCACCGCGACCGCGCGGCGCTGTACGACTCCGTGGCGCACGCGATCCTGCCGGCCGGCGACCGGAACATGCCGCGCCGCGCGCTCGCCGCGCTGCACGCTCTGCGCACCGCGCCGGAGGGGACGCGCTTCGTGTGGGCGGCGGCCCGATCCGGCGACTACCCGGTGTTCCTCGGCCGCGGGCTCGTGTCGGCAGGCTTCTTCCACCCGCTTGACGGCAGGCGCTTCGCCGTGACCGACGAGAACGTGGCGCGCCATCACGCGCTCGCCGCGGAGGAGACGATCACGATTCCCGCGGGCGAGTCCGAGAAGACGCTCGCGCGCGCGGAAGAGGTGCTGCGCGCGCTGGCGCGCGCGGGTGCCACGCGCGGCGACATCGTCACGGCCGTGGGCGGCGGAGTGGTGGGGGACCTCGCGGGCTTCTGCGCGGCGGTCTACCAGCGCGGCATGCGTCACGTGCAGGTGCCCACAACGCTCGTGGCCCAGGTGGACTCGGCCTACGGCGGCAAGACCGGCGTGGACCTGCCCGAGGGCAAGAACTACGCGGGCGCCTACCACCAGCCGTCGGCGGTGATCGTGGATCCGTCCGTGCTCGCCACGCTGCCCGCGGAGGAGGCGGCGGCCGGCTACGTGGAGGTTGTGAAGACGGCGCTGATCGCGGGCGGCCCGCTCTGGGCGCGCGTGCGTGGCGGAGGCGACCCGGACGACGACGTGATCCTCGGCTGCCTGCGCACCAAGCTGCGCGTGGTCGCCCAGGACGAGCGCGACGAGGGCCGCCGCCAGGTGCTCAACCTCGGCCACACTGTCGGCCACGCCATCGAGGCGGCCACCGGTTACAAGCGCTACCGCCACGGCGAGGCCGTGGGGCTCGGCCTGATGTGCGCATTGCGGCTGTCCGGCCGGGATGCCCTGCGCACAGAGGTGGGCGAGCTGCTCGCCGCCCGCGGACTGCCGCAGCGGCTGGAAGGCGCCACGCCGGCGGCCGTGGCCGAGCTCGTGTCGCGCGACAAGAAGCGCGTTGGCCAGACCGTGCCGTTCGTGCTCGTGCAGGCGCCGGGCGAGGTCACGCCGGGCCACGAGGTGGATGCGCGCTCGCTCCTCTCCGCGATCGAGGAGATTGCATGATCCGCAAGCGTGTGGAGATCATGCACGGCGTGAACTTCGACGTGCTCGACAGGCGCGACCCCGGGCTGTATGGGGGTCTCTCGCTCACCGAGCTCGAGGTGAAGATCAAGCGCTTCGCGCAGGAGCTCGACTTCGAGCCGAGCTTCGGGCAGACCAATCACGAGGGTGAGTTCTGCGAGAACCTCCACAATGCGATGGACACCGCCGATGCGCTCGTTCTCAATCCCGGGGCGTGGACGCACTACTCCTACGCGATCCGCGATGCGATAGAGCTCACCGGGCTGCCGGCCGTGGAGGTCCACCTGTCTGACATCGAGAACCGCGAGGACTGGAGGCGAGTTTCAGTGATCCGTGACGTCTGCATCGGCCACGTGCAGGGCAAGGGCGTGGACGGCTACCGAGATGCGCTCGAGATGCTGCGCAAGGAGCTCGGCACATGAGCGCCGCTCGGGCGGACCGGCTCGCGGAGCGCCTGCGCGAGCGCGAGCTCGACTGGCTGCTCGTCACCGACCTCGTGAACGTGCGCTACCTCAGCGGCTTCACCGGCACGAATGGCGTGTGTGTGGTGGGCTCGGAGGGGCGGCTCTTCCTCACCGACTTCCGCTACGTGGAGCGCGCCAAGGCTGAGGTGGCGGACTTCGAGCGCCTGCGCGGCAAGCAGGACCTTCTCGGCGACGCCGCCGAGCGGCTCAGCGGGCGCGTGGGCTTCGAGGACCAGCACATGAGCGTGCGGACGTACGAGCGGCTGAAGGGCCTGCTTCCGGAGGGCGTCGAGCTGAACCCGGCGGGCGGGCTCGTTGAGGAGCTGCGGGCGGTGAAGGAGCCTGAGGAGCTGCGCGCGATGCGCGAGGCGGCGTCGCTGGCGGACGACATGTACGAGTACATCCGCGAGCGCGGCCTCGTGGGACGGAGCGAGCGCGAGGTGGCGGTGGACGTTGAGCGCGAGATGCGGGCGCGAGGGGCCGAGGACCCGTCGTTCCCGTCGATCATCGCCGCGGGCCCGAACGGCGCGCTGCCGCACGCCACACCGGGCGACAGGCAGATCGGCCCGGACACGCTCGTGATCATGGACATGGGCTGCCGCGTGGACGGCTACTGCTCGGACTGCACCCGGACGTTCGCCACGGGCTCTTTGTCAGACGAGATGCGCGAGGTCTACGAGCTCGTGCTGGCCGCGCAGCAGGAGTCGCTCGCGGCCGTGCGGGCGGGCGCCGAGTGCAGCTCGGTGGACGCGGTGGCGCGCGACCGGATCGCGGCGGCGGGTCACGGCGACGAGTTCGGCCACGGGCTCGGCCACGGCGTGGGACTCGAGATTCACGAGGGGCCGCGGCTCGCGCAGAGCGCCGAGGGCGAGCTCGTTTCCGGCAACGTCGTGACGGTGGAGCCGGGCGTCTACGTGCCCGGGGCGTTCGGCGTCCGGATCGAGGATCTCGCCGTGGTCACAGACGACGGCAGCGAGGTGCTCAGCCACTTCCCCAAAGAGCTCGTCACCGTAGGCGCGTAGACCTTCAGCGCGAGGTAGGCCGCTAGCGGCAGCGCCCACGCGAGGTAGATGGTGGCGACCTTGTTCGGCTCGAGCCCCCACGGGATGTGCGCCACGAGCACCCAGAGCACGGCGCTCGAGATGATTGTCAGGAGCGGCAGGCCGCGGCGGTGAAGCGCCTCGAGCGCTACGAGCGAGATGAGCAGCGGCACGTGGTAGTAGCCCACCGTGATCGGGTCAAGCACGCAGCGCAGCAGGAAGAGGAGGGCGAGGAGGGTGAGCGCGGTCTCGCGTGAGGCGGGGCGGCGAACGATCGCCAGCGGGAGCACGACTCCAAGGGCGACGATCAGCGGGTGCGTGAGGTTCGCGAGCCAGCGCGGCAGGCTGTGCACCTCCACCGTCCAGCCGGGCGCCTGGATGTGGTGCACGTGGCCGAGTGGCCACCAGAGGCTGGCGGGCTCGATGAAGGTGTTGGCAAGCGAGACGTTCGTCGCTGATGTCAGCGCGTGATGCGGGCCGCCGAGAGCGGGGAGGAGGGCAAAGGCGCCGCCGATAGCCAGGGCTACCGCCGCGATCTGTGGGCGGCCGCGTGGCGCTGCGAGCAGCGCCGGGCCGGCGGCGAGGATCGCCCACTGCTTCGTGCCGAGGGCGAGGCCGAGGAGCAGGCCGGCCGCGAGTGGGCTCTTGCCGCTGGCTGCCGCTATGACCGCGACCACGCAGAGGGCGCCGCCGAGGATCTCCTCGGGATGGCCGTCGGCCACCGCGTGCCAGTTCATCGGTCCGAGCACGGCGAGGCCGAGCACCAGTGTCGTGGCGAGGAGGGTTGCGTTGTTGCGCCGCATGTTCGCCGCGAGCCAGACCGCAAGCGCCGCGACCACGAGCAGGCAGGGGACGCTGCCCACCTGGTACTCGAGGAGGCTCGAGCCGTGCCGCGCGAAGAATGCGACCGGGGCGCGGAAGAGGATCGCGAACCAGCCCATCGCGGGCTGATGGGCGAAGGCGGCGGTGAAGTCCCCGTTGATCAGCGGGTGCAGGCTGGGGCCGGCATCCCGCATGTAGTCAGCCGTGTTGTGCGGCTGGAACGCCAGGAAGACGGCGGCCGCCGCGGCGGCAGCGCCCATCACGGCGGTTTCGACGCGCCTCATGCCACCTAGATCGGCATTCGGCGCGCGCTGGTTGAGCTACTCCAGGTCCTCCTGCACCATCGCCGCCGCCGGATGGATGCTCACGAAGAGCAGCCGCTCGTCGCCGGTGTTGGTAAAGCCGTGCGGCGTGTTGGCGGGGACGATGACGATCTCTCCTTTTTCTGCCTCGATCTCGTCCTCGCCGCGGCGGAATGTTGCGCTGCCATCGAGCAAGATGAAGATCTCCTCGTAGGGATGGCGATGGAGGCTCGGCCCCTCGCCGGGCGCGTGCGTGTTGACGAAGAAAGAGGCGGTGGCCTCATGGTCCTTGCCCTCGAACCTGCGGGCCCGCTCGCTGCCGGGGAGGTCGTCGATTCTGAGCTTGGCGGTCATGGGCCGCAGTGTGGCGGATGGGCCGCATCGAGGAACCCGGCATAAAAAGTGCCCACGGCCCGGCGGAGGCCATGGCCGGACCGTGGGCAGGAGGAGAGAACGTGGCCAGTCTCCCCGCTGTACCTAAACGAGGCCTAAGACTGTTCGAAGAGCTGTCGATGACTTCCCCTCGTCCACCCCATATGCGAACATACGTTCGCTCATGGTCATCTGCGTCCTTCTCGCCCGCTTCGCCCTCGTGGCCGCCCTCGGGGACAGGCGCGCGCTGCTCACCGAGCCCGTAGCGCTCGCGCCCGAGGCGGGCGGGCCGCAGATCGTAGGGGAGGTGTCGGCGGCGGCCGAGGCGTTCGGCGTGCATGCCGGGATGCGGCTCGGGGAGGCGCTCGCGCGCTGCCCGGGGTTGCGGCTCGTGCCGCCGGACCCGGACGGCGTCCGCGGGCTGTGGAGCTCCTTGCTCGACCGTCTCGAGGGCATCGGCGCGAGCGTGGAGTCGGACCGCGCGGGCCAGGCGTTCTTCGAGGCCGGCGGTCTCACAGGGATCAATGGCGGGAACCTCGAGGGCGTGCTCGCGTCCGCCCGCCGCGCGCTCGCGGGACGCGACGGCAGCGGCGCCGGCCGCGGCGCGCGCATCGGCGTGGCGCCGTGCCGTTTCAGCGCCTACGCGGCCGCGCTGCGCGCCCGTCCGAGGCGCTCCGCTGAGATCGTCTCCGCGGGTGCGGTGCGCGCGTTTCTCGCCCCGCTGCCGGTGCGGCTGCTGCGCGCGCGGCCGGAGCTCGCAACGCTGCCGGAGACGCTCGAGCGGCTGGGCGTGCTCACGCTCGGCGAGCTCGCCTCGATGCCGGCGCCGGCGATGGCGGAGCGCTTCGGCCATCCGGGGCTGCTCGCGCTCGATCTCGCGCGCGGGCGCGACACTCCGCTCGAGCCGCGGCGTCCGGCCGAGCCCGTGGCGGAGCGGCTGGCTCTGCCGGAGGCGGCGTCCGGCCCCCAGCTCGAACACGCGCTCGTGCTGCTCATCGCGCGGCTGCTGGCGCGGCCGGAACGGCGCGGGCGGTCGCTGCGGTCGCTCGCTTTGTCCGCCCGTTTTGTCGAGGGCGGCACGTGGCGCACGGCGGTCACGCTGCGCCAGGCGAGCGCTGACCCGGACCGGCTGCGCATCGTCCTCACGCCCAAGCTCGCCGAGCTGCCGGCGCCGGCGGAGTCGATCGCGGTGGAGGTCGAGGCGTTCGGACCGCCCGCGCGCGAGCAGGCGCGGCTGCTCGACGAACGAGGGTCTGCCGAGTCGCGGCGCGAACGGATCGGCGAGGCGGTGAGGCAGGCGCGACAGGCGGCGGGTTCCGACGCCGCGCTGCGCGTGCTCGCCATCGATCCCGATTCGCGGCTGCCCGAGCGGCGGGCGGTGCTCGCCCCGTTTCCGGCGGAGCCGACTGAGGAGCGGCGGCGATGAGCGGGCTGCATCGGTTGGGCACGCCGCGCCGCGCGACCGTGCGCGCGGGGCCGGGAGGAATCCCCTCGGTCGTCGGACGCACGCGTGTGGAGACCGTCAACGAGGACTGGGTGGTGGAGGACCGTTGGTGGACCGGACGGCCGCTGCGGCGTCGTTACTTCGAACTCGTGATGGTCGACGGCCGCAACGTCGTCGTGTTTCTGGATCTGGTCAGTGGTCGCTGGTTCACCCAGCGTGGTTGAGAGGAGGAGGCATGCCGAGCTACACGCTCGTCAACTTGAAGACAGACGTGGAGGACATGGCGCCGAAGTTCGGCTTCGCGCCCAACCTCGAGTCGCGCTTCGCCCGCAGGACGCTCGAGCTCGAGAACTCGGGGCTCAGCTACTTCAAGGTGGCGCCGAACTACCGGATCCCCTTCGGCCACCACCACAAGGAGCAGGAGGAGGTCTACCTCGTGGTCAGCGGGAGCGCGCGGATGAAGCTGGACGACGAGGTCGTGGAGCTCGGCGCCTGGGACGCCGTGCGCGTGCCGGGGCCGGTCACGCGCGGCCTCGAGGGAGGCCCGGACGGCGCGGAGATCATCGCCTTCGGTGCGCCGAGCAACGAGAACGCCGATGTCGAGATGGTGCAGGGGTGGTGGGGCGATGAGTAGGGAGTACGGAGTAAGGAGTAGGGAGCGCGCTCTTCCGTGGGTGGCTCCTGTGTTTCCCGGCGTTTACAGCAGCAATAAGGGTTGGGTTCCGGATGTGGCGGCAACTTTGAGGCCGTTCTTTATTGCTGCAGTTCGGGCCAAGGCCGGGACGCCGCATCGCGGAGAACTCACTCCTTACTCCTTACTCCCTACTCCCTACTGACCGCGATGTATGTCGAACTCCATTCCCACTCCGCGTACTCGTTTCTCGACGGGGCGTCGCTCCCTGTCGAGCTCGCGGCGGTGGCGGTCGAGCAGGGCTATCCGGCGATGGCGCTCACAGACCACGACGGGCTGCACGGCGCGATGGAGTTCGCGCAGGCCGCAAAGCCGCTTGGGTTGCGCGCGATCACGGGCGCCGAGGTCACGCTCGACGACGGCCACCACTTGACCCTGCTGTGCGAGACCAGCTCGGGTTATCGAAACCTCTGCCGGCTGATCACGCGTGCGCACGAGGGCACGCGTGTGAAGCCGGCAGAGCCCACTCCGCCGAGGGTGTCGCTCGAGGATGTGGAGCGGCACGCGGATGGGCTCGTCTGCCTCTCCGGCTGCGCGCGCGACGGCGCGCTGGCGGCGCGCCTGGAACGGCGCGAGCACGTCGCCGCGGCGGCGCTGGGGCGGCGGCTCTTGCGCGCGTTCGGCAGCGAACGCTTCCGCGTCGAGCTGCAGCGTCCGTTCGCGCGGCACGATCGCCGGCGCAACCGTCTGCTCGCCGAGCTGGCGGAGCGGCTGGGCGTGTCGTGCGTGGCCACGGGCAACGTCCACGCGCACGCGCGCACGCGCGTGGCTCTGCAGGACGCGTTCGTGGCGGTCAGGCTCGGCACCACGCTCGACGAGTCGGAGCCCGCGCGGCGCGGCAATGCGTCGCACGTGCTCGCCGCGCCGGAGGCGATGGCCGCGCGCTTTCCGGACCACATGGAGGCGGTGCACGAGTCGGGCCGGCTGGCGGAGCGGCTCGAGTTCGACATCACGCGCGACCTCGGCTATCGCTATCCGGGTTCGGAGGACGGCTCCGCGGATCGCAAGCTCGCGGAGATCTGCGGCCAGAGGCTGATCGAGCGCTACAAGAACGGCGGCAACCGCGGCGGCCGCAGCGGGAACCTGCGCGAGGCCGAGGCGCGGCTCGAGGAGGAGCTCCGGATCATCCGCTCGCTCAAGCTGTCCGGCTTCTTCCTGCTCCACCGCGACATGCTCGAGCTCGCGCGCGAGGTGGCGTACGAGGTGCGCGGTCCGGACACGGCACGCGCTCTGTTGCCGCCCGGCCGGGGCCGGGGGTCGAGCGTGTCGTCGATCGTCTGCTACCTCACCGGGCTCTCGCACATCGACCCGATCGAGAACCGGCTGCTCATGGGCCGCTTCCTCAACGAGGAGATTGCGGCGATGCCGGACATCGACCTCGACTTTCCGCGCGACATCCGCGAGGTGCTCATCCCGCGCGTGATCGAGCGTTATGGCGAGGACCGCGCGGCGCTCGTGTCGTCGTTCGCCTGCTATCGCACGCGCGGCGCGGTGCGCGACTTCGCCAAGGCGCTCGGGCTGCCGCCGGGCGAGGTGGAGCGCGCGGCGCGCTCGGTCGATCCGTGGAGCGCGGACGAGATCGAGCTCGACATGGAGAAGGCGATCGGCGGCGGGGTGGGGAAGGGGAGGATCGAAAACTCGCCGCGATGGCGGGCACTCGTGCAGCTCGTGCAGGATGCGCACGGGCTGCCGCGGCACGTGTCGCAGCACCCGGGCGGGATGGTGATCTCCACCGAGCCGCTGTGCGAGATCTGCCCGATCCAGCCCGCGGCGATGACCGGCCGCCAGATCGTCCAGTGGGACAAGGACTCGTGCGCCGACGCCGGCTTCCTCAAGATCGACCTGCTCGGGCTGGGGATGCTGTCGGCGGTCGAGCGCTGCGTGGAGGAGGTCGCGCGCGTGCGCGGGGAGCGGATCGACCTGTCGCGGATCCCGTTCGACGACCGGGACGTGTTCCGCTCGATTCAGGTCGCGGACACCACCGGCACCTTCCAGATCGAGAGCCGCGCGCAGATGCAGATGCTCGTGCAGACGCTGCCCGAGTCGCTCGACGACCTCACGGTGCAGGTCGCGCTCGTGCGCCCAGGTCCGATTCTCGGCGGCGCCGTGCATCCGTACATCGAGCGGCGCAAGCTGCTGCGCGCCGACCCCGAGTACGAGGTGCCGTACGAGCATCCGTCGCTCGAGCCCGCATTGCGCGACACGCTCGGCACGATCGTCTTCCAGGACCAGGTGATCGAGACGGCGATGGCGTTCGCCGGCTTCTCGGCGGGCGAGGCGGAGGGGCTGCGGCGCGCGATGAGCCGGCGTCGCTCCGAGGAGGCGATGCGCGCCTACGAGAAAAAGTTCATCGAGGGCGCGGTGGCGAACGGTGCCTCGCGCGAATCGGCTGAGCGGATCTACACGCAGATCGTCGGCTTCTCGGGCTTCGGATTTCCGAAGGCGCACTCGGCCGCGTTCGGGCTGCTGGCGTACCAGTCCGCGTGGCTGCGCGAGCACTACGGGCCCGAGTTCCTGTGCGGGCTCCTCAACGAGCAGCCGATGGGCTTCTACCCGCCGGATGCGCTGGTGCACGAGGCGCAGCGGCGCAAGCTCGAGATCCTGCCGGCAGACGTGCTCGCCTCGGACGTGCTGTGCCATGTGGAGGGCGGCGGGTCGATCGCGGTGCGTCTGGGGCTCGGGTACGTGCTGGGCGTCCGCGAAGCTGACGTCCGCGGGATCGTCGAGGAACGCGAGCGGGGCGGTCAGTTCACGTCGCTGGCCGATCTCGCGGCGCGCTGCTCGGCGCAGTCGGATGCGCTCGAGAAGCTGGCGTGGGCCGGCGCGTGTGACTCGCTCTGCTCCGGGCGGCGCGAGGCGCTGTGGCTGCTCGGGGTGTCGGCGCCGGGCGTGTCGGTGAAGGGCGGCGTGCAGCTCGCGCTTCCGCTCGACACGGGCGACTCACCCGAGTTCAAGGAGCTCACGCCGTGGGAGCGGATGGTCGCCGACTACGGGTCCACGCACGTCACGCTGCGCGAGCACCCGCTCGAGCTGCTCAGGCCGCGGTTGCCGGAGGACATGCTGTCGAGCCGAGAACTCGAGCAGGCGCGACCCGGGCGGCGGGTGCGGCTCGCGGGGCTCGTCGTTGCGCGGCAGCGACCCGCGACGGCCCACGGGGTCACCTTCATGCTGCTCGAGGACGAGCACGGGACGATCAACCTGATCGTGCCGCCGCCGATCTACGACCGCTGCCGGCTTGCGATTCGCACAGAGCCGCTGATAGCGGCCGAGGGCAGGCTCGAGCGCAGGTCGGGCACCACCAACGTGGTGGTGGACAGCGTGACGAGGCTCGACCGTCCCGACATCCCGCAGGCCGAGGTGCGCCACATCGAGCCGAGGCGCGTGTGGTCGAACGACGACACCGATGAGCTGCGCGCGGTCGCGCCGGTGGCGCACAGCTTCGGCAGGAGGGGGAGGTGATCAGGCCGGCTCGGACGCCTTGTGTGACAGCGCGCTGAGCGACTGCTCGATCCAGTGGCGGAAGTACGCGCGCCCCGCGGTGGCGTCGAACACGCGGTAGATCACGCCGTTCGGCTCCATTCCGAACTGCGCCTCCACGAACGTGTCTCCGCGCGCGGGCGTGAGCAGCCAGTGCGTGTAGGTGCCGGTGTCGCGGCAATGGAAGCTCAGCTCGCGCATGTCCTCGAGGCGATCGATCTCGAGCGTCGTCTCCATGTTGCGAAGCGGTTGGCGCGTCACCTGCACGAAGACGTCGCCGGCGCGGAAGTTGTCGCCCCGCACCTCGACCACGCGCGGGAACCACTCCGGGTGGCGCGCAGGGTTGCCCACCAGTTCCCACACGCGTTCGATCGGTGCCGCGATAAGTGCCTGGTGTCGATACTCCGACATGTCAAATTGATCCTTTCGCACACGTGGAATAAAGAAAAGGGGTGACTCGCGCGGCGAAGAACCATAGGCTTGCCAAGTCCCCCGTCAAAGAGGAGACCAATGAGTCCTAGAGCAAGGACAACAGCCCCGAAGCGTTCGGGGTCCACAACGCGCCGTGCGAGCACGGCGAAGCGCGGCAAGGGACACACCGCGCTTGACCGGCTGACCAAGTCGGTCGACGCTGCGCAGGATGCACTGAAGGACCTGCGCGGTGAGATGGGCAGAAGCTCGTCGAGCATCCTCAAGGACGTCGACAAGCAGCTCAAGGACGCACGGAAGAGTCTGCGCAGCACGAGCAAGTCCGTCCTCAAGGACCTCGACGACCTGCAGCAGAAGCTGCCGGGTCGCGGCGGCGCGAAGAAGAGCACGAGCACCGCTCGCAAGAGCACCAGCTCCCGCTCGGCGTCCGCACGCAAGTCGACGTCGCGGGCCAAGAGCGCCGGGTCGCGCGCGAAGAGCAGCACCACGTCGCGTGCGAAGAGCACCGCGTCGCGCGCCAAGAGCAGCGCGCCGCGCGCGCGCGCGAAGAAGAGCTGAGGCCCGTGCCTGGCCGCGGGCCCGCCCCCCCCGGCCACGCGCGACCCCCGACCCGCGGTCCGGGGCCGGGAAGATACGCGTCGGGCCCACCCCCGGGGGCGACCCCGGCGGCGGGGTGGGGTGGTATACGCCGGGC
>JAICJR010000236.1 GCA_025928345.1 Thermoleophilaceae bacterium | reverse complement strand
TAGCCGGCCGGCGTCGCCCGCAACCACCTCGATCACCGAGCGCGCGAAGCGGCTGCGCAGCACCCGCCGAGGCCCGACGTCGTACTCGATGTAAATGGGCAGCCAGTCGCGGTCCACGAACACGACGTCGATCGGGAAGCGCATGCCGAACGTGTGCACGGACGTGCAGTGAGGGATCACGAGAGCGTCGTCCGGATCGAGGTCGCGCATGAGTGCGAGGCCGAGCAGCCGCGCACGCCAGGTGTGCGCGAGGCGCATGCGGATGCCGGTCTCGAGCTCGAGCACCGGGTAGTGGCTGATGCGGCTCACACACGGGTAAGCCGCGCACGCCCGAAATTTCGCCCCCCTTGAGGAAGCGAAGCCTCGCGCGCGCGTGCGGGAGACAAACGAGACGACCGACCGCAGCGTGTAAGCGCGCGCACTCGATTGGCGCGTTTGCACTCAAGCACCTCTTCTCTTTTGCCGATCACTGTGCCCATGGGGAAGAGGATTGCTGCAATTTGCAGTTTTTCGCTGGGCTCGTAGTCAAGTGAGACACGATGCCTGGCGACAACCGACACAGCGCTGAGCGCCTTTCGCTCATCGTCGAGACGCAGCGCGACATCGCCGGGGCCGGCCACGACCTCGCCACGGTGATGCAGCTGGTGGCCGAGCGCTCGCAGGCCATCACCGGCGCCGACGGCGCGATGGTCAACCTGCTCGAGGGCGGCGACACCCTCCACACCCGTGCCGCCACCGGCATCGCCGCGACGGCGTTCGACGCCAAGCGGCCGCTGTCCGGGTCGGTGGCGAAGTACGCGATCGGGGACGGCCAGCCGATCCTGATCGAGGACACGCCGTCGGACCCGCGCATCAACCAGGAGCTGCGCGCGAAGGTGGGCGACCGCTCGCTCATCTGCGTGCCCCTCTTCCGCGGCGCCGAGGTGATCGGGACCCTCAACGTGATGAAGAAGTCCGAGGAGGAGCGGCTCACCGAGAACGACCGCCGCACGTTGGAGATGCTGTCCATGATGCTTTCGGCCGCGGTGAGTCACGCCGCGGAGTTCGAGGCGCGGCGCGGGCAGGCGGAGGCATTCGCCCGCTTCCGCACGCTGTTCGAGGGCGCGTCGATCGGCATCCTCCGGCTCGGCCCCGACGGTCGCGCCGTGGAGGCCAACCCGGCGCTCGAGGAGATGCTCGGCTACACGACCTCCGAGCTCGCCGACAAGACCTTCCGCGAGTACATGCACCAAGAGGACCTCGAGCGCGCCGAGGTGCTGTTCCGCGATCTCCTCGGCGGCAGGCGCGACTCGTTCCAGCTCGAGGCGCGCTACTCGCGCCGCGACGGCGCGCTCGTGTGGGCGCACGTGCGCGCGGCGCTCGAGCGCGACGGCGACGGTCAGCCGGCGTTCGCCGTGACGATGATCGAAGACATCACGGCTCGCAAGCGCGCGGAGGAGGAGCTCCGGCGGCAGTCAGAGCTGAACGAGCACCAGGCGCTTCACGACCCGCTCACCGGCCTGCCCAACAGGCTCTTGTTCGGCGAGCGGATCGAGCACGCGATCACGCACGCCGAGCGGCGCAGCTCGCGGCTCGCCGTCCTGATGATGGACCTGAACCGCTTCAAGGAGGTGAACGACTCGCTCGGCCATCAGGCGGGCGACGAGCTCCTGCGGGAGGTGGGCAGCCGCCTGTCAGCCGCGCTGCGCGGATCGGACACGGTGGCTCGCCTGGGCGGCGACGAGTTCGGGCTGCTGCTCCCGGAGCCGTCCGGCGCCGATGACCTGCTCGCCGTGATCGAGCGCATCCGTGAGTCGCTCGAGCGGCCGATCGTGGTGCAGGACCTGCCGCTCGCGATGGAGGCTTCGATCGGCATCGCCATTTACCCCGATGACGGCCACAACGCCGACCTCCTGATCCAGCGCGCGGACGTCGCCATGTACGCCGCCAAGCAGGAGAGCGCGCCGTTCTGCTTCTACGACCCGAACGCCGACGACTACGACCCGGCGCGCCTGACCCTCGTGGCCGAGCTGCGGCGAGCGATGGAGGAGCGCGAGCTCGTCCTCTGGTACCAGCCGAAGGCGGTGCTCGAGAACGGCGAGGTGCGCTCGGTGGAGGCGCTGCTGCGCTGGCAGCACCCGCACCAGGGGATGCTCTATCCGGACTCGTTCATTCCGGTCGCGCAGGAGACGGGGCTGATCCGGCCGCTCACGCTGTACGTCGTGGACGAGGCGCTGCGGCAGTGCCGCGAGTGGCGCGACGAGGGGCTCGACCTCTCGGTGTCCGTGAATCTCTCGATGCGCAACCTGCTCGACCTCGAGTTCCCCGGCCAGGTGGCTGGGCTGCTGCGGCAGTGGGAGGTCGACGCTCGGCTGCTCGAGCTCGAGATCACGGAGTCGACGATGCTGGCGAACCCGTCGCGCACCAAGCACGTGCTCGACGAGCTGCACGCGCTCGGCCTGCGGCTCTCGATTGACGACTTCGGCACGGGGTACTCGTCGCTTGCCTACCTGCGCCGTCTCCCCATCGACGAGATCAAGATCGACCGCTCGTTCGTGATGAGCATGGCCGACGAGGCCGACGACGTGGCGATCGTGCGCTCGACGATCGACCTCGGGCGCAACCTCGGGCTCGACGTGGTGGCCGAGGGAGTGGAGACGCGCGAGATCTGGGACCAGCTGCGCGAGCTGGGCTGCAACGTCGCGCAGGGGTACTACCTCTCGCGGCCGGTGCCGGCGGTGAAGCTGCAGGAGTGGCTCGAGAAGCGCCGCGGTGCGGGCGACGAGGCGGCGGCGTAGCGGGTTACGCTTCGCCCCGTGCAGGTAGACGTAGCGCTTTCGTGGAGCGGCGGGAAGGACTCGGCGCTCGCCCTTTGGGTGCTGCGTGAGCAGGGCATCGATCCGGTGGCGCTGCTCACGACGTTCACCGAGGACTTCGACCGCGTGAGCATGCACGCCGTGCGGCGGTCGCTGCTGCGCGAGCAGGCGGCCGCGGTTGGCGTGCCGCTAGTGGAGGTGGACATACCGAACGCGTGCGTGAACGAGGTGTACGAGGCGCGCATGGCGGCTGCGCTTTCGTCCCCGCCGCTCGACTCGGTCCGGACGATGGCGTTCGCTGACCTGTTCCTCGAGGACATCCGCGCCTACCGCGAGCAGAAGCTGGCGCTCGGTGGATGGCGTGCGGCGTTCCCGCTGTGGGGGCGCGACACGCGCGAGCTCGCTTACGAGTTCATCCGCGCCGGATTTGAAGCGGTGCTCGTGTGCGTCGATCCGGCGCAGCTCGACCCGTCATTCGTAGGCCGTTCTTTCGATGAGTCGCTGCTCGCCGACCTGCCCGATTCGGTTGACCCATGCGGCGAGAACGGAGAGTTCCACACCTTCGTGCACGCCGGCCCGATCTTCTCCGAGCCCGTCCCGATCGAGCTGGGCGAGACCGTAATGCGCGACGGCTTCGCCTTCGCCGACGTCCTCCCGGCGGGCGTGACCGCATAGCTAGACTGACCCGGTCGTTGCCGACGTAGCTCAGTTGGCCAGAGCACCGCTCTCGTAAAGCGGGGGTCGAGGGTTCGAATCCCTCCGTCGGCTTGGCTCTGTAGAGCGGTTTGTGCGCTCTTTGGTCTTCGCTCCGGCCTCGCGCGCGTACAAAACGCGTACATTCGAACCCAGCCGGCGCTCGCGGGCTTGCGTGATGGCGGTTGCCGCCGGGGTGCGCTCGGCGGGGTCGAACTCCTCGAACGTGTGCGCGTATGTGCGCAGGCACTCCTCGGGTGAGTGGCCCGCCTGGCGGGCGACCTCGACGATCGATATGCCCTCGTGGATCAGCAGCGAGACGAAGGAGTGGCGGAGGTCGTAGGGGCGGCCGGCGGTTAGGCCGGCATTCAGTGCGGCCGGGCGGTAGATCCGCTTGCGCCAGTTGCGATAGTCGTCGTCGGTCCAGGGCTTGTGGTCCCGGCGCGGGAAGACGAGCTCGGCCTCTGCCGACTTGCTCCGCCAGGCAGCGAGATCGTCTGCGAGCGGAGCGAGCAATCGCACCGTGCGGGTCGCGTTCGTCTTCGTGCCCTTCTCGGAGCCGAGCGCGACGGACCGATCGACCAGGATCGTGCGCTCGCGGACATTGCGCCAACTCAGCGCGAGCGCCTCGCCGGGGCGGAGGCCCGCGTAGGCGAGGACGGACACAAGGGTCGCGTCGCGCAGGCCAAGCTGCGCGCGAATGGCCTCGACCGTGTCGGGCGCGAGCGGCCTCACCGTCCGTGAGACCTGCCGCGGCTTGCGCACCGCCTTGACCGGGTTGCCAGCGATC
>JAICJR010000174.1 GCA_025928345.1 Thermoleophilaceae bacterium | reverse complement strand
CGCTGGCGCCGGGAGGAGTCGGCGCGCGAGCCCAGGCCACGCGCGCTCGTCGGGGAGGTGCCGCTCCTGTTCGAGGCGGGCATGGAGGGCGTGTTCGACCACACGATCGCCGTGGTCACAGACGAGCGCGCGATCGCGGAGCGAACGGCCGATCGCGGCCACACCGGGGTGGAGTCCCGCACCTCGCGCCAGCTCTCGCAGCAGGAAAAAGCGGAACGAGCGGAATACGTTGTACGGAACGACGGCGATCTCGAAGAGCTCCGCGTGACCTTGTCGGAGCTGATTGAGAACATAGATCCTTGAGGGTGAGCACGGCATCGGCACGAACCGGCACGCGCCGCGCCACGCGGCGCCGCAGCTCGCGCACCACCATTCGGCGGCGGCGCGCGGTGCTGGTGAGCGTGCTCGCGGCGACGGTCGGCGTGCTCGTGATCATGGCCGTCCGCGTGGGGCCGCACGCCGTGCAGGAGCTCACGCTCCCGCTCAAGCACGAGGACATCATCCGCCAGCAGGCTGCCGAGAAGAACCTCGACCCGGCGCTGATCGCCGCGGTGATCTACCAGGAGTCCAAGTTCCGCGATCGTACGTCGAGCGCCGGCGCCAAGGGGCTGATGCAGCTCCTGCCGGGCACGGCCGAGTTCATCGCCCGCAAGTCCGGCGGCACGCGCTTCGAGCTGCAGGACCTCGGCACGCCGCAGATCAACATCGCGTACGGCTCGTGGTACCTGCGGTACCTGATCGAGCGCTACGACGGCAACGAGACGCTGGCGGTGGCCGCCTACAACGCGGGCGAGGACAACGTCGACCGCTGGGTGTCCGACGCAGGCGGCGCATCGAGCTTCAACCCGGCCACGGACATCCCGTATCCGGAGACGAAGGCCTACGTGGCCGGCGTGATGAGCAAGCGCAAGGCGTACAGGAAGCACTACGCCAAAGAGCTGGGCCTGAAGTAGCTCCGGCCATACCCCAAACAAACGTCCGTCCCCCTCAAAGGTGCAGTCCTGAGGGCGATTAAGCCGTGCAGAGATAGACCCTGACGTCAAGGAGGACCGTCAGTGAAAGGTCGAACAAATCGCGAGCATCGGAGGAACCGATGACCGCGAACTATGGAATCCGCTGGGACGACGGCAAGCGGATTCAGCTCACGGCGGCGCTCCTTGCAGCGCTTGTCGCGCTTGCCGCGTTTGTCGGCATGAAGGCCGCGGCGGACCGCTCGATGACCGATGTTGTGGTCAGCGCGCGTGCCGGCTCGGCAAGCACCGCTGTTCGCTCAGTTGAAGCGATCGGCGGCAGGGTTGGGGCTCGCATTTCCCTCATCCATGGCTTCTTGGCCAAGGTCCCTTCGGACCGGATGCAGGAGCTGCGCTCCGCCAAGGGCGTCCTGTCGGCCGTCGCCGACCGCACCGTCCACCTGTCCAGCACGAGCGACAGCTCGGCCGCCGCTGGCGCGCCGGGTGCCTCACTCGCGCAGGTGAAGCAGGAGATCGGTGCAGACAAGCTGGCCGCGCAGGGCGTGACCGGCAAGGGCGTCGACATCGCAATGATCGACTCGGGCGTCGTCCCGGTGGCCGGTCTCAACGCGACCGACAAGGTCTACGTTGGGCCGGACTTCACACCGGAGGCGGGCGACCCGGCAACGAAGGGCCTGGACACCTACGGGCACGGCACGCATCTCGCGGGAATCATGGTGGGGAACAACCCCGCCTCCGGTTTCAGCGGCGTGGCGCCGGACGCCCGGCTCGTGTCCGTGAAGGCGTCGACACACGATGGCTCCACCAACCTCGGCGAGCTTCTGCTCGCGATGAGCTGGGTGGTCAGCCACCGTCACCAGGACGGCCTCAACATCCGCGTGCTCAACCTCTCGTTCGGCTCCCAGCTGGACGTGAGCTACGTCGCCGATCCGCTCGCTTTTGCGGCGGAACAGGCGTGGAAGTACGGCATCGTGGTTGTGGCCGCAGCAGGTAACGGCAACGACATCCCCGGGCTGGACACGCCGGCCGCTGACCCGTATGTGGTCTCGGTGGGCGCCTCAGACATGGGGCAGACGTCCGCGCTCAGTGACGACTCGGTTCCGAGCTGGTCCCGAGTCGGGAACTCGACGCGGGCTCCCGATGTGGTCGCTCCGGGCACTTCGCTCGTGAGTCTCCGCGATCCGGGTTCGTATGTCGACCAGAATCACCCGGAGGGCCTCGTCGGCACGGACTACTTCAAGGGCAGCGGCACCTCGCAGGCCGCCGCCGTTGTGTCCGGAGCTGCGGCTCTCCTCATCCAGCAGAACCCGGCCCTGAAGCCAGATCAGGTGAAGGCGATGCTGGTGGGAGGCGCCGGCCAGGTGCCGACCGCAAGCCAGCTCGACGAGGGAGCTGGCCAGATCGACCTCTCACGCGCATCGGCGATGCCGGTGCCCGCCGCCGTCCAGCACTGGCCGGCAGCGAGCCTGATGGCGATTCTCAATGCGAATCGCTCTGAGGACGTGACGGTCGACCCGGGTGGAACCGGGAGCAACCTGTCGGCTAACCGTTGGTCCGCGAACCGTTGGTCCGCGAACCGCTGGTCCGCGAACAGATGGTCGGCCAACCGCTGGTCTGACAGCTCGTGGGGAGATTCCACGGGCTAGCGCCACGGATTCGGAGGAACGGGCGCCCCGTCACCATCAAGCGGGGCGCCCGGACTCCGATCACGGGGAGAAGAGGTCTCGGTGGACAGGGCTGAGCAACAACAGACGGAGCGCGCGGCAGGCCGCCGGCTCGGCGGCAGCTTTGCGGTCTGGATTCTCAACGCCGCCATCGTGGGCGGCGCTTTTGCCATTTATGCCCTGACGCTGCACGGGCGCGCTCCGCTCGAGGTTCGCCATCACATCCACTGGTGGGCGCTCGCCCCGGTGTTCGCGGCCACGGAGGTGTTCGTCGTACACGTGCACTTCCGCCGCAGCGCGCACTCGATGTCGCTCGGCGAGGTGCCGCTCGTGATCGGGCTCCTGCTGGCCAGTCCCTCGGACGTCGTGATCGCGCAGCTCGTCGGGTCGGGCATAGTGCTCGCGCTCAACCCTGGCCGCTCGGTCATCCGTCTCGTCTTCAACATCGGCCAGTACGCCCTCGCCGCGTGCGCGGCGGCATCCATCTTCCACCTCGTCGTGCCCGCGCACAGCGGCCTTGGCCCAGCGGCCTGGGGCGCGGCGTTCGCGGGCACCATCGTCAGCAGCGCGGCCGGTGTGCTGCTGATCGGCGCGGCCATCACACTTTCGGAGGCGCCGGTGGGCACGCGCCGCCTCCTCCAGATGCTCGGCATCGCGCTGCTCGTCACGGTCACCAACACCAGTCTCGGCCTCGTGGGCGGCACCGTGATCGCAGGCGATCCGCGGGCGGCGTGGCTGCTCGCCATCCCGGCGATCACGCTGTTCGTCTCCTATCGCGCGTACATGGCCGAGCGCCAGAAGCACGAGAGCCTCGAGTTCCTGTACGGCGCCACGCGCTCGCTCACCCGCGCGGAGGACGTGGGTGGCTCGCTGCGTGACCTGCTCGAGCTCACGATGCAGGCGTTCCGCGGCGAGCTGGCCGAGGTGATCCTCTTCCCGGGCGAGGACGGCAAGACTCCGCTGCGCACCTCGGCCGGTGCCGGCAGCACGGACCTGATGCAGCCGGTCGCACACGACGTGGCGGACGGCTTGCGCGCGCTTGTGGGCGACGGGCATGCGGCGCTCACGCTGGTGCGGCCCTTCCCGCCGGAGCTCGAGGGGTACCTCGAGGAGCGCGGCGTGAACGACGGCATGGTGTCGCCGCTGCGGGGCGAGACGCGCGTCGTCGGCGCGATGCTCGTGGCAAACCGGCTCGGGGTAGCGCGAGGGTTCGGACGTGACGACCTGAAGCTGTTCGAGGCGCTCGCCAACCAGGCGGGCGCTTCGCTCGAGCACGACCGGCTCGAGCAGACGGTGTGGAAGCTGCGCGAGCTTCAGGAGCAGCTCGAGCACCAGGCCTTCCACGATCCGCTCACCGGCCTCGCCAACAGGGTGCTGTTCGTGGACCGGCTCGCACATGCGCTCGCGCGGCGCGGCAGTCGCGTGGCGGTGCTGTTCCTCGACCTCGACGACTTCAAGGTGGTGAACGACCGCTACGGGCACGCGCACGGCGACGAGCTGCTGCGCCAGGTGGCGGCGCGCGTTCGCGGCTGCCTCCGCCCGGCCGACACGCCCGCGCGCATGGGCGGCGACGAGTTCGCCATCCTGCTCGAGGACGCAGACGGCACGGTGCTGATGGACGTGGCGGAGCGGATCGTCGCGGCCTTCTCCGAGACGTTCCTGGTGTCAGGCAGCGAGGTCCGCGTGAAGGGAAGCCTGGGCGTCGCCACCAACTCGAGCGGCGACGAGACCGCCGAGCACCTGCTCCGGAACGCGGATGTGGCCATGTACACCGCCAAGAGCGGCGGCAAGGGCCGCTTCGCGAGCTTCGAGCCGACCATGCACGCCGAGATGGTGCAGCGGCATTCGCTGAAGGAGGAGCTCGAGGCGGCGGTGGAACGCGACGAGTTCGTGGTCGAGTACCAGCCGATCGCGCAGCTCTCGACCGGCGAGACGGTGGCGCTCGAGGCGCTCGTGCGCTGGCAGCATCCGGCGCGCGGCCGGATCGCGCCCGCCGACTTCATCCCGCTCGCGGAGGACACCGGCCTGATCGTGCCGATCGGGCGGATCGTTCTCGCGAAGGCGTGCCGCCTCGCGCGCGAGTGGTCGGACGCCCACCCGGATCGCGCCGCGATCAGCGTCCACGTGAACGCGTCGGCGGCCGAGTTGCAGGAGCCGGACCTCGTGGAGCACGTGACCGCCGCGATCGAAGCCGCGGGGATCCACCCCGGGCAGCTCGTGATCGAGATCACCGAGTCAATCCTGATCTCGGACGCGCCGGTGAACATCGCGCAGCTCGATGAGCTGCGCCGCACGGGCATTCGCCTCGCGCTCGACGACTTCGGCACCGGCTATTCGTCGCTCAGTTACCTGCGCTGGCTGCCGCTCGACATCGTGAAGATGGACAAGTCGTTCGTCAGCTGGGCGGGGCACGGCGGCAAGGGCGCCGCCTTCGCGCGCACGATCACGGAGCTCGCGCACACGCTTGGGCTCGACGTGGTGGCCGAGGGAATCGAGACCGACGAGCAGCTTGCGGCGATGCGGGAGCTCGGCTGCGAGATGGGGCAGGGCTACTGGTTCGCGCCGCCCGCTGAGCCGTCGCTGGGCGGCGCGGTGCTCGTACGCGCCGCGTGATCCGTTCGCGCTGCTAGCTTCCGCTAGCCGTGCCTCAGTTCGAGATCAACCCTGCATACACGCCTGTTGCTGATCAACCCAAGGCTCGTGACGGGCTTGCTGAGGGACTGGATACAGGGGAGCGGTTTCAGACGCTGCTGGGCGTGACCGGCTCGGGCAAGACCGCCACGATGGCGTTCACCATCGAGAAGGTGCAGCGGCCGGCGCTCGTGATCGCGCACAACAAGACGCTGGCGGCGCAGCTCTGCAACGAGTTCCGCGAGTTCTTCCCGAAGAACTCGGTCGAGTACTTCGTCTCCTACTACGACTACTACCAGCCCGAGGCGTACGTCCCGCAGCAGGACCTCTACATCGAGAAGGACTCCTCGATCAACGAGGAGATCGACCGCCTGCGGCACTCGGCCACCGCCGCGCTGTTTGGCCGGCGCGACGTGATCGTGGTGGCCAGCGTGTCCTGCATCTACGGCTTGGGCTCGCCGGAGAAGTACGACGCCCAGGTGGTGATGCTGAAGAAGGGCGACATGCAGGACCGCGAGGCGATCCTGCGCAAGCTCGTGGACAACCACTACTCGCGCAACGACACGGCGCTCGGCCGCGGCAGCTTCCGCGTGCGCGGCGAGACGCTCGAGGTGTTCCCCGCGTACGCCGAGACCGCGTACCGCGCCGTCTTCTTCGGCGACGAGATCGAGCAGCTCCAGCACTTCGACCCGCTCACCGGCGAGGTGATCGCCGACATCGAGCACGTCGGCGTGTGGCCCGCCACCCACTATGCCACCGACCGGCCGACGATCGAGCGCGCCGTCGGCGAGATTCGCGACGAGCTGGAGGCGCGCTGCAAGGAGCTCGAGGAGCAGGGCAAGCTGCTCGAGTCGCACCGGCTCAGGCAGCGCACGCAATTCGACATGGAGATGCTGCGCGAGCTCGGTTTCTGCAACGGGATCGAGAACTACTCGCGCATCCTCGACGGCCGCGCGCCCGGCTCGCGCCCGTACTGCCTGCTCGACTTCTTCCCCGACGACTTCGTGTGCTTCATCGACGAGTCGCACCAGACGGTGCCGCAGATCGGCGGCATGTACGAGGGCGACCGCTCGCGCAAGCAGACGCTCGTGGACTACGGCTTCCGTCTCCCGAGCGCGATGGACAACCGGCCGCAGACCTTCGACGAGTTCCTCACGCGCACGCGGCAGATCGTGTTCGTGTCCGCCACGCCGGGCGACTTCGAGCGCAACCACTCGTCGCGGATCGTGGAGCAGATCGTGCGGCCGACGGGCATCGTCGATCCCGAGGTGGAGGTGCGCGAGACGCGCAACCAGATCGACGACCTGATGAACGAGGTCCGCGGGCGCACCGAGGACGGCGAGCGCACGCTCGTCACGACCTTGACGAAGAAGATGGCCGAGGACCTCACCGACTACCTGATGGAGTACGGCTTCCGGGTGCGGTACCTGCACTCGGAGATCGACACTCTCGAGCGGATCCAGATCATCCGCGACCTGCGGCTCGGGGAGTACGACGTGCTCGTCGGCGTCAACCTCCTGCGCGAGGGCCTGGACCTGCCCGAGGTCTCCCTGGTGGCGATCCTCGACGCCGACAAGGAGGGCTTCCTG
>JAICJR010000200.1 GCA_025928345.1 Thermoleophilaceae bacterium | reverse complement strand
CCACGCCGCAGAACGCGGACAGGCCGCCGTGCTCCTGGGCGATGTTGTGGATCAGCTCCTGGATGAGCACGGTCTTGCCCACGCCGGCGCCGCCGAACAGCCCGACCTTGCCGCCTCGCGCGTACGGCGCGAGCAGGTCGATCACCTTGATGCCGGTCTCGAAGATCTCGCGCGTAGGCGTGAGGTTCTCGACGTCCGGAGCGGAGCGGTGGATCGGCCAGCGCTCCTCGGTCTCCACGGGGTCGCCCTCGTCGATCGTCTCGCCGAGCAGGTTGAACAGGCGGCCGAGCGTCTCCTTGCCCACGGGCACCGTGATCGGCCCGCCGGTGTCGCGCACCTCGGTGCCGCGCGAGATGCCGTCGGTGGCGTCCATGGCCACCGCGCGCACGCGGTCGTCGCCCAGGTGCTGCTGCACCTCGCAGACGAGCGTGTGCGTGTCGTCGCCCTCCTGAGAGGGCATCTCGATCTCGAGCGCGTTGTAGATCTCGGGAAGCTGGTCGTCCGGGAAGACGGCCTCGATCACCACGCCGGCGACCTCTTCGACACGACCGACCGCGCCGCTCTTGCCGTCCGAGCCGTTGCTCGTGGATTCGGTCGTTTTCTGGTCCTGCGTCTCAGTGCTGCTGATGCTGGATTCCACGCTCTCTCTGCTCCTTATCAGCGAAGCCCTTCGGCTCCGGCAACGACTTCCATGATTTCCTGGGTGATCTCCGCCTGGCGCTGCCGGTTCATCTCGAGAGTGAGATCGTCGATCAGATCTGACGCGTTCTCCGACGCGTTGCGCATCGCCGTCATGCGGGCACCGTGCTCGGACGCGGTGGACTCGAGCAGGGCCCGATAGATCGATATCTCGACGTAGTCCGGCACCAGTCGGGCAAGAATTTCCTCGGGCTCGGGCTCATAGATCCACAGAGCGCGCTTGTGCTGCGACTCCTCGTCCCGGTGCTCCGCCTCTTCCTCCTCGTCCCCGAGGATGTCCGCCTGCTGGAGAGGAAGAAGCGTCTCGTGAGACACGGTCTGCGTCATCGGCGAGACGTAGTGGTTGTAGATGATCTCGAGCCGGTCGATCTCGCCGTCCACGTAGGCACTCGTCACGTCGCCGGCGATGTTGCGGGCGTCGGCGTAGGAGGGGCGGTCAGTGAAGCCTGTGTAGGTGCCCACCACCTCGCGGCCGCGGAACTCGAGTGTGGACACACCCCGGCGACCCGACGCGTACCACGCCACGTTCGTGCCCTCGCCCTCGATCTCGCGCGCGCGGTTGTTGCCCGCGCGGTTGATCTGCGAGTTGAAGGCGCCGGCCAGGCCGCGGTCGCTCGTGATGAGCAGCAGCCCGACGTTCTTCACCTGCTCGCGCTCCTCGAGCACGGGCAGGTTGGGGATGCGCTCGGCGGCCTCGGCCGCGCGGCGAGTCATCTTGCGGATGCCCTCCGCGTAGGGACGCAGCTCCTCGATCCGCTGCTCGGCACGGCGAAGCCGCGCCGCGGAGACCATCTCCATGGCGCGCGTGATCTTCTGGATGTTCTTCACCGAAGAAATACGGCCTTTGATGTCTTTTTGAGTAGCCAAGTGCCCAGTGCCCAGTGCTTTACGCGTTAGCGGGCTCCTCCTCGCGCTCCTCGTCCTTCTCGTCCTTCTCTTCGTCGCCGGCTTCGCGCACGCGGTCGGACTCGCCCTCCTCGAGCGGCTGGCCCTCCTCGTCGAAGTCGGGACCGAAGTCGTCGAGCGCTTCGCCGATGGCGTTGCCGAGCTGCTCCTCGATCGAGTCGTCCCAGTTGCCCTCGGCGAGCTTCTTCATCAGGTCGTCGCTGCCCGAGTGCAGGCGCGAGAGCATCTGCTCGTGGAACTCGGGGATGCGCTCGACCTTGATGCGGTCGAGAAAGCCGCCGGTGCCCGAGTACACGGCCGCGACCTCGTCCTCCACGGCCCACGGCTTGAGCTCGTCCTGGTTGAGCATCTGCACGAGGCGCTCGCCGCGGCTGAGCGCGGCCTGAGTCTCCGGGTCGAGGTCCGAGCCGAACTGCGCGAACGCCTCGAGGTCGCGGTACTGCGACAGCTCGAGCCGCAGCTTGCCGGCCACCTTCTTCATCGGCTTGGTCTGAGCGTTGCCTCCCACTCTCGACACGCTGATGCCCACGTTGATCGCGGGACGAACGCCGGATCGGAAGAGGTCGCCCTCCAGGTAGATCTGGCCGTCGGTGATCGAGATGACGTTGGTGGGGATGTAGGCGGACACGTCGCCGGCCTGCGTCTCGATGATCGGCAGCGCCGTAAGCGAGCCGCCCTGCAGGTCGTCGTTCAGCTTCACCGCGCGCTCGAGCAGGCGCGAGTGGAGGTAGAACACGTCGCCCGGGTAGGCCTCGCGGCCCGGCGGGCGGCGCAGGAGCAGCGACATCTGGCGGTACGCGTACGCGTGCTTCGTCAGGTCGTCGTAGACGCAGAGCGCGTGCTTGCCGTTGTAGAGGAAGTGCTCGCCCATCGCGCAGCCGGCGTACGGCGCCATGTACTTGATCGGCGCCGCCTCGTCGGCGGGCGCGGCCACGATGATGGTGTTGTCGAGCGCGCCGTGGTCGTCGAGCCGCTGCGCCACGTCCACCACGGTGGACATGCGCTGGCCGATTGCCACGTAGATGCAGATGAGGTCTTTGTCCTTGTTGTTGATGATCGTGTCGATCGCGATCGCCGTCTTGCCCGTCTGGCGGTCGCCGATGATCAGCTCGCGCTGCCCCCGGCCGATCGGGATCATCGCGTCGATGGCCTTGATGCCGGTCGACATCGGCTCGGTGACCGGCTGGCGCGAGACCACGCCGGGGGCCTTGAACTCGGCCGGCCGCGTGCCCTCGGTGTGCACCTCGCCCTTGCCGTCGAGCGGGTTGCCCAGCGGGTCCACGATGCGGCCGAGCAGGCCTTCGCCCACCGGGATCTCGAGCAGGCGCCCGGTGCGCTTCACCGTGTCGCCCTCCTCGATCTTGTCCCACTCGCCGAACAGCACGGTGCCGACGTTGTCGGACTCGAGGTTGAGCGCCAGGCCGGTGACGTCGTGCGGCAGCTCGAGCAGCTCGAGCGCCATGCAGTTGTCGAGCCCGTGCACGCGGGCGATGCCGTCGGCGATGGAGAGGACCGTGCCCACCTCGGACAGGTCGGCCTCGCCCTCGTCGAGCCCCTCGATGCGGCTCTTGAGGATGCTGGTGATCTCGTCGGGCTTGATCTGCATAGGGTGAGAAGTTGCCTTTCTAGGCGGCGCGAGCCACCTGCCTCCTGAGTCTTTCGAGTCTGTTGCGGACGCTCGCGTCGAGCACCATGTTGCCCACGCGGATCACGAGCCCGCCGATCACGTCCGGGTCCACGTGGGCGGCGAGCTCCACCCTGTGCCCGGTCTGCTCCTCGATCTTCTTGCCGATGCCCTTCACCGTCTCCTCGTCCAGGTCCACGGCGCTCGTGACCGAGACCTCGAGCAGCTTCTGCTCCTTGGCCCACAGGGCGTCGAACTCGCGGCGGATCCGGAACAGCACCGGCAGCCTGTGCTTCTCGGCGAGCAGCTCGAGGAAGCGAACGAAGTACTCGTTGCCCCCGTCGATCACCTTAGCCACGCCGTCCTGCTTCTCACCCGAGGAGAAGTAGGGCGAGAAGAAGAACACCTGGAGCTCGCGGTTCTCCGACAGCACGTCGGCGAACTCGTCGAGCTGCTCGTGGATCTCGTCGAGCTGGCCCTGGTCCTGGGCCACCTCGAAGAGCGAGCGCGCGTAGACCTCGGCGATCTCTTCCATTTACCGCTCCGGGTCTCCCCCGTTGCCCGCCGGCGCGAGCTGCGAGAAGTCGATCTCGTTGAGCGCCTCGTCGATCAGCCGCCGGTGGTCGTCGTCGTCGAGCGACTTGCGAGCGAGCTTCTCGGTGGCGAGCACCGTGAGATTGGCCACCTCGGCGCGGATCTCCTCGAGCGCGCGCCTGGTCTCCGTCTCGATGTCGCGCCGCGTGCGCTCCATCAGCTCCTCGCGGGACTCCTTGGCCTGTGCGACCTGCTCCTCGTGGAGCCGCTCGCCGGCCTTGCGCGCGCGGGTGACTATGTCGTCGGCCTGCTCGCGGGCCTCACGCAGACGCGCGCGGTACTCCTCGAGCAGCGCATCCGCCTCGTGGCGCGTGCGCTCGGCCGCCTCAATCGACTCCTCGATCGCCCGGCGGCGCTTGTCGAGCGCCTCGCCGATGCGCGGGAACGCCAGCCGCTGGAGCAGGAACAGGGCGATGAAGAACGCGATCAGCGTCCAGATCATCAGCCCGACGTTGGGCGTGACGAGGAAGTTGCCGCCGCTGTCGGCGGCGAACACCGTGTCGACCGCGTTCGCCATCTACTTCGTGAGGAAGAACGCGATCAGGCCGAAGATGAACGCGTAGAACACGATCGCCTCGGTGAGCGCGAAGCCCAGCCACTGGATGCTCGTGATCTCGTCGCGCATCTCGGGCTGACGGGTGACCGACTCGATCACCTTGCCGAAGATGTAACCGACGCCGACGCCGGGTCCGATGGTGCCGAGACCAGCACCGACGCCCAGCGCGATCGCCTTGCCGGCGCTGGTGGTCGGATTGCTGGCGGCAATCAAACTGGGGAGTGCTGTGAGGTCCATGATCCTCCTCCGATCAATGGGTCTCGGCGACCGCGCCGCCGAGGTAGATGGCAGTGAGAGTGGCGAAGATAAATGCCTGCAGGCCGGCGATCAGCACGACCTCGAACAGGAAGAAGACGATCGCCAGCACGACGGTGGCGGGGCCCCAGTACGCGGCACCGAGGAGCACCACGAGGCCGCCGCCCATGAACAGGATCAGCATGTGGCCGGCCAGCATGTTGGCGAACAGTCGCACCGACAGGGAGATGATCCGCACGAAATGTGAGATCACCTCGATCCCGAAGATCGGGATGCGCGCCGGACCCTCGACGCCCGCCGGGATCCAGCTCGCGAAGTACTTGCGCGGGCCCTTGGCCCGGATGCCCTCCACGTGGTAGCTGAACCAGACGACCAGCGTGAGGACGAGCGGGATTGAGATGTTGGCGGTGGCCGCGTAGACCGCGAAGCCCGGGATGTGCGCGCCGAACACGTTGAACCGCTCGAGCGTGTTCGTGGGCAGCGGGATGTAGCCGATCAGGTTCGACATCAGGAGCCAGATGAACAGCGCGGCCACGAACGGGAACCACTTGCGCGCCATCTCCTCGTCCATGTTCCCGCGCGTGAGGTTCGTGTAGGAGAAGTCGTAGATCCCCTCGACGGCGGTCTGCACGCGGTTGGGCTTGGCCTCCATCCGCCTCGCCACCCAGGTGAGGAACAACACGGTGAACGCCGTTGCGAGGAACAGGTAGAGCACGGCCTTGTTGATGCTCAGGTTGAGCGAGCCGATGTGGATCGGCACCCAGTCGGTGAGCTTGAACTCGTTCTGCGGCTGGTACTCGTTGTTCTGGCCCGCGCTGCCGAAGATTGCGAACAGCGCGACCATCGCGGCGACTATCACGCCGGCGCCGGTGACGAGCATCAGGCGCCTGCTCATCGCTTCACCACCCCGCCCTTGCCGCTGTAGGGCCTGAGGATCAGTGACATCGT
>JAICJR010000140.1 GCA_025928345.1 Thermoleophilaceae bacterium | reverse complement strand
TGCTCGGCCGAGAGCAGCTTCAGCCACTCGTACTGCGCGCGGTTCGTGTCCTGGTACTCGTCCACCAGGATCTGGCGGAAGGTGTGCTGGTAGCGCTGGAGCACCTCCGGGAAGAGCCGGAAGAGATCGACGCAGCGCATCAGCAGGTCGTCGAAGTCCATCGCGTTCATCGAGTGGAGCTGCGACTCGTAGCGCTCGTACACGTCCGCCGCCGTCTGCTCGAAGAACGAGCCCACCTTGTCGCGGTAGGCAGCGGCGTCGAGCAGCGTGTTCTTCGCGTCCGAGATCTGGCGCTTGATCGCGCGCGGGGCGAAGCGCTTGGGGTCGACGTCGAGCTCGTCCATGCACTGCTTGATCAGCCGGGTCGAGTCCGCCTCGTCGTAGATCGTGAAGCCGCGCGTGTAGCCGAGCCTCTCCCCCTCCGCGCGCAGCATCCGGACGCAGGCGGAATGGAAGGTCATCACCCACATCGCGCGGACCCGTCCGCCCACCAGCTGCTCCACCCGCTCGCGCATCTCCTGGGCGGCCTTGTTGGTGAAGGTGATGGCGAGGATCTCGCCGGGACGAGCCGCGCGGGTGTGCACCAGATACGCGATCCGGCGAGTGAGCACCGCGGTCTTGCCCGAGCCCGCGCCCGCGAGGATCAGCAGCGGGCCCTCGCCGTGCTGGACGGCCTCGCGCTGGGGCTCGTTGAGCCCCTCGAGAAGGGTCTCCGGGGCGGCTGTGGCGCTCACCTCGGAGACGATAGAGGTGCGGGCGGCTTGACTCGATAAGCCCCGCCCGGTTAGCGTCCGCCCATGTACCGGCGCCTGCTCGCGGCAGCGGTATGTCTGGCCCTCCTGGCCGTCGCGCCGGCCCTCGCGGCGTCGAAGCCGAAGGGCTTCACGCCGAAGAAGCTCGCCGGCTCGTGGTCCGGCACCTGGTCGAACCAGACCTTCAACACCAGCGGCACGCTCTTCCTTCAGGAGAAGCCGGTGCGAAAGGGCAAGGCCTTCGAGTTCATCGTCGACCTCGGCGGCAACGCGCTCGGCTGCCCCGATCCGGCGCCCGAGGGCACACCCGTGATCACCAAGGGCAAGGGCAACAACCACTGGAACAAGAAGGGCTTCAAGCTCCACCTCAACTCGCCCGCGTACGGCGCGTTCACCGTCACCTACTCGCAGAAGACGCACAAGCTCAGCGGCGGGGGCGGCAACCCGTCGTGCGCACCCGGTGTGACCTGGCAGCTGGGCGGCAAGCTCACGAAGGCGAGCTTCACCGGGTCCATCAGCATCAAGCTGGCGAACGGCCAGACCGCGTCGAGCACGCTCACCGCCAACCGGCAGTAGCCGTACCCTTCCCCGCCCGTGGGGCTCTGCGACGACGTGCGGGCGAGCTGCGCCG
Organism: Thermoleophilaceae bacterium; assembly: GCA_025928345.1. Taxonomy (GTDB): domain Bacteria; phylum Actinomycetota; class Thermoleophilia; order Solirubrobacterales; family Thermoleophilaceae; genus JAICJR01. Next base: position 7,938 of record JAICJR010000140.1, on the reverse strand, counting down.
CGATCGCGGCCGGCGCGCGCTGGGTTGAGATCCACCTCGACGCCGCCGAGGAGATCGCTCCCGGCCCCCCGCCGGTGCTCGACCCGCAGCGCCACTACCTCGAGGGCTCGCGCGCCGAGGTGTGCACGTACCTCCTCACGCTCGACGCCATCAACTTCGGCTCCGGCTGGTTCCCCACGCTGCGAAAGCGCCCGGGCTGTTCGGGCTACCACACGGTGGCTTGGGCGCTCGCGGACCACTTCCGGGCGCACGGCCCATGGTCGCCCGAGGATCTCGAGCTGCTTGACGGCCGGCGCGTGGCCGCCGTGCTGGAGCAGGAGCCAGGCCACGAGCTGATGGAGCTGTACGCCGAGGCGCTGCGCGACCTCGGGCGTTTCCTCAGCGGGCGCAGCGCGCTCGAGGTGGTGAGCTCGGCAAGCGGCTCGGCCGAGGCGCTGGCGGAGGCCCTGGCCCGCGGCATGCCCTTCTTCGATGATCGCGGCTTCTACAAGCGCGCACAGATCGTGGCGAGCAACATGGCGCTCGCCGGGGTGGCCGACTTCTATGACCTCGACAAGCTCACGATCTTCGCCGACAACCTCGTGCCGCACGTGCTGCGCGTGGACGGCGTGTTGAGCTACGACCCGATGCTCAGCACGCGGATCGACCGCGAGGAGCTGCTCCCGCCGGGCGAGGAGGAGCGCGAGATCCGCGCATGCGCGCTGCATGCGTGCGAGGCGATCGCCACTCGGCTGGGCGTGCCGCCGCGCATCCTCGACGTCTGGCTGTGGAACCGCGGCCAGGAGCCGCGCTACAAGGCGCTGCCCCGCCACCGCACGCGGACCGTCTTCTACTAGGGGCCGCTCGTTGCGAGCGGGCCGGCGCGTTTGCCGGCGCTGTCGATCCCGAAGAAGCGGAAGGGCAGCGCGGCGGCTGGGTCCGGCGACGTCGCGAGCGCGAACTGGAGTCCGCTGCCGGCGGCGGCCGGCGCGGCGAGCGTGAACAGCGCTTGGTTGCTCGCGCTGATCGCGCATGTCCCGCCGGCGAAGGAGCACGCCGTGAGCTGGTGCCCCTTGTCGGCCTGCACCGCGAAGCTCTTCACCGGGTAGTTGAAGCTCGCCGTGCCATTCACCACGTTCGGGAACTGCGGCGAGCGCACAAAGGCGAGCGCGCCCGAGCGCGCGTTCACGGCCGCGCGCAGCTCGCCCTCGCCGGGATAGGCGGTGCGGCCCACGGCGGAAGCGCAAGCGAACTGGATCAGCGAACCCGTAGTGATGTTCGGCAGCCGCGGGCCGCCGAGCTTGAGCGCGCCCGCGAGGTCGCCGGATTTGAAGTAGCTCGAGCAGTGAAAGCCGCGATGCGGGTTGAGCACGTTGTCAGCCTCGTGCAGCTTCAGCTTGAGCGTGTAGCCCCTCGGCACCGCTGCGTGCCTGAGGTTGATCCTGAGCCTGCGCCTGTGCGCCTTGGCGGCCGCGGTCACGGCCGGCGCTCGGTTCACCGCCACGAGCACGCCTCGCACGCGATCGCTCCGCTTCTGCTTGCCGAGGACCGCGAACACGCTCACGCCCTTCGGCAGCGAGCTCGCCACGCTCGCCCTCGCGGTCTTCTTCCCGCGGACCCTCACCAGGTCGAGCTCGAAGCCCGCCACCGTCACGTTCGCGCGCGCGGGCTCCTTGACCCGCACCACTGTGATCGTGTTCCCGCGCTTTCTCGCGGCGGTGGGCGCCGCAAGCACGAGCGGCACCGCCAGCGCGAGAACGAGTAACGCGGCCCGCCGCATCAACCGCCCGCCGGGTCCTGCCCGACCCCGCGCAGCGGCGTGACCTCGGCGGTGGGCTGCGGCTTTCGTCCTGTGGCCTGCTCGAGCTGCTCCTCGAGCTCGCGGATGCGGGCGCTGAGGGCGCGGATCGCCTCGGCCACCGGATCGGGCAGGTGCGCCCAGTCGGCGTCCGGCCCCTCGGGGCGCTTGCCGCTCACCTTCACGGGATGCCCCGGGTTCCCGACCACTGTGGAGTTCGGCGGCACGTCGTGGATCACCACGGAGTTCGCGCCGATCTTCGAGCAGTTCCCCACGCGAATCGGGCCGAGCAGCTTGGCCCCCGAGCCCACCACCACGTCGTTCCCCACGGTCGGGTGGCGCTTGCCGCGCGCGAAGCCGGTGCCGCCGAGCGTCACCCCCTGGTAGAGCGTCACGTTGTCGCCGATCTCGGACGTCTCGCCGATCACGACGCCGGCGCCGTGGTCGATGAAGAGCGCCTCGCCGATCTGTGCCGCGGGGTGGATCTCGATGTTGGTTGCCATGCGGGCGAGGTAGGCGAGAGCGCGTGGCAGGATCGGCACCCCGGCCTCGTGCAGCGCGTGGGCGACGCGGTGTGCGAGCAGCGCGTGCACGCCGGGATAGGTGAGCAGGATCTCCCAGCGGCCGAGGTCGCGCGCGGCCGGGTCGCGCTCCTGAGCCGCGGTCAGGTCCCGGCGCAGCTCGTGCGCGACGCGTCGTAGGGGTCGAAGTCCGAACACGTCAGCCAGATTGTGTCGCAGCAGGTACGCGGGCGCACGCCGTGCAGTCGGGGCGGCGGCTCGTCTTCACCACCGTCTGCTCGAGGTTGCGGGCGTCGATCTGGACGATGCGGTCGAGCGCCGGCTCCACCGCGCCGGTGAGCAGCTTGAGCGCCTCGAGCGCCTGCATCGAGCCGACGATGCCGGCCACCGGCCCGAGCACGCCCGCCTCGCGGCAGCTCGGCACGCTGCCCTCCGGAGGCTCGGTGGGGAACGCGCAGCGGTAGCAGGCGGACTCGCCCGGCTTGATCGGCATCACGAGGCCGTCGAAGCCGAGCACGCCGCCCTCCACGAGCGGGGTGCCGAGCGCGCAGCACGCGTCGTTCACGACGTAGCGGGTGGCGAACGTGTCAGAGCAGTCCACCACCACGTCGGCGCCCGCGAGGATCGCCTCCGCGTTGAACTCTTCGATACGGGCGGGGAAGGTCTCGATCATGATCGTCGGGTTCATCAGCTGGAGCTTCGACGTGGCGCTCACCGCCTTGTTCACCTCCACGTCAGGCGTGAAGTGAAGAGGCTGCCGCGGCAGGTTCGACAGCTCCACCTCGCCGTCATCCACCACCCCGAGCCGGCCCACGCCCGCGCCCGCCAGGTAGGTGAGCACGGGACTGCCGAGCGCGCCGGTGCCGACCACCACCGCGCTCGCAGACTTCAGCCGCGCCTGCGCGGCGCCGCTCCACTCCGGCAGCACCAGCTGACGTGAGTAGCGCTCGAGGTCCGCGTCCGTGAGCGTCATGCGCGTTTGACGATAGTCACGGTGGTGCCGCTCACGGTGACGTCGTGGCCGTCCTCGCGGGCCGAGCGCGGCACGCTGTCGATCGGCTCGCCCGAGTCGAGCATCAGCGTGAGCTCGTCGCCAGGCGCGAGGCCTTCAAGTGCGAGCTTCGCCTTCACCCAGTTGAGCGGGCAGGTAACGCCGGTGAGGTCGAGCGTTTGGGAGCTCACGGGGCGAAGAAGGGCGTGCTCACGTAGCGCTCGCCCGAGTCCGGCACCACGACCACGATCCGCTTGCCCTCGAACTCCGGCCGCGAGCCCACCTGGATCGCCGCCCACACGGCCGCCCCACCCGAGATGCCGGCGAGAACGCCTTCCTTGCGCGACACGAGCCGCGCCGTCTCGATCGCGTCCTCGTCGTCCACGGGGATGATCTCGTCGAGGATGTCGCGGTTGAGCACCTCGGGCACGAACCCCGCGCCGATTCCCTGGATCTTGTGCGGCCCGGGCTGCCCGCCCGACAGCACGGGCGAGGACTTCGGCTCCACCGCCACCACGTGCAGGTCGGGGTTGAGCTCCTTCAGCCGCTCCCCTGCCCCCGTGATCGTGCCGCCGGTGCCGACGCCGGCCACGAACGCGTCCACCTTTCCGCCCGTGTCGCGCCAGATCTCCTCCGCGGTGGTGCGGCGGTGGATCTCGGGGTTGGCAGGGTTCGAGAACTGGTCGGGGATGAAGCAGTCGCCGCGCTCGCTCGCGATGCGCACCGCGGCGTCCACCGCCTCGTTCATCCCGCCGAGCGACTCCGTGATCTCCGCCTCGGCGCCGTAGAGCCTGAGCAGTGCCTCGCGCTCGCGGCTCATCCCCTGCGGCATGGTGAGCACGAGCTGGTAGCCCTTGGCGGCGCACACGAAGGCGAGCGCGATGCCGGTGTTGCCGGACGTGGCCTCGACGATCGTGGTCTTCCCCGGCTCGATCCGGCCCTCCGCTTCGGCCGCCTCGATCATCGCGACGCCGATCCTGTCCTTCACGCTCCCGGCCGGGTTGTAGGCCTCGAGCTTGGCGACGATCTCCGCCTTGCACTCGGGGGCTGTGCGCGTGAGCCGAAGCATCGGCGTGCCGCCGACGATGTCGGCGAGGTTTGCCGGTATACGGGCGTTTTCGCGCGCCTTGGCCACCCGCCGGAGGCTATCCGCTTGCGCTCTGGAGCCGGCGCTCGGCCAGCCGGTAGGCGGCCGCCAGCGGCGTGACGCCCGCCGCTTCTGACTCCTGCAGCAGAGCCCGCATGGTGTCCTCGATCCCCGCCGCGCCCGCGCGTGCCTTCGCCGGCTCGTAGCCGTCGAGCTCGAGCGACACGTTGATGATCCCGCCGGCGTTGGCGATGAAGTCGGGCGCGTAGAGGATGCCCTCGTGCGCGAGGTCGTCCGCCAGCCCCTCGTGAGCCAGGATGTTGTTCGCGGAGCCGCACACGATCTGGCAGCGCAGCCTGCTCACGTTCACCTGGTCGATCACTCCGCCGAGCGCGCAGGGAGCGAGCACGTCGACCTCGGCGAGCATCGCGCTGCTCGGGTCGGTCCACTTCGCGTCTGGGAGGCTGTCGATCACCGCGCGGCGCGACTCGTCGATGTCGGCCACGATCAGCTTCGCCCCCGCCTTGCCGAGGCGCTTGACGAGCTGCGACCCCACGCGGCCCGCGCCCACCACCGCGACCGTTCGCCCCTCGAGGTCGGACGTGCCGAACACCTTCTCGCAGCAGGCGCGCATCGCGGCCTCCACGCCCATGGCGGTGTACGGGCTGGGATCGCCGCTGCCGCCGCGGCGGCGATCGAGGCCAGTGACGTGGGTCGTCACCTCGGAGATCACCGCCATGTCCTTCGACCCCGTGCCGACGTCCTCGGCGGTGATGTAGTTGCCCTCGAGCACGTTCACCGTGTCGGCGAAGTCGAGCAGCACGTCGTGCCGTGCCTTGCCGGTGGGTGCGCGTCCCGGCTCGAGGCAGATCACGCCCTTGCCGCCGCCGACGTTGAGGCCGCAGGCGGCGGACTTGAACGTCATCGCGCGCGAGAGACGAAGCGCGTCACGCGCGCCCTCGGCGCTCGACTCGTAGCGCCACATCCGGCAGCCGCCCAGCGCGGGACCGAGCGCCGTGGAATGCACCGCGATGATGGTGTAGACACCGCTTCGCCGGCCACGACGGATCACGAGCTCCTCGTGGTCCAGCGACATGAGCGGCGGGTCGGGCATCCCGGCCCATTCTTCTACTCGGGGCGGCCGTGCCCCTTTTTCGTCAGTACCAGCGTCGTGTCGTTCCGCCGACCGGCACGAACCACAGGACCAGTCCGACGATCAGCAGGATGATCCCGATGATCCAGAGAATGCCGATCCCAAAGATGAAGCCGATAATGGCGAGAATTACGCCCAGCGCGATCATGGATTCCTCAGTACCCGGGTCAGCGATTCTTGACCCTGAAGGTGCAGTACCTGGCGCGCTCGCCCGCTAGATGTAATACATCGCCGCGCCGGCAGCGCGCGCTTCGCGCTCGGCGAGATCCGCGATCGTTGCGCCTCCGAGCACTGCCTTGACCGCCTCGACAGCCTCGTCCCAGATGGGGCCTGCTTGCGGTGAGTCGGCGCCAAGCTCGCCCTCGAGTAGCTCCACCACCTCGAGCACCGTGACCTCCGCGGGCGGGCGCGCGAACGTGTAGCCGCCGCGCACGCCTCGCTGGCTCTGGAGGATTCCCGCCCGGCGCAGGTTGGCGAACAACGACTCGAGGAACTGCACCGGGATGTTGCGGCGCTTCGCGATCTCGCCGATCGGCACCGGCGCGCTGCCACCTGTGCGGGTCAGCTCCACGAGTGCGCTTACCGCATATGGGGACTTCGACGTAATGGCGAGCACAGCGGGTCCACTCTAGGTTATGGCCATGACACTGGCCGCCGGGGCTCGGCGCACATCATGATGGCGCTCGGCCGGCCACCGATCGAGTCGCCGGAGCCTGTTCTCAAGTTCGCGGCGCTGCGGTTGCTTCTCACCGTGGCGGCGCTCGTCGCGCTCGTGGCCACGGGCATGCCGTTCCACGGCCATCTGACGATCGTCGTCGCCGCGGGCGGCCTTCCCTGGGCGATCGGGAACCTGCTGCTCGCACAGCGGCGGCCCGACCTCGCGCTCAGCCCGGTGGTGGCCGCCGGCGACCTCACGCTGCTCGCGGTGGCGGAGCTCGTCACGCCGCAGACCTACGGCGCGGTGCGCTTCCTCGCCCTCTTCTTCATCGCCGCTCACGCGCAGTTCCAGGGCCAGGGCCGCGGCACGGTGATAGCGCTCGCGGGAGCCGGAACGCTCGTCGTGATCGCGGCTCTGCGCAGCGGCACGCCGGTGCACGACAACACGCTCGCGTTCTACGAGTCGATATTCGTCATATGCGCGCTGGCCGGCGCGCTCACCGCCAGCAACATCCGGCTCGCCGAAACCACCGGCCGGCTGCGCGCCCGCCAGGTGTCCCGCCGCATGATCCAGACCGAGGCGGAGATCCGCCGGCGCGTGGCCGAATCCATTCACGACGGCCCGGTGCAGGAGCTCGTGAGCCTCGACATGATTCTCTCCGCGGTGGCGACCGCCGCTGAGCGCGGTGACACACAGGCCGCGAACAGCATGCTCGAGGAGGCGCGCTCGATCACCGAGCGCAACATCCAGGCCCTGCGCGACGAGATCGTGGACCTGGGCCCGTCGGCCTTCCGCGAGCTCTCCTTCGAGACCGCCATCAGCGACTGCGTATCCGTCTGGCAGCGGCGCTACGGGCTGGACGTGACACTCGAGCTCGACCCGCTCTCGCTCGCGCCCGAGGTGAGCGGCCCGCTCTTCCAGATCGCCCAGGAGGCGGTGACGAACGCGGGCCGCCACGCCGAGGCCGAGCACGTGACCGTCTCGCTCAGCCGCGCGAACGGCGAGATCCGGCTGCGAGTGGTGGACGACGGCAAGGGCTTCGGCGACGTGTGGCCGCTGGCGACCGACTCCGCGGGCCACATCGGCCTGTCGAGCATGCGCGAGCGCGCGGAGATGATCGACGGCTCGCTGACGATCGACAGCGGCGGCCGTGGCACCGTCGTGACGGTGCGCGTGCCTGCCGGCCAGAACGGAAGCTAGATCCAGCCGCGCTCGGTGGCGACCAGCACAGCCTGCGCGCGGTCCACTGCGCCGAGCTTCGTGTACGTGTTGTGGAGGTGCGTGCGCACCGTGCTCGTCGACAGGTTCAGCTCGAGCGCGATCTGCTTGTAGACCTTGCCCTCGGCGAGCCGCTTGAGCACGTCCACCTCGCGGGCGGACAGCGGGCACGGCTCCACGTTCCGGCGCTGCTGCGCGCCGGCGTACGGCAGCTCGAACATCACCGAGCGGAGCTGCTCCGGGCCGAGGCCGAGGGTGCGGCTGACCTTGAGCATCTGCGCCGGGTCCACGGGCTGGCCGTGGCCGTAGTGCGCGAGCATGTCGGCGAGGCGGATGATCGCGGACTCGCCCTCCGCCTCGGCGGAGTGGTGGCGCTCGATCGCGGCGGCAAGGCGGTTCGGCAGGCCCCAGCGGCGGGCGAGCACGCCGCCCACCAGGCCGTGGTCCACACCGAGCTCACGGCGCTCGCGGTGCACGCGCTCCTCGGGAGTGCGGGCCTCGCCGTGCACCTGGCCCGGATAGCCCGGGTAGGC
>JAICJR010000071.1 GCA_025928345.1 Thermoleophilaceae bacterium | reverse complement strand
TACGCTTGTGTCGAACTTTGTGGCCGCGGGAGGGGACCGCTGGCACACTGCTTGCGGGGCTCCCTTTGCGCCCCAAACCGTCCGATGTCCTAGATCAGGAGGCCCACGATCGCGAAGACGCTTGTCACAGGAGGCGCCGGCTACATCGGCTGCGCCGCGGTTTCGGAGCTGCTCGACAGTGGCCGTGAGGTGCGCGTGCTCGACACGCTGCTGCACGGCCAGGAGGAGCAGTCGTCGCAGCTCGAGCAGGACGGAGTGGAGGTGGTCCGCGGAGACCTCCGCGATCCCGACGCCCGCGCCCGCGCGCTCGACGGCGTGGACGAGGTGGTGAACCTCGCGGCCATCGTCGGCGACCCGGCCTGCGCGCGCGAGCCCGAGGTGTCCGAAGAGGTGAACGTGAACGCCGCCCGCGCCCTCGCGACCGAGGCGCAGCAGGCGGGCGTCCGCCGCTTCGTGTTCGCGTCCACGTGCTCGAACTACGGCCGCATGGCGGACCCCACCGTTCCGATCACCGAGGACGGCGAGCTCGCACCAGTGTCGCTGTACGCGCGCCAGAAGGTGTCGGTGGAGCAGGCGCTCCTCGGCGGCGAGTTCGACGGCCTGCCGGTCACCTGCCTGCGCTTCGCCACCGTCTACGGCGTGGCGCCCCGGATGCGCTTCGACCTCACTGTCAACGAGTTCACCCGCGACCTCTGGGCCGACCGCGAGCTCGAGGTCTTCGGCGAGCAGTTCTGGCGCCCGTACGTGCACGTGCGCGACGCCGGGCGCGGCATCCGCACGGTGCTCGAGGCCGATGACGGCAAGGTGGTGGGCGAGGTGTTCAACGTCGGCCGCTCGGGCGAGAACTACCGCAAGCTCGACCTCGTGGAGATCATTCAGGAGAAGGTCGACCGCGGGAAGGTGAGTTTCGTCCGCCGCGACGAGGACCCGCGGGACTACAAGGTGTCGTTCGACAAGGTGCGGGAGCGCCTCGGCTACGAGACGCTCATGACCGTCCCGGACGGGATCGCCGAGGTTGCCGGCGCACTCGACGAGGGCAAGTTCGAGGATCCGTGGGATGCCCGCTACCGGAACATTCCCTGAGATCCCGCTGTTCGACCTCCGGCTCGAGCCGGAGGACATCGAGGCCGTGGCGGACACGCTGCGGTCGGGCTGGCTGACGCTCGGCCCGCGCACACAGGCGTTCGAGGAGGCGTTCGCCGAGCAGCTCGGCGCGCGCCACGCCGTGGCCGTTTCGTCGTGCACAGCGGCGCTCCACCTCGCTTACCTGGCCGCCGGGGTCGGTCCCGGCGACGAGGTGATCGTGCCTTCGTTCACGATGGCCGCGACAGCGAGCGCCGTGCTCTACTGCGGCGGCACGCCGGTGTTCGCGGACATCCTCGGCCGGCACGACCTCAGCATCGACCCCGCCGAGGTGGAGGCGCGCATCGGGCCGAAGACGAAGGCCGTGTGCGTCGTGCACTTCGCGGGCTACCCCGGCAAGATCGCCGAGCTGCACGAGCTGTGCGACCGGTACGGACTCGCGCTGATCGAGGACGTGGCGCACGCCCCGTCCGCCACGGTCGATGGCCGCAAGCTCGGCACCTGGGGACTCGCCGGAGCGTTCTCTTTCTTCTCCAACAAGATCCTGTCGTCCGGCGAGGGCGGCCTGCTCGCCACCGATGACGACGACGTGGCCGCGCTCGCGCGGTCGCTGCGCTCGCAGGCGATGACGTCGGGCACGTGGAGCCGCCACACCGGCGCCACAAGCACCTACGACGTCGTCGGGCTCGGCTTCAACTACCGCATCGACGAGCTGCACTCGGCGCTGCTCTTGTCGCGGCTGGCGCGACTCGAGGCGGACATCGAGCGCCGCCGCGAGCTCACCCGCATCTACCGGCGCGAGCTCAGCCGCATCGACGGGCTGATCGTGCCCTACCGGGACGAGGACGTGGACACCTCCTCCTGCTACGTGTTCCCGGTGCTCGTGGACGACCCGGCTCGCTGGGAGCACGTGCGCGACTTCCTGCGCCAGGAGCGCGGCATCCAGACCTCGCTCTTCTATCCCGCCGTCCACCGCTTCAGCGCGTACGTCGAGAGGCTGGGCGAACAATCGCGGCCGAAGACGGAGCTCGCCTCCGAGACCGAGCTCACGATCCCGATGTTCCCGCACATGACGGCGGAGCAGCAGGAGCGCGTGGTCACCGCTTTCGAGGAGGCGCTGGCGTAATGGCGTGGCAGATCCCGCTCACGGAGCTCACGATCGGCGAGGACGACGTGGCCGCCGTGGTCCAGTGCCTCGAGGAGGGCTGGCTCACCATGGGCCCGCGCGTGGACCAGTTCGAGCGCGGCGTGGCGGCGTTCTGCGGCGCGCCGCATGCGGCGGCGGTGAACAGCGGAACGGCCGCGCTGCACCTTGCCTGCCGCGCTCTCGAGCTCGTGCCCGAAGACGAGGTGATCGTCCCCGCGCTCACCTTCGTTGCGTCGGTGAACGCGCCGCGCTACGTCGGGGCCACGCCCGTGCTCTGCGACACCGCCTCCCCCACCGATCTCAACCTGTCGGTCGAGTCGGTCGAGCCGCACATCACCGAGCGCACGCGCGCGATCGTGGCCGTTCACTTCTGCGGCTACCCGGCCGACGTCGTCGGGCTGCGCCGGCTGTGCGACAGCCGCGGCATCCTTCTCATTGAGGATGCTGCGCAAGGGATCGGGTGTCTGGTGTCGGAGGACGGTCGCCGGGCGGGGACGGTCGGCGACGCGGGCTGCCTCTCGTTCTTCTCCAAGAAGCAGCTGTTCGTCGGCGAGGGCGGCATGGTGCTGAGCTCCGACGAGGAGACGGACAAGCGCGTGCGGCTGCTGCGCTCGCACGGCATGAGCGCGAGCACCTGGGACCGCCACCGCGGCTACGGCTACTCGTACGACGTGGTGGACGTGGGCTACAACTTCCGCCTCGACGAGCCGCGCGCCGCCCTCGGCCTGTCGCGGCTGGCCAAGCTCGAGGCCGGGATCGAGGCGCGCCGCCGGGCCGTGAGACAGTACCGCGAGCTGCTCGCGGACGTGCCCGGAGTCGAGCTCGCCTGGAGCGACGAGCAGGTGGAGCGCTCCTCGCACTTCGCCTTCCCGATCCTGCTCGATGACGCCGAGGCGTGCGACGCCATGCGCACCGGCCTCGCGGACCGCGGCATCCAGACCACGCGCTACCCGGTGATCCACGGCTTCAGCGGGTACCGCGAGCTCGCGCCGATGGGCTCGCTGCCGAACGCGGAGTCGGCCGCCGGGCGCCACTGCGCGCTGCCGCTGTCGGCGTCCACCAGCGAGGCCGAGGTGGAGCAGGTGGTGGAGGCCGTGAGGTCGGTCGCCACCGGCCTCCCCGGCTCGGTGCGGTGACCTCGATCCCGCACGAGGCTCCGCCGGAGGACAAGGCGGCCGAGCAGTCGATAACCACCCGGGCGCTCAAGGGCGTGCCGTGGACGATGGCCGCGTTCATGCTGAGCCGCGGCTTCCAGCTGATCGGCACGCTCGTGATCGCCCGCCTGGTGGCGCCCCGCGAGATCGGCGTGGTGCTCACCGGGCTCGTCGTGGTGAACGCACTCAACCTGCTTTCGGACAACGGGCTGAGCGTCAGCCTCGTGATGCGCGAGCACGTGGACAGGCGGCTCGCGGACACGGTCTTCACGCTGATGCTCGGCATCGCGTGCGTGTGCGTACTCGCCGCTTGGGCGCTCGCCGGGCCGATCTCGAGCGCGTTCGGCTCCCCCCGGCTCGCCGACGTGCTGCCGATCCTCGCGCTCACCACGATCACGAGCACCATCACCTGGTACCTCACGAACATGCTGCAGCGCGACATGCTGTGGCGAGTGCGCTTCGCGGGGCAGTTCGCCCTTGCGTTCGGATACGTCAGCGTCGCGGTGCCGCTCGCAGCCCTTGGCGCGGGCGTGTGGAGCCTCGTGGCCGGGCAGCTCGCGGCGGGCGTGCTCGCCTCGCTGGTGCTGTGGCGCGGCTACCCGCACAGGCTGCGGCCCAACCTGTACGTCAAGGAGGCGCGCATCGCCATCCACGAGTCGCGCCCGTACGTGTCGCAGGCGGCCACCGCGTTCCTCAGCGAGAACCTGCACTTCATCGCGGTGTCGGCTTTGCTCGGCCCGCGCGCGATGGCTCTCTACTCGATGTCGTACCGGTTGTCCGAGCTTCCCAATCAGGCGCTGTCCGAGCGGGTGGCCGAGGCCACCGTGCCCGCCTACGTTCGCCTGCGCGAGGACCCGCAACGGGCGGCGGCCACCCTGATGGTGGCCATCCGCTACCTGCTGCTGGCGGCACTGCTGCCGCTGGCGGTGCTCGCAGCGGTGGCGCCCGACTTCGTCTCCGGCGTGCTCGGCCCGCGCTGGATCAGGATGGACCCGATCCTCAGCACGCTCTGCGTTTGGGGGGCGATCTGCGTCGTCACCGGAAGCATCGGCTGGTTCCTCAACGCGAACCAGGGCGCGCGCTTCATGGCGAAGGTGAACCTGTTCCGCCTGATCGTGACGATGCCGCTGATCTTCGCCGCCGCGGCGATCACGAACTCGCTCCAGCTCGTGGCGATCCTGCTGTGCGTGGACATCTCCGTCGAGCTGATCCCGCTCGTGTGGTACGCGCACAACCGCCAGCAGGTGAAGATCCGCGGCCTGCTCGCCGCGGTGCGGCTGCCGCTGATGGCCGCGGCTGTGGCGGTGCTCGTGACGCTCGCCGTGCGCATCGGGCTCGATCACGCAAGCCTGTCCGTGTGGCCGCGCCTGATCGCGGCGTGCATCGCGGGCACGGTGGCCTACGCCGGCGCGACGCTGGTGCTCGACCGCAGCGCGGTGTCTGAGCTGCGCGGGCTGATCAGCCGCGCGACGGCACGCTAGGGCAACCGCTCACGACCATCAGGATGATGTTCTTCTCGGGGTGCCTTGTCACCTGGCAGTTCGCCTTCGCCCATGCGAGGCCCGCCTCGTTCGGCACATCGCCCTGAAGGCGCTGCACGTACTCGGACAGCACCACGAAGAGGCGCTTCCCACCGGTCGCGTTGCGTGCGACGAGCTGCTTGCTGGGCGGTCCGGTCGGGCCGGTGTAGCCGCCCGGGTCGTCCACCGGGATGAAGTCCTTCGAGATCGGCTCGTCCTTCCACTCGAGCACCGGCATGTTGCCGTCGGGCGCGCGCCAGCGGGCGTTGTAGTAGCCGAACACGGGGATGTTGTTGGGCACGTCGATGAGGATGCGGTCGTTCGGCCGCTTCTCCTGCGCCACCCAGCTCACCGCGCCACGCCAGTTCTCGTCCACCTGGCGCGTGGCCTGATGGATCGAGGCGAACAGCCCCACGGCGGCGATCAGGCCGAGCGCCGCGAGCCCCGCCGGCCGCGGCAGCCTCATCGCGAGCGCGGCGATCAGGAGCAGCGCCCCCGGAAGCGCACCGATCAGGTACGGCTCGTGGAACGCGGGCGAGATCTGCGAGAACACGAACAGGCCGGCCACCGGCAGGACCGTCCACGCGAGGGGCACGGCGAGCGGCGAGAGGTTCTCCCGAGAACGCCAGGCGCGGACCGCCACGAACGCGCCCATGCCGAGCGTGACGAGCGCGGTGAGCTTGTAGATCCAGATCAGGTTGCTGAGGCCGGTGGTGAACTCGGTGGCGGCGTCCACGATGTCGCCCGGCCCCGGATGCGTGAGCCAGTAGAGCGGGTTGCGTCGCGAGCGCTCGATGATGAGCGCGACGAGAAGCGGCACGCACACAATCGCGAGCGCCACGAGCGACCAGATCCAGGCGCGCAGCGCCGCGCGGCCGCGAGGCACCACCACGACGGCCTGTGCCGGCACGAGGAACACGGGCGTGAGCGAGTTCGAGTACGCGGCGGCCGCCATCGACGCCCCGTAGAGGACCCACCATTTGCGCCTCCCCCCGTCCTCGGCGGTCGCCATCGCGAGCGTGGCGAACGAGAGCGTGCTGAACAGCATCACGAACGCGAACGGGCGGGCGTACTGCGAGTGGAACGTGGCCATCGGATTGACCGCCATCAGCGTGGCGGCGGCGATCCCGGTCCAGGAGTTCACGAGCTGCCTGCCCGCCCACCAGAGCGCGGGCACGGCGAGCGCGCCGGCCACCATGGCGGGCGAGCGGATCGCGGCCTCCGACTGGTTGGCGATCCGGATCACCGGCCAGAGGACGATCGAGTACAGCGTCCCGTTCGCCTCGAAGCCGAAGAGGTTGAACATGTGGCCGAACGACCGCTGCGCGAGAGCGAGCGAGAACGGCTCGTCGCCGCCGTTCAGGCTGTGGAAGCCGAGATGAAAGATGCGGAGCGCGATGCCGGCGATCGTGATCGCGGCGACCGCGGCCCACTCGATGCGCGCGATCTGCGCTCCACCCTGCCGCCGCGCCCGCTCCGACGAATACGCGAACGTGGCCATACCCGATCGAGAGTAGGAGCAATTCGCCGCAAGCGCCTGCCGCTGGACGAAATTTTCCGCTCTGGCGCAGGTCCAGACGGGCCTCGGCGAGATGCCTATGCTGGAAAAGATGGTGGAACCCGAAGTCACGGTGGTCATGCCGACCTACCAGCGCTGGAGCCGGCTGGGACGGACGCTCCAGTGCGCGCTCGACCAGACGGGCGTCGAGCTCGAGGTGCTCATCGTGAGCGACGGCGAGGAGCGCATGCCGCCCGACCTACTCGAACCGGGCGAGGACCGCGTCCGCGTGATCTATCCGCCCGAGGCGAAGGGGGTGGCCCATGCGCGCAACCTCGGCATCCAGGAGGCGCGCGGGCGCTGGGTGGCGTTCCTCGACGACGACGACCTGTGGGCGCCCGACAAGCTGTCGCGCCAGCTCGACGCGGCGCGCGCGAGCGAGGCGAGCTGGGTGTTCACCTCCGCCCTCGCGGTGGACGACCGGATGGAGCCGGTCGAGCTCTTCCGCGCGCCCAAGCCGGAGGGCCTCCTGCCCGCTCTGTTCGAGTACCAGCGCATCCCCGCGGGCTGCTCCAACGTGCTCGCCCTCACGGACTTCATGCGCGAGGTTGGCGGCTTCGACGAGAGCTTCTACCAGCTGGCCGACTGGGAGCTGTGGATCCGGATGGCGGCGGCCGGCCCCGCCGCGTGCGTGGACGACGTGCTCGTGGCCTACGTCCAGCACTCCGGCAGCATGCTGCTCACGCATCGCGAGTGGGTGTTCGACGAGTTCAATCGCTTCCTGGCAAAGGTGCGGCCGCTCGAGCGCTCCGCGGGACGCAAGCTCAACATCGAGGGCTACGTGTTCTGGGTCGCGGGCCGGCTCGAGGACGCGGGACAGCGTGGCCGCGCCATCAAGGTGAGCCTCTACGCCGGGGTTCGCTACATGGACGCCGGCGTGCTCGTGAACGCCTTCCGGCTAGCGCTGGGAATCCCGCGCCGGCCGGTCCACTCGGAGCCGCTGCCTAGCGAGGCGCCGGAGTGGATGCGCGAGTTCGCGGCCTCCTGAGCAGCGTTCGCCCGAGCGCGAGGTGCAGTTTGGTGGCGGTCTGCAGAGCCGCGTCCACGCGACCGAGCGCGAGCGGGTCCGAGCCCGGGCCCACCGGCTCGGGCTGGGTCGTGTAGCCGCGCTTGAAGCCGGCTTCGCGCACGGCGGCGAGAACCGCGTCATCTGCCCGGCCCGACGGGTAGGCGATCGCCTCGAGCGCCGCTCCCGTGACCGTCTCGAGCTGCTCGCGGCCATCCTCGAGCGCCGTCTCGAGCTCGTGCGGGCCGAGGGTGGTGAGCGTGTCGTGCGTGAGGGTGTGAAAGCCGATCTCGTGGCCGGCCCGGCGTATGCTCCGGACCGCGCCGGCGCGCAGGCCGCCCTGCGGCGGTCCCAGCAGCTCGTCCAGCTCCGCGACGAGCGCATGGCGCTCCGCCCGCGGCAGCGCCTCCACGCGCGCCCCCACCGCGTGCACCTCGGCGCCATCGCCGAACGCGCGCGCGGCCAGCCCGCGGTCGAACGCGTCCTGCACGCGCTCGTACCAGAAGCCGGACGGCTTCTCGAGCGTCGCTCCAGAAAGGAAGAAGGTGGCCGTCATCCCCGCCTCGGCGAGCAGCGGCAGCGAGACGTCATGATGGCCGGCCCAGTCGTCGTCGAAGGTGATCGCCACGCAGAAGCGCTCGAAGCGGCGCCGCTCCGCCGCCCGCCGCTCGAGCTCGGCCGCCGGCACCACGCGGTAGAAGCGCGACAGCATCCGCAGCTGCTCGCGCAGCGAGGCGGTGGACTGAGCCGGAACGAGCTCGCGCGAGGGGTCGCCCGGAGGATCGCCCACGCGGTGGTACACGAGCACCAGCCCGAGCCGGCGCCCGCTCGCGCGCAGCAGGAGCCCCAGCAGCACGGCTCCCGGGCCCACCGCCATTCGCTTCACCGGACGCAGCAGCCTGCGCAGGCGCCGCACCAGCGGCCGCCGGGTCATCGAACCGCGCTGGCCTCGGGAGGCGTGGGTTCCGCGTTCGGTGCGAGCTCGGGCATCTCCGGCGGCGGGGCGAGGTGCTTGCCGATCGCGAGCGACGTGGGCCCCGCGTACCAGAGGCCGGCCGTGAGCAGACGGTTGGCGAGCGCGCGCGGCCCGCGAAGCCCGGGCTGAGCCGGAGCGCGCGCCACCACGTAACCGCTCTGCGCGGCCACGGCGGCGGCCGTGAGCGCGAGCGCCTGCTTCGCGAAGCCGAACCGCGCCGCAACCGGCACCCCCACCGCGGCCACCGCGCCGGTGAGCATCATCAGCTTCACCGGGAAGCCGTTCGAGAGCGGCGCGAACGCCAGGTTGTAGCGCTGGTCGGCCTGCGGCCCGACGAAGCAGTAATGGGGCCGGCGCGGATCGAGCCTGCGCCAGAGCGGGAGATCGGTCTCGATGTCCACGAGGCTGAAGCCGAGCGGCTCGTTCGTGGCGCGCGCGTAGCGGCCGTAGTCGAACATCTGCTTCAGGTAGCCCCTGATCGACCGCCGCCGGTGGTGCCTCACCGAAGCCGTGGGGTGAAAGTAGAGGTCCTGGCCGCTCTCGATCAGGCGGTAGCAGATGTGGAGGTCCTCGCCGAGCACCGGCAGGTTCTCGTTGAAGCCGCCGACGCGCCGAGCCACCTCGGCGCGGATCGAGAAGTTGCAGGTGGGCAGGTGGGTGCAGGTGCCGTCCGCGCGCACGATCGGCATCGCCACGCCTGGAGCGCCACCCACCGCGCGCTCCTGCCAGCCGGCGTCCGGAAACGGGCGGTTTGGTCCGCCGGTGGTGGCGACGCCGAGCCGGTCGTGCATGCGCCATAGCCGCGCCAACCAGTCGGGGTCGGCCTCCTCGTCAGCGTCGAGGAAGACCACGTATTCGCCCTGGGCCTCGTCGATCGCCGTGCTCCTCGCCATGCCCCTTCCCACCCGGCCGAGCTCGATCACGCGCGCCGCATAGCGCCTGCCGACCGCCGCGGAGCCGTCGGTGCTGCCGTCGTCGACCACGAGCACCTCGTAGTTGGGGTAGCGCAGCGCGCGAAGAGAGGCGAGGCAGCGGTCGAGGTCGCCGGCGCCGTTGTAGACGCAGATCGCCACCGTCATCACCGGCGCGTCCATGAGCCGCCGCCGCTCCAGCTCGGCCAGCTCGGTCAACAGCTCGGCGTCAGCGAGCTCGTTGCCGGTGTCGATCATCACTCCCGCGGCACCCACGTCGAGCGCGGCCATCAGCGAGTCCGCGGGCACCGGCGCGGACACGTCCACCACGAGCGGTCGGCCGGCGGCGCGCACGCCCGCGCTGAGTGCCCGCCGCGCGTTCTCGGCCGGGTCCGAGCTCGGCCGCATGACCACGACGTCGGCGGGCCAGTGGTCGAAGTCGCCGCTTGGCGAGGACGGGCTCGCCAGGAGCGCGGGACGCACCCGCCGGCGCAGGGCGCGGAGCGCGAGCCCGGCCCCCCGGCGCGGGAGCGCTTCCTCGCGCGCCACGTAGAGATCGGCGCCCGGAGGCGGCGCGGACAGGTCGCTCAGCAGCGCCAGTCGCGGGCGGCTGTCGCCGCCCCGGACGGTGGCGTTCCCGCCGGCGGAGGCAGGACCCGCGAGAAGCGGTCCGCCATCCGGGAGGTCGAACGTCATCCCGTCCGAGCAGATTTGAAGGGAGGCTCGGTCCATCGACGGCATATATATCGGTCACGAAACTACTGGCTCTGAGCACCGGGGACGATTCGGCCAAGCGCCCAGGCCGCTCCGAACCGTCGCTGCCCGTGTTTTACTGGTTGTCTTGGGCCTCAGGGGTACACGTACGGGTGAACGCGTTTCGCTCGCCGCACTGGCAGTTGCCGCCGTCGCGGCCATTTCGCTCACCCTGCCCGCCGCCGGCAGCGCGCGCACACACGGCCTCGCCACCGGCTTCACGGACATCGGCTCGTTCCAGGATGCGAGCCCGGATGACCGCGCGCTCGAGCTCCAGCGGGCCAAGGACGCCGGGGCGAGCTACATCCGCCTCGCCTTCTCCTGGGCCGCTATTGCCAGCCCCACGCCCGGCAACGTGGCGGACACACGCGATCCCGCATGGCCCGGCTACGAGTGGTCGTTCTCGGACGGGATCGTCCGCCAGGTGGTGGCCGCCGGGCTCACGCCGATCATCGAGGTCACCGGTGCCCCGTCCTGGGCCGAGGGCCCCGGCCGCCCGCCGGTGTCGAGCTCGGTGCCCGGAGGCACTTGGAAGCCCTCGCCCACCGCGTTCGGGGACTTCGCCGCCGCGCTCGCGCGCCGCTACTCGGGCAGCTATCCGGATCCGGCCAACGTCGGGAGCTCTCTCCCGGCTGTCCGCTACTGGCAGGGCTGGAACGAGCCGAACCTCTCGCTCTACCTCAATCCGCAGTGGACCGGCAAAGGCCGACACGCGAAGCCCGCGAGCCCGAACGTTTACCGGCCGCTCCTCAACGCCTTCTACAAGGGCATCAAGAGCGTCTCGAGCAGGAACGTGGTCGTCACCGCCGGCACCTCGCCGTTCGGCGATCTCAGGCCCGGCGGCGCGCGCATGCCTCCGGCTGAGTTCTGGCGCGGCGTGTTCTGCCTGAAGAGCCGCAAGGTCCTGCGCAAGGTGCACTGCCCGAACTCGCCCGTGCACTTCGACGTGCTCGCACACCATCCGTATCCGATCGGGCCGCCGCGCCGCCACGCGCCCAACCCGGACGACGTGGTGATCGCGGACTTCAGCCGCATCACGAAGCCTCTCAAGGCGGCGATCAGGCAACACACCGTCGCGCCGCGGCGCAGCAAGCCGATCTGGGCCACCGAGTTCTCCTGGGAGAGCAAGCCGCCGGACCCGGGCGGAATCCCCGCGAAGCTCGAGGCCCGCTACCTCGAGGGCGCTCTCTCCGAGCTCTGGAGCGAGGGCGTGACGGTTGCCGCTTGGTACAACATGCGCGACGAGGCGCCCGGCCTCGGCTACCAGTTCACGCTCCAGTCCGGCATCTACTTCCGCGGGCCCACGTTCCAGCAGGACACGCAGAAGCCGTCCTACACCGCGTTCAGCTTCCCCTTCACCGCCTACCTGCACCACGGCAAGGCGCAGCTGTGGGGCATCGCCCCGTCCACCGGTCTCGTCACCGTGGAGGTGCAGCACGGGAGCACGTGGAAGACGGTCGCGAGGCTCCATGCACGCTCACACGACAGGCTGTTCCTGGGCAAGGCGCGGCTCAAGAAGCACGCGGTGGTGCGGGCCCGTCAGGGCACGACCACGAGCCTGCCCTGGACCGTCGTATAGCCCAGCTACCTCCTGCTTGCGGCGGGGCTTTGATCAGCTCTCGCGGGCGCGACGCCGGTGGCCGATAAAGGCCGTACCGCCCATGAGCACAGCCAGCGCCACGAGAATCCACAGGAGCACCGCTCCGGTCGAGGAGCCGGTGCCTATCGCCGATCCCACGGCCGACAGCGGGTTGCTGCTCGGCGCGGGCAGCGAGCCGCTCACGGGCCTCGGCGTGGATGGTGTGGCGGGCGACGGCGTCGTCGCGTGCCTGCGGTGGTGCCGGTGGTGCTTCTTCGGCTTGGGAGCGGGCGCGGCGGTGGCGTCTCCGCTCGAGTCGGCGAGGTTCAGGACAGCCTGCCCAGTGGACCCCTGCTTCTCGAGCTGCTTGGTGGTGGAGTTCGACACAGGCTTCGAGTGCTTGTGGCCGGAGCCACCCGCACCCGGACTCGGCAGCGCCTCGCAATACTGGTCGATAGCGGACGTGCCAGGAGGGGCCTGGCAGGTGGTTGAGGCGCCGGCGCCCGATGGCAGCCCGAAGGGCGCCAGCGCCAACACCGTCCCCGCCACTGCGAGTCCTGTCCTATGAATAGAGATCTGCACCTGGATCGAGACTCCTCGCGATCGCCTTACCGGCTGCCTCCCTTTTCCAGGGTAGCCGCTTTCGCCATCCCCGCAATCGCAGTCGTCTACTACGCGCTGCGCGGCGGCTCATACGACATCGTTCCGCGCCAGGAGGAGGCAATCGTGGTCTGGGGCGTGCTCGCTCTCGGCTACGCCTTCGGCGTTTTCCCCCGCTCCCGCGCGCCGCGCTTCGCCGCCGTCCCGTTCATCGCGCTCTGCTTGCTCGCGCTTTGGACGGCCGTCAGCCTCGGCTGGACGCAGAGCGACGAGCGCACCTTCGCCGAGCTGGTGCGCTACCTGCACTACGCCGGGCTGCTGCTGCTCGTGTGGAGCGTGATCGACGTGCGCACGTGGCGAGCGGCCGCGGCGGGGCTGATCACCGCCGGGCTGGTGGTCACGCTGCTGGCGGTGGTGAGCCGGCTCCACCCGAGCTGGTTCCCCACGAACTACATCAACAGCAGCCTTCACGTCGACCGCCTGAGCTACCCGTTCAACTACTGGAACGCCGTGGGCGCGTGGGCGGTGATGTCGCTCGGCGCGGCGCTGATGGTGAGCGCGCACGCGCGCTACTGGCTGGTGCGCGCGGTCACGCTCGCGTCCGTGCCGGTGTGCGGCGCGGCGATCTACCTCAGCTACTCGCGAGCCGCCTTCATCGGGCTCGCGCTGGCGTTCCTGCTCGTGCTGATCTTCAGCGGCAACCGCTGGGTGGCGCTCGTGCACGAGCTGGCCGCGGGTGCGGGCAGCGCGCTCGTCGCTGTCGTGATTCACAAGAAGCCCGAGATCGCGAACGCCGCGGGTACCGCCGGAGCGGGATCGGTCGTGCTCGCGCTGATCGGCGCGGCGGCGCTCTGCGTCGTGGCCACCGCCATCACATGGTTCGCCCGCGGTGACGTCCGCTGGCGCCTGCCGCGCCGCGCGGCGCAGATCGGCGTGGCCGCGGCGGTGGTGCTCGTGGTGATTGCCGTGCCGACTGCCGGCCACTCCGCGATCTCGAAGGGCTGGCACCAGTTCCGGCACGAGCCAAACCACCCGAAGAGCGCCGACCCCACCGCGCGCCTCGCCAACCTCAACGGCACGCGCTACTTCATCTGGCGCGGCGCGGCGCGCGCCTTCGACCACAAGCCCGTCAAGGGACTCGGGGCAGGCACATTCGAGTTCTGGTGGAACTACACCGGTGGCAACGAGTTCGTCCGTGACGCGCATTCGATCTATCTCGAGTCGTTCGCCGAAGGCGGCCTGCCCGGCGGCCTGCTCACGCTCACGCTGCTCTTAGGACTGCTGGTGGGAGGGATCGTCGCCACGCGTAGGCTGCCGGAGGCCGACCGCGGCATGCAGGGCGCGCTCATCGTCGCGTTCTTCGTCTATCTCTGGCACGCGGGCGTGGACTGGATGTGGGAATCCACCGCGGTGTCCGTGCTCGGGCTGTCGATGGCCGCGGTGGCGATCGCCGCCGTGGGCGCGCCCGTCGCCCGCCGTCCGAGCCTGCTGCGCATGCGCATACCGGTGGCCGCCGTCGCGGTGGTCGTGGTGCTGATCCAGCTGCCCGGGCTCGTGTCCACCACGAGCGTGCGCGCCAGCCAGCGCCTCTTCGGCCGGAACGAGCTGAACGCGGCCCTCGCCAAGGCGAACGACGCGATCAGCGCCGAGCCGTGGGCGTCCACGCCGTTCGTGCAGCGCGCACTCGTGGAGGAGCGGATGAACCGGCTGCACGCCGCGCAGATAGATCTCGACCGCGCGATCCGGCGCGAGCCCACGAACTACCGCCAGCCCCTGCTGCTCGCGCGGGTCGACGCGGAGGCGGGCGACGTCAAGGCGGCGCTCGTCGCGTACAAGCGCGCGAAGGCGCTGCGGCCGGCCTCGATCTTTTTCGCACAATGACCCCGACTAGATTCAGTTGATGAGCATTCCCCTTTTTGCCTCTTCGCACGACCGCTACCACGAGGCGCTGCGCGAGCGGCTCGGCGCTGTGATCGACAGCGGCCGCTACATCCTCGGGCCAGAAGTCAAGGCGTTCGAGCGCGAGTTCGCGGACTACCTGGGCGCGAACCACTGCGTGGGCGTGGCCAACGGCACGGACGCGATCACGGTCGCGCTGAGGGCGCTCGGGGTCGGCGAGGGCGACGAGGTCGTGATGCCGTCATTCACCTTCTACGCCACCGCCGAGGCCGCGGTGAACGCGGGCGCGCGGCCGGTCTTCTGCGACATCGACCCGAGCACGTACTGCGTCACCGCGGAGACGGTGGAGCGCGCGATCACGCCGCGCACGAAGGCGATCGTGGTGGTGCATCTGTTCGGCAACGTGGCGCCGGTGGAGGAGCTCAGGCGCTTCGGCTTGCCGATCCTCGAGGACGCCGCGCAGGCGGCGGGCGCGTCGCTTGGAGGCGCGATGGCAGGCGCGCTCGGCGACGTCGCCACCTTCTCGTTCTTCCCCTCGAAGAACCTCTTCTGCCTCGGCGACGGCGGCGCGGTGATCGCGAACGACGGTGAGCTGGCCGCCCGGTTGCGGCGCCTGCGCTTCCACGGCTCGGAGGACAAGCAGACGTTCGTGGAGATCGGCTTCAACTCCCGCCTCGACGAGCTCCAGGCGGCCGCGCTGCGGCTCTTTCTGCCGGAGCTCGACGGCTGGAACGCGGCGCGGCGGGCGGCGGCTCGCGCATATGAGGAGGCCGGGCTCGGCGATTTGGTGCAGCTCCCCGAGCCGGTGGCAGGTGCCGACCCCGTCTATCACCTCTACATCGCGCGCTCAGAGCGCGCGGACGAGCTCATCGCCGCCCTCGGCGAGGCGGGAATCGGCGCTCGCGCCTACTACCGCCGGCCCGTTCACCTCCAGCCCGCGATG
>JAICJR010000107.1 GCA_025928345.1 Thermoleophilaceae bacterium | reverse complement strand
TACAACGCGGGCGACAATCGCCGCGCGATCGTGCTGGCGCGTCAGATCATCGCGCGGGCCGACCGCGGGACCGACCCCGTGAGAGCCGGCCTCGGCCACGCCAGACTCGCTCGCTGTCTGTGGCTCGACGGCCAGGGCGAGGAGGCGCGGCGGAGCTTCGAGACCGCCATCGAGCTGGTGCCCGAGCGGCCGTCGGTGGAGCGTGCGGAGGTGCTGGCGGAGCACGCGCGGGTGCTGATGCTCATCGGCCGCCTGAGCGAGGCGCGCGACCGTGCGACCGAGGCGCTCGAGCTTGCCCGCGCGGTCGGCGCGCGGCGGATCGAGGCAAGCGGGCTGATCACGCGCGGCATCTGCGACCTGGGCGCCGTGGACCCCGAGGAGGTGAGAGCGGACCTCCGCCAGGGCCGCGCGATAGCCGAGGAGATCGGCGCCGTCGAGCAGATAGGGCGGAGCTACGTGAACGAGGCGCAGATGCTCGAGGACGCCGGTCAGCTCGAGGAGTCGATGGCGGTGGCCGAGGACGGCGTGCTGCGAGCACAGGATCTGGGCGCCGGCAGGCTGTGGGGCGACTTCCTCGCCGCGGACCTGGCGGCGCGCCTGTGGCTGCTCGGCGAGTGGGACAGGGCCACGGAGCGCGCGAACGACATCATCGACTTCTCAGGGCAGCGGCTGGACACCGCCTCGGCCCACACCGTGCTCGGACAGATCGCGGCCGAGCGCGGTGACTTCGAGCAGGCGGCGGAGCACGTGGCCCGCAGCATGGAGATGAGCCATCACCAGAGCGGCCCGATGTGGGGTGCGCCCAACCATGTGGCCCTCGCATCGGCGGCGCTGTGGCAGGGGAACCTCGACGAGGCCCTCGATGCCCTGCGGCCTGCGCTCGACGCCTATGGAGATTCCGAGCTCGTCAGCTTCACCCGGTGGCTCTTCCTGCTCGCGATCCGCGCCCACGCCGATCGTGCGGAACGGGCGCGAGCGCTCGCGCGGCAGCAGGACTTGGAGGCAGCCGAGTCGGCAGCCAGCGCGCTGCTCGAACGGTTCCGAGCGCACGCTCCCAACGAGAGCCTTGCCGGTATCGAACCGGAGTACGCGCTGGCCGAGGCGGAGCTGTCGCGACTGCGGGACGAGCGCGACGCCGCGCCGTGGATCGCGCTCGCGCGCAGGTGGCGCGACGGTGGGCGGCCCTATTCCGCGGCCTGCGCCGAGTGGCGCGCGGCGGAGGCGATCGTTCGCGCCGATGGCTCCCCGGAGGAGGCCGAGGCGCTGCTGCGTTCGGCGGCGGAGACGGCTGGGCGCCTGCGGGCGCGTCCGCTGCTTGCCGAGGTGACCGGCCTCGCGCGGCGCGCGCGGCTGAACCTCGAGGGCACCGAGGGAGTCGCCCCGGCCGGCGCGAGCGACGCGAATGGCGGCGGCGATCTCGGGCTCACCGACCGCGAGCGCGACGTCCTCGTGCTCGTGGCCGAGGGTCTCACAAACCGCCAGATCGGCGAGAGGCTCTTCATCAGCCAGAAGACCGCGAGCGTTCACGTCTCACGGATCCTCGCGAAGCTCGGGGTGGCCAACCGCGCCGAGGCCGCCGGCGTGGCGCACACGCTCGGCCTCCAGTCCGGACGCCGTGTTCCCTAAGGCCGGATCTCGTAGTACAGGTTGGCCGGGTCCTCGAAGTCGTGCATCCGGAACCGGCTGAAACCGGCATCGCGCACAAGCTGCTCCAAGACCCGGGGTGGCAGTCCGATGGTGCCCAGTCCAGCACCGCCAGGCTCGGATAGCGCGGAGGACAGGCACGAGGCGATCGAGAAGCCGAGGAACATGGCCAGCATCGGGTTGCGGCGGTTGCCTGCCCACTCGTCGGCGCAGCGGATCTCCTTGACGAGCCAGGTCCCGTCGTCGGCGATGGCACGGCGGATGGCGGCGGCTGCCGCATCCGGTCGCGTCATGTCATGCAGGCAATCGAAGGTGAGCACCAGCGAGTAATCGGCGCCGTCAGGAAGCTCTTCGGCCCGGCGGTCGGCGATCTCCACGTTGGTCAGCCCCGCCTGCGCGACCCGCTCTCGCGCACGTTCAACGGCCAGGCGCGATAGCTCGTAGCCGTGAAAGGTCGACCGCGGATACGCCTCCGCGAGGGTCGTGAGTGCGACCGCGGCGCCGCACCCGACGTCGGCCACCAGGGCACCGGCGCTAAGCCGTTCGTGCACACCCTCGAGCGCGGGCACGATCGTGGGTACGAGAGTGAGCCGGGCCCAGGGTCCCAGCATGCGCTCGGTTTGATGCACCCCGGCGGGACCCTGCCGGTCATACGGCAGTCCGGTGCCTGTGCGGAAGGCGTCGGCCAGGTCATCTACGAGTGCGGGGTCGGGCGGCGGTCCAAAGGCGCCCGCGGCGAACTGCAGGCTCTCTTCCTCTCGCGTCAGCACCATGGCACCCACGGCTGTCAGCTCGAACCGCTCCCCGTCGTCCGAGGCCAGCAGATCGGCGGCAGCGTTGCCCCGCAGCCACTCGTGCAACCAGCGCGGTTGCAGCCCCGTCCGTTCGGCCAGGTCCTGGGCCGACATGGGCCCGGCGCCATCCAGGCTGCGATACAGGCCGAGGCGGTCGCCCAGATGGATGAGGAGCGACACCATCTCCCCCTGCTTGTAGCTCCACACACGGAACGCGAACTCGGCGACCTCGTCCGGGTCTAGCCGCTCGGTTGACATATCCCAAGTCTGTCACCGAGCTTCCCGCCGGGCGTTGGGTTCACTTGGACGGCAGCAGGTCGAGCATGCCGGAGAACAGCGGCGTGATGAGGCGGGAATGTGGATAGACGCGATAGGTGTTGTAGACGGCGCCGTCCCGCATCGCGAAGACGCTCCAGCCTGCGCTCACCGAAACGGCCGACTCGAGGTCCGGCGCTCCGACCTGCTCGCGGTAATCGCGCAGCCACTGCGGCGCCTCGCGAAGCAGCGCGCCCATGTCGAACTCCTCGCGGACGATGCCCGACATCTCCTCCCTGCGGAACGCGAACCCGTAGTCGAACAAGAAGTCGCTCTCGTGGGCGGACACCCAGGGCACCGTCCACCCGCGCGGCGCCTTGTAGGCGGAAAGCTTCTCGAGCGGCGCGTGCGACATGCAGACGAGCGTCAGGTCGCGGTCGTTCAAGTGGGCGACCGTCCCGCTGAGTCCGTCGGCGAGCGACGAGCAGCCGGGGCACGCCACCTCCCAATTCTCCCCGAACATCAGGTGGTAGATGAGCAGCTGCGAACGCCCCTCGAATAGTTCCGGCAACGACTTCGTCCCGTCCTCCGTGGTGAACCTGTAATCGTTCTCGACGGGGACCCACGGCAGCTCCCGACGCTGCTCCGCGACCCGCTCGGCGTGCGTCTCGAGTTCCCGTTCGGCCGCCAGCAGCTGCTTGCGAGCTGCGTGCCACTCCTGCTCCGTTCCGACCTTCATCCGGACTCCTTAGCGTCGATCTCGTCTTCAGTTGGGACAGCGCGACGGCGGAAAACTCATCGCCGGCCGAATGCTGCCGAACGCGAGGACGAAATTTCCTCTCACTCGCCCGCGACTCGCAGGACGACCTTGCCGTGCTTGCCGCGCTCGGACACGCGGGCGAAGGCGGCGGGCGCATCTTCCAGCTCGAAGACCGAGTCGATCCCAGGTCTCAACTCGCTGGCGTCAGCACGCCCGGCCAGCTCGAGCAGCTGTTCGCGATTCGGCTCCACGATGAAGCAGCTCGCGCCCTCGGCACCTGGTTTACGTCAGTGCCGTTGAGCGCGGCGCGCCCGATCGTGCCACTTGTGTCGTTGCCCCAATAGACCTCGGCACGCGCGCCCGGCGCAGCGCGCCTCCGAACCACCGCGCTCGACTACTCACCGCTGACGCCGCCCAGCGCAAACCGACGGCGGCGAGTCCGGACGGCCATACACGAACCCTCTCACAGCGGACGCGACTCGTCCACACCATGCCGCCCGCGTCCCAGGACGTGCAGCTGATCTCCAGCGCCACGATGTACGAGGCGCTGCGAGTATGGTCGGCGGGTGCCAGGCAGCCTGGATGTGGTCAAGGCGTGGGTGGCTGCGTGCAACGACGGCGACGCGGACGCGGCTCTTGCGCTGTGCGATTCCTCGATGGAGCTTGTCGAGGCGAAGGCCCTGCCCGGCGCGGTGACCGCGACCGGCATTGACGCGGTTGGTCGATACCTCGAACGTTTCTCTGCTCACTGGTCTGAGGTTCAGTGGCTACCCCAGGAATTCTTGGAGTCGGGGGACAAGGTCTTCATGAGAGCCCGTCTTCGACTCCGAGGGCGACGGAGCGGGATCGAGGTCGACCGCGAGTGGATCTATGTGTTCACGGTGAGGCACGGAAAGCTCATCAGGCAGGACGGCTTTGACGACCGGGTCGACGGTCTCCGAGCAGCCGGAATCGGTGCATAGTCGCGAGTTCCTCGCGGACGTGCGCGTCGCGACAGGCGCGCCCGTGCATCCGACCGGGCCGTTGTTCTTCGAGCGCAACCCAGAGGTTCTCGTCCCGGCAGCGGTGCGCGTCATCGAATCAGCACCGTCCAAGACCACCGCGCCGGCTCGTCGTCGCTCCTGACCGATGAGTTTGCTTGCTGACGTCGGTCCCTGGGTGTGACTGAAAGGAGCAGGACATGAGTGGAGAGATCGTGCACATCGAGATTCCTGGCGGCGCCGACACTGGGCGGGGTCGGGCCTTCTGGAGCGCTCTGTTCGGCTGGCAGTTCGACGAGATTCCCGTTCCGTCAGCGGAGTATCTGATGACGCGCATCAGCGATGATCAGGGCGCGGCGCTCTCGAACTTCGAGCCGGAAAAGCGCGGCATTCGCCCGTACTTTGCCGTGGATGACATCGACGCCGGCATCATCCGCGTGACCGAGCTTCGCGGTGAGGTCTACGAGAAGATGGCGGTACCGGGAGCCGGCTGGTTCGCGCTCTGCCGCGATCCGCATGGCAACCAGTTCGGGCTGTGGCAGAGCGACTCCGCGGCACAGCCGCCGAACCTCGATCCAGCGCTGGCTGACTTCCATCCCGGATCCGAGCAATAACCCAGGCCGGCCGGCTAAGGAGTCGTGGGCGGTGCGGGCGTGAGCCTGCGTGCCTGCGGGAAGGTCACGAGGCGCCCGTTGCTCTCGTCCCAGAGCTTGAGGCGCACGGCTCGCAGCCCGTCCAGGAGCGACAGCGTGGGCACCTGACGGAAGATCGGGTTGTCGTCGTGCGCGCGCTGGAGGTTGTAGTTGGGGATGCGCGCGTTGAGGTGGTGCACGTGGTGGAAGCCGATGTTGCCGGTGAAGAACTGGAGCACTCGCGGCAGGCGCAGATACGAGCTGCCGCGCAGCGCGGCGTCGGCGTAGTTCCAGCTGTCGGCGCTCTCCCAGTAGGCGTCCTCGAACTGATGCTGGACGTAGAACAGCCAGATGCCAGTCGAGCCGGCGAGCAGCGCGGCCGGGCCCTGCACCAGCAGGAACTGCCACCAGCCTATGGACCAGCAGAGCGCGCCGATCAGCAGCGCGAGCGCCACGTCGGTGCCGAGCACGCTGCGACGCATGCGTGGGCGCGCTCCCCGCGCGACGATGCGTGGCCCCACCATCATCGCGACGATCGGCCCCACGCCGAACATCACCACCGGATTGCGAAGGAGGCGGTAACCGATCCGCCCGCGGCGCGAGAGGGCCTGATACTCGGCAACCGTCAGAGTGCGAATGTCCCCGGTGCCGCGACGATCGAGGTCCCCCGAGGTGGCGTGATGGACGGCATGGTCATGCCGCCAGCGAAGGAACGGGGCGTACACCAGCAGCCCGAGCGCGGCGCCCAGCCACGTGTTGGCGCGCCTCGATGGCAGAAACGAGCCGTGCGAGCAGTCATGGAAGAGGATGAACACGCGCACCAGGAACCCCGCCGTCGGCACCGCAAGCGCGAGCGTGAGCAGGTAGGACACATCCAGCGACAGGTACATCAGCACCGACAGCGTCAGGTACGGCACAACCGAGGTCGCGATGTCCAACAAGCTGCGACCTAGGCGTGGCCGGGCATACGGGGCGAGAGCCTCCCGCCAAGAAGCGCTCTGCACGACCGGCTCGGGCCCCGCCGCAGCGGCAGTCGACGGACTCATTGCCCCTCCCTTTGGTCCACGACGCCGGTGCGCAGGAGCGCCCTGACTCGAGTCCCCTTTAGCTAACCGACACTGTACTCGCCCCTGTCCTCGCGTTTTCGGCCGGTGAGGCGTAGGCTTGGAGTTGGTCGCCGACCTTACCCCCGGATTCCCAGCGTCACGACTTGCCGCTGAGCCACTCCGTCGGCAAGAGCCGGAATCGACTTCATCGCGGGCCGGACGTCGGGACCCAAGCCGCCGACAGACGGAACGCGAGGAAGGAGCAGGACCAGATGCCTCACTTCCTTTGCCCTCGGTGCGCTGCTTTGGGCTACAGCGCCGCCGCCGAGAGCCGCTGCCCAAACTGTGGTGCCCCGCTGCACCGTGACGACCAGCTCCACAAGGGCATCCCGCGCGCCGAGTCGATCACCGAGCGGGCACGCTTCGCCCCATCGGGAGCCGAACGCTTTGTCAGGGACACGCCTGCCGGCATCCCGGAGGGGAGTCTCGGATGAGTGCCCCGATCTTGGACGAGATCCGCGGCCGGATGCGCCACGGTGACTCGATCGATGACGTCGATCACGAGCTGATCGAGCGCACTGGCCTCAGCCCTGACGAGAAGGCCGCGCTGTGGCTATACGCATGGTCCTTCGTACCGCGCCGGCAGCAGCGGGCCTCCGCGGAGTTGCATCTACGACTGGTGACGCCGCGATCTTGACGCGGGCGGCGCCGGCCGTGACGTCAACCCTCAGTCCTCGACCTACACTTGTAATTACGCAGTCAGCCGCCCCGCCGGGTTCATTCGTGTCCTTCGATCTTGCGGCGCGTTTCTTCCTCTGAGGAGGCCACGAGAGGAGGCTGGCATGACCAGCCCCAAACGCAAAGAACTCGAAACGGGCCCGCGCGCGGCCGCGATCTCGAACGCGATGGTGCAACTCCTCCACGAGTACACCGGACGCGGCCCGACCCGCGCGCGCACCACGATCGGCGACAACGTGATCGTTTGCGTGCTGGCCGACACCCTCACGAAGAGCGAGCGCAAGCTCGTCGACGGCGGCGAGGATCGCCTCGTGCTTGAGCAGCGCAGCGCCCTCCAGCGCCTGATGCGCGATGACGCGATCGGCGCGGTCGAGCGTTTCAGCGGCCGCACCGTGAGCGCGTTCATGAGCAACAACCACATCGACCCCGATCTCGCGGTCGAGACGTTCGTGCTCACAGCGGCTCCCGGCGAAGAGCCAACAGACAGCTCATCGGGATGACCGTCATGGACGAACGCGAGCGCGCGATGCGAATCGAAGACCTCGATCGCGAGGATCGCTACCACCGGGAGCGCTGGGCCCTCTACCGAGCGAAGGTGTACGGTCCGCGAGCAACCAGCCCCGCTCGGCTCCGAGCGCTGCAGCTCGCCTCGGAGGCCGCCGAGCGGAGGCTCCGGCGCGCCCGCGAGCAGGCGAACCTGCCCGTTGGCGAGTAGGCGCCGGCCGCTATCGCCGTTTGGGGCCATAGCGACATCCAACTGACACGGCAGGGGCTAGACTCAAAGGATCAACGGTCACTCGCCGCTCTAGCGACACCGCTTCGCGCAGGGACCCCGCCGGCACAAGCCCTCGGCGACCTCACGGACAGTCTCGTCCTCAGCAGGTGGAGAGCCACTCTCGATGAGAGTCATTCCAGACGCCGCAGGCGGCCGGGAGAGGCGCTCAAGGAGGTACCTCATGTCCCGCCATTCCGCTCCCACGCTGGATGACTCGCCGATCCCTGGCGTGCTCCCGGGCTCGACACACGTTCACCAACCGGGTGCCGCAGGGCCCCCGGCTCCGGTACGGAGCACCCGCACGGGCGAGTCACGTGGCGGTCGCGTCCGCCGGAAGGCGCACCGCGGGCGTCTCCATCTGTACGCGTTCGCGGCCGTCGCCCTGCTCGCGTATGTGATCGCGCTGGGCGCCCTGAACACCCGCCACGTGAAGGTGGACTGGGTGTTCGGCAGCTCATCGGTCTCACTCGTCTGGCTGGTGCTGTTCGCCGCGATCCTTGGCTGGCTGCTGGGGATCCTGATCACGACCGTATTCCGCTGGCGCACCCGTGCCCCGCGCGCGTCGTGAGGACCCTCCGGCAGCTCATGGGCGGGGGCGTAGCCGCGCCCCGGGAGCGTCCGTCCGTTTCGCGGGCGAACGGGGATCTTGCCGGCGTCAACCGCGCCTGGCGGCGCAAGATCGTGTCCCACGCCGCGGGCCTGCGGCCGCACGTCGATCCGAGCCACGACCACCTCCGCGGCTCGGACGCGGCGGCGGTCACGCTGGTCGAATACGGCGACTACCAGTCTCCTGCCTGCATCGCCGCGGCGGGCGAGGTTGCGCAGATGCGGAAGCGCTTCGGTGGTGAGCTGCGCTTCGTCTTTCGCCACTTCCCACTCGGCGACGCGCACGCGCTTGCCCTGCACGCCGCCGAAGCCGCCGAAGCCGCCGGCGCACAGGGCCGCTTCTGGGAGATGCACGACCTGATTTACAGACGAGACCAGGGCCTTGAGCCGGCGCTGCTACGCCGCCTCGCGGACAGGCTCGAGCTCGATCTCGAGCGCTTCGACTCCGAGCTGGCGAGCGAGACCCACCTGCGTCACGTCATGGAGGATTTCCAGAGTGGCGCCGACAGCGGCGTCAACGGCACTCCCACGTTCTTCATCAACGAGGAGCGCCTCGACTGGGACTTCGAGACCTCCACGCTCGCGCAGGCGATCGAGCGGGCGAGCCGCGCCGATTGATGCTCCCGTGCCGTCCACGACTGGCTCACGGGCCATATCCGGAACTGGGGCACGTTCGTGGGGCTCGGGGGCGGCATCGAGCTGCTCGCGCTCGTGCTCCTGTTCACGTTCTTCAAACGCCGCGGCTGGTTCTGACCGCACACGTTCAGCGGGGCAGCGGCAACTCCGCGGCGACGGCGGCGCTGTAGGCGCCGCCCTCGTCGAGCCAGCGTTCGGCGTCGAAGTCGTCGCGCGGCGCCGCGGCCCGACGTGCGGCCAGATCTACCGGGAGAGCGCTCACCTCATGACGCTCAAACCGAGCCGAGCCGGCCCCGTCGCGCATCCGGCGAGCGGCGGCTTGGGCATCGTTGTAGGACGCGTAGCACGGCGACTGCGCGAGCCGCTGCCCGCTCGAGGTCACGATCGCCCAACGGTGATCGCCATTGTTGTCCTCGAAGATGAGGAACTGCAAGTCGCTCGAGCGACCTCCACTGCCGGAGATCCTTCGAGGGGCTCGAGCCTTTGTCGTTGCGGTGGCCATTGCCAACCGCCTCTCTGCCCCTCTGATCAAGTGAGCGCACCGAAAGCGAGAAGGGCGGGGCTCACTGGAGCGCGGTACCTAATCTACCACTTTCCCGACCCATTAAGTGAGAAATATCAGCGGCAGCCCGAGCGAACTACATTCGTGGTAGCCGGCGGGAAAGGGCCGACATGATCGGCTTCTATGTGATCAAGCAGTACGAGCGCGGTGTCCAGTTCCGGCTCGGGCGCGTCAAGGACGGTCCGCGCGGCCCCGGCGTGATCTTCGTGATCCCGCTGGTCGACCGCGTTCATCGTGTCTCCCTCCGGAAGTGACCGCTCAGGGTCGGCGCGAGGCGGCTTTATCTCGGCGAGCGGCGGCTTCCTCGCTGCTGCGGCCGCGCTCGTCGTTCTTGGTACGGAGCGAGAACGGGTCCGCGTGGACACCCCGGTAGTTTTCGTCGTCAACCCAGTCGAGCCATGCTCCGCGCGCTGAGACTTGTTCACCCGCCGCGCACAGCCTGGAGTAGGCGCCGAGCTCCGACGACGTACCGATGGCGGCCTGGTAGTGGGCGCGGGAGCGATCCTGATTCTCCATGGCAACCTCCAACCTTCGGAGGGCGCTGTCGTGTTCGCTGCCTGTCATCGCTTCCAACTTTCTGTCCCTCTCTGGGCGGATCGCACGTGAGAAGAGGGATGACTGGCGCGCGATGTGATCCACCATCCACGATAGCGAGTTCGGACGCGCTGGTCCGGTTCGTCCAGATTCCCCAGCGATGCTTCCCGGCTTGATGTTGGCGGTGGGCTCCGCGCTTGGCACGAGCCTGGCGTTCCTGTTCAAGCAGCGCGGCGCGGTGCTGGCGCCGCCGGTGCGTGCACGTCACCCGCTGAGAAGCGCGGCGGGGCTATTCAGATCCCGCTGGTTTTCGCTTGGCTGGGGCGTGGCGGTCGTGGCGTGGGGGCTTCACGTCGGTGCGCTCGCGCTCGCACCGCTGTCGGTCGTTCAGGCGGTGCTCTCGGGCGGGTTGGTATTTGTCGCCGTGCTCGCCGAGCGCTATTTCGGCTTCAGGCTCGGCCGCCGGCAGTGGACTGGCGTGATCGTCACGGCCGCGGGTCTCGCGCTGATCGCCGTCACCGGCGGGTCGCACACGAGCGCAGTGCGTCACTACTCGGTCGCGGCTCTGATCGCTGTCGAGTGCGGCGTTCTCGCGCTCGGCGCCGCGCTCATCCGGGTCTCGATGCGCGCCAGGTTTGGCCCCGTCGCGGAGGGACTGCTGCTCGGCGTAGCGGCAGGCGTGCTGTTCGGGGTTTCTGACATCGCCTTGAAGTACCTCGCTGAGGCTTTGCACCGAGGGGGGTTGGACAGCCTCATCAGCGAGTGGACATTGACAGCGCTCGCTGCTTCCGTGCTGGCCTTCTACGCATCGGCTCGTGGGCTCCAGCTCGCTCCCGGGGTGGCGGTGATCGCATTCACCTCGGTTGCTGCCAACCTCGCCGCGATCATGGGCGGCATCCTGGTCTTCCGCGATCCAATCGGGATCGGCGCGCTCGCCATTGTCGCGCGCGTGATCGCGTTCGGCCTCGTCATCACTGGGGCGGCATTCATGCCAGCACCAGTTCGCGCTGGCGGAACGCCCAAGCATAGGCTGTCTCCTAGCTAGATTTCGCATGTCACGGAAGCGAGACGAGAGGGGCTCATTGCGATGACCGAGCAGCAGCCAGAATCCGAGTGGAACGTCGCCGAGTGGCACGGCAAGATGCTGGTTGACCGGAACGGCGAGAAGATCGGCAAGCTGCAGGACGTATACGTCGATGTGGAGAACGACGAGCCGCAGTTCGGCACCGTCAAGGAGGGCTTCATCGGCCGCCACCTGACGTTCGTGCCGATTGGAGGGATCACGGTCGGTCCCGATGAGCTGCAGGTCGCGGTCTCCAAGGAGCAGGTGAAGTCCGCGCCCAACATCGAGCAGCACGGCGAGGAGCTCTCTCAGGCGGACGAGTCGATGCTCTACCACCATTACGAGCTGAACTACACCCCGCCCAGCAGCGAGAGCGGGCGCCGGCTCGCCCGCCGCTGAGATGCCCGGCCCTCCGGCGAGCCACGCGGACGCGGCGAGTTCGCGCCGGTCGGCGCCGAGTGCTCGAACAGGATTTGCGAG
>JAICJR010000042.1 GCA_025928345.1 Thermoleophilaceae bacterium | reverse complement strand
TCCTTGAGCAGCGGCAGGACCGACTGCTCCATGAACGCGTCGTCCACGGCGCCGCGCTGCACCGCGGCGATGCGGCCGCGGCGGTCGATCACGAAGGTCTCGGGATAGCCCGTGATGCCGAAACGCTGCTGCGAGTGGCCGTCGCCGTCGTGCAGCATCGGGTAGGTGAGCCCGTATTGGCGCATGAACGAGCGCGCGTCCGAGGTCACGTCGAGCGCGTCAACGCCGAGCACGGTGCCGCCGCTCGGCGCGATCCGCTTCTGCCAGCGCTCGAGCAGCGGGCTCTCGTCGCGGCAAGGCGGGCACCACGACGCCCAGTAGTTGAGCACCACCACCTTGCCGCGCCACGCGCGAAGCGAGACCGGCGCCGTCTGACCGAGCCGCGGCAGGCTCAAGTCGGGGGCCTCGGGACGCTTGCCCGCCGCCAGCGCGTCGTCGATGCCGCGCTTGGGCTGATTCACGAACACGCCGTACGCGAGCAGCGCGAGGAGCGCGGCGGCGACCGCGAGTGCCGCGATCCTCATGCCGCCGCCTCCTTTTCCCTCACGGCGTCGAGCCGTCGCAGCAGCTCGATCGCCTCCCCCCGAAGCGACGCGTCGATCGCGCGGTAGTCCTCGCGCGAGAGCTTGCCTGTGCTGAAGTCAAGTTCCGCGTCGCGGATCTCACGGAACTTCGCATCGCGGGCGGCCTCAAGCGCGGCCTCCTCCGGATCCTGGCCGCGGCCGGCGCGCCTCTTTGAATACAGCGGCGAGATCATGATCGACGCCGCACCGCACAGCACGAGCATGACGAGGAAGAGCTGCACGTCAGGCCCTCGACAGCTCTCGTCCGAGGCGGGCGGACCACGACGACGCCGGCGCCCGCTCGCGCCGCGCCCGCGGCGGAGGCCAGATCGCGATCAGGCCGCCCAGGCCGAGCACGATGCCGCCAAGCCAGATCCACTCGACCATCGGCGAGACGATCAGCCGGAACACCGCCGGCGGCGGCGCGGCCGCGTAGCGCTGAGCCACCACGCTCAACAGAAGCGCCTGGATGTCTCCCTGCGCGAGCGGGAAGCGCTTGTCGATCCCGGCGATCATCTTCTGCATCGCGCCGACGTCGGGCTGCACCGCCGTCCAGATGTCGCGGCGCAGCCCGGCCTTCAGGCCGACCTCGGTGGTGGAGTCCCCGTCGAAGTACTGGCCCACCGGTCCGGCGGTGGGATCAGAGCTCGGGTAGTAGCCGCGCGTGCTGCGCAGGGTCGTGACGTGTTTGCCCTTCTTCGACACGTCGAGCACCGCGCCGAGCACCACCTTCTCCGGCGAGACGCTGCTCGTGGCGCGCAGGTAGCGCACGTCGTAGCCGCCGATGCGCGCGGTCTGGCCCGGAGAGAGGCGCACGTCGCGGATGTGCTGGAAGGCGGCGGAGGCGCCCACGCCGATGAACAGCAGCGCGATTCCGACGTGCACGATGTAGCCGCCATAGCGCCGGCGGTTGCGCCGCACCACCTGCACGAGCGCCACGGGCGGCGCCTCGTGCGACGTCGCGCGCCGCGCGCCGACGCCGCGGTAGAGCTCCTGCGCCACCGAGCCGAGCGCGAACGCCGCGCCGGCGAACAGCGCGAGCGCCGACGGCTTCGACGCCGGCACACCCAGCGCGAGCAGCGCGACCACCACAGCGAGCGCGAACAGCACCGGCGCCTGGAGGCTGCGCCGCGCGCCCGCGAGTGTCGTCTTCCGCCACGCCATCAGTGGGCCGAGCCCCGCCATGAACACCAGCGCGATCGCCAGCGGCACCGTGTAGCGGTCGAACCACGGCGGGCCCACGCTCGCCTTGTTGCCCGTCACCGCCTCGGAGATCAGCGGGAAGAACGTGCCCCAGAAGATCACGAAGCAGAGTCCGATCAGGAGCACGTTGTTGAGCAGGAAGATCGACTCGCGCGAGAGCGGCGAGTACGAGCGCGCCTCGGGCGAGCGCAGGTACTCGCGCCGCGAGGTGACGAGCACGACCGAGCCGAGCACGAGCAGCGAGATGAAGCCGAGGAAGGGCTTGCCGAGCGTGGAGCCCCCGAACGCGTGGATCGACTGCAGGATCCCGGAGCGCACGAGGAAGGTGCCAAGGATCGCGAGGATGCCGGCGCCCAGCACGAGGCACACGTTCCACATCTTCAGGAGCCCGCGCTTCTCCTGCACCATGAACGAGTGCAGGAACGCGGTGCCCGCGAGCCACGGCATGAGCGCAGCGTTCTCCACCGGGTCCCACGCCCAGTAGCCGCCCCAGCCGAGCTCGGACCACGACCAGCGCGCGCCGATCAGGATGCCGATGCCGAGGAAGCACCAGGCGGCGAGGCCGAAGCGGCGGGTTGCGCGGATCCAGGCGGCGTCGGTGCGGCGCGTGATCAGCGCAGCGATCGCGAACGCGAACGGCACCGTGAACAGCGTGTACCCCGAGTACAGCATCGGGGGGTGGATCATCATGCTCGGGTGGCGCAGGAGCGGCTGGAGTCCCGTTCCGTCGGCGGGCGTGGGGCTGAGCAGCTGGAACGGGTTGGCGAGGAACACCACCAAGGACCCGAAGAAGGTGGCAAAGCCGAGCAGCACCGCGGTGGCATACGGCGCGAGCTCGCGCAGCGTGTTGCGCGTGAGGAATAGGACAAGGCTCGACCACAGCGACAGGAGCCACATCCACAACAGCAGCGACCCCTCCTGCGAGGACCACATCGCCGCCGCCTTGTAGAAGAACGGCGTGGCGATGCTCGAGTGCGTGCTCACCACCTGGAAGGAGAAGTCCGAGCGCAGGAACGCCGACTCGAGCACGGCGAACGCCACCGTGAGCACGGCGGCAAGCGCGTACACGGAGCGGCGGCCGACCGCCACCCACTCACGCCGCCGCGAGCGCGCGCCGTAGATGGACGCGAGCGCGCCCGCCGGCGCTATCGCGAGTGCGAGGAAGAGGCAGGCGCGCCCAAGTGTCATCACCTCAGGTCCCCTTCGCCGCGCTGAACTTGGACGGGCACTTCGTGATCAGCGAGTCGCGCTTGCCGATGAAGGCGCCGCCGGACGGCGTCACCGTGACGATCACCTCGCGCCCAGTCTTGAACGGGTCGGGGATCTCGCCCGTGTACCTCACGGGCACCGTCGCCGTGCCGTTCCTGTCACGCACCCGGAAGTCCAGCTCGTCGCCGTGCACCTGGTAGCCGGGCGCGACCTTTCCTGTGAGCTGGTACGAGCGCCCGCCCTTGGCCGACCGCAACAGCTGGCTCGGCGTCCGTGCGTCGCTGGCTGCGCTGAAGCTCGTGTAGATCAGGCCGCCCGCCAGCATCAGCGCCGCGCTGAGGGCCACCACCAGTCGAATCCGTCGCTTCCTTCTCGGGTCCACCCTCCACCTTCCTCCGCGCTCCTTGACAAAAGTCACGGAAACTGTATATAAATCCGCGACTGGCTGTCAAATAAAGATCGCGGTCCGGAGGAGAGAGAGATGTCGAGAGCATTGGGGAGGGCCCTCAAGTTCCTACCGGTGGCGGGTGTGCTCATGGTCATGGGCGCGCTGCTGTTCAACGTCAGCGCAAGCTCGAAGCCTGGGCGCCACCACCGCGCCAAGGCCACGGTGCCCGCCGTGGACGTCAAGCTCTACAGGCAGGGCAAGCACATCTTCCGCTACGACACCTTCGGCGACCAGGCCTACTGGAGCGGGCAGCTGCAGCTCGACAAGGCGATCGAAGGCGCAAAGAACGGCGGCGTGGGCCCGGGCGTCTCGCCCAAGACGGCGCTCGCCGTGGGCCTCAAGGTGGACGCCAACGCGCTGCCAAAGGCCGTGGTGAACGGCATCAAGAAGGGCAAGGTCAACCTGAACGACCCGAAGACCACTCTGGCGCTCATCAAGCTGAACGCCGTGGTGGGCGTGAAGGGCCAGTTCAACCGCAACGGCTCGCTGCGCTCGATCGGTCTCACCTGCGCCGTCTGCCACTCGACGGTGAACAACTCGTTCGCCCCCGGCATCGGCAAGCGGCTCGACGGCTGGCCAAACCAGGACTTGAACGTCGGTGCGATCGTCTCACTCGCACCGAACCTGAAGCCGCTGACCGACGCGCTCGGTGTCGACGAGGCGACTGTCAAGAAGGTGCTGGCGAGCTGGGGGCCCGGCAAGTTCGACGCCGAGCTCAACCTCGACGGCAAGGCGTTCCGTCCCGACGGCAAGTCGGCGGCCACCCGCATCCCCGCTGCCTACGGTCATCTCGGCGAGGACCTCCACACCTGGACGGGCGGCTTCGGCGACGTGACCTACTGGAACGCGTACGTCGCGAACCTCGAGATGCACGGGCAGGGCAACTTCACCGACTCGCGGTTCAACGACCCGGTCAAGTACCCGGTTGCGACGCGCAACGGTGAGTTCCAGGTCCGGCACAAGCGCGACCTGATTACGTCGAAGCTGGGCGCGCTCCAGTACTACCAGCTCTCGCTCCTGCCGCCGAAGCCGCCCGCGGGCAGCTTCAACAAGGCCGCCGCGCGACGCGGCAAGGCGATCTTCGACGGCCAGGGCAAGTGCGCGACCTGCCACATGCCGCCGCTCTTCACGGACGCCGGCCACAACGCGCACAAGGGATCGGAGATCTGCATCGACGACTTCCAGGCCAACCGCGGACCTGACAACTCATATGTCACGCCGCAGCTCAAGGGCCTCTGGTCGCGGTCGAAGCGCGGGTTCTTCCACGACGGCCGGTTCCAGACGCTCGGCCAGGTGGTGGACCACTACAACAGCTGCTTCGGGCTGAACCTCAGCACGCAGCAGAAGGGCGACCTCGTCCAGTACCTGAAGTCGCTATGAGTTCCATCCGGACAATGACGTTGGCGTCGGTGGCCGCACTTGCGGCCGCCTTCGCCCTCGTCTTCGCCTACGCCCCCACGGACGCCGACCAGGGTCTCGTGCAGAAGATCTTCTATCTGCACGTGCCGCTGGCGATCGTCGCGCTGTGCGGCTTCATCGCCGCAGGGCTGATGGGGGTGAAGTACCTGCGCACGGGCGACCGCCGCTGGGACGTGCGGTCGTACGTGGCCATCCACCTGTCGATCGTGTTCGCGGTGGGCGTGCTCGGCACGGGCTCGATCTGGGCCCGTGCAGCGTGGGGCCACTGGTGGGTGTGGAACGAGCCGACGCTCGTCTCCTTCCTGATCGTGTTCCTCCTCTACTGCTGCTACCAGCCGCTCCGGTTCTCTATCGAGGATCCGGAGCGGCAGGCCCGCTATGCGGCGGTGTTTGCAGTGATCGGCGGCGCGTTCGTGCCGCTCAACTTCGTGGCGGTGCGCCTTGCGCAGGCGTTCACGCACCCGCGCGTGCTGTCGGCCACCGGCGGGAACATGCCGGGCTCGATGCGGCTCGCCTTCGTCGCGGCGATCGGGGCGATCGCACTTCTCTACGTCACCCTGTGGCGAATCGAGATCGCGGCGAAGGCGGCCTCGGGCGAGCTGAGGCGAGCGCGGCGGCAGCAGCTTGTGGAGGTGGCGTGATGCCGGCGCACGAGGCGATCAGGTACGTGCTCGGTGCTTATCTCGTATTCGCGGTTCTGCTCTTCACCTACGGGTCGATCATGGCGAAGCGCGCCTCGCGGGTGCGGCGCGAGCTGGCGTCGCTCTCTCGCGCGCGCGAGGAGACAAGGCGATGAGCTCGGGCGGGCCGCACCTCGCGGCGGTGGGGTTGTCGCACCGCACAGCGCCTGTGGCGCAGCGCGAGAAGGCGGCGCTCGACGCCGACGGTATGCGTGCGCTGCTGCGGCGGCTGATGCGCGACCCGCGCGTGGCCGAGGCCGCCGCGGTGTCCACCTGCAACCGCACCGAGGTGTACGTGGTGGCCGAGGCCGCCGAGCACGCGCGCAGCGCCGCGGGCGATGCGCTCGTGGCATGCAGCCGGATCTCCGCGCCGGAGCTCGCATGCGCGCACTACGCGCTCTACGAGGAGGCGGCGGCCGGCCATCTCTTCCGCCTCACCGGCGGGCTCGACTCCATGGTGCTCGGCGAGAGCGAGGTTCAGGGTCAGGTGAAGGCGGCCGCGTCCCTGGCCGCCGAGGAGGGCGCGCTCGGGCCGATGCTGGACGGCCTCTTCCGCCAGGCCATCGCGGCGGGCGGGCGGCTGCGGCGCGAGACGCGCATCTCCGACGGCCCGATGTCGGTGTCCTCGGTGGCGGTGGACATCGCACGCCGTGCCTTCCCCGACCTCGCCTCGCGCCGGGTGCTGCTCGTCGGCGCCGGTCGGATGGCGGAGTCCACGGGAATGGCGCTTCGCCGCCGCGGCGCGGGCGATCTCGTGGTTCTCAACAGAACCCTCTCCGCGGCGCGCGCGCTGGCGAGCTGCCTCGGGGCCCGCGCCGCCGAGCTGGGCTCGCTGGCGGAGGAGCTTCCGGGGGCGGACATGGTGGTCTGCTCAACGGACGCGCCGCACCCGATCGTTACGCGCGCGCACGTGGCGGCGGCGCTCAGTGCGCGCGCCGATCGGCCGCTCGTGCTCATCGACCTCGCCGTGCCGAGGGACGTGGAGCCGGCGGTGGCGGGCGTGCCGGGCGCGATCCTCTACGACATCGACGACCTCGACCGCAACATCAAGGCGAGCCTCGAC
This sequence comes from Thermoleophilaceae bacterium, assembly GCA_025928345.1. GTDB lineage: Bacteria > Actinomycetota > Thermoleophilia > Solirubrobacterales > Thermoleophilaceae > JAICJR01. The sequence continues at coordinate 14,215 of JAICJR010000042.1, read as the reverse complement.
GGCCGCCGGCGCGAGCTGGCGAGCGCCGAGGCGATCGTGGCCGAGGAAGTGGTGCGCTTCCGCGGTTGGCGCAACGGCTTGGCGGTGGCGCCGGTGGTGGATGCTCTCTACTCCCACGCGGAGGAGCTGCGCCGGGCGGAGCTGGCGCGGGCGGGGCGCGCGCTCGATGGCGCCCAGCGCGAGCTGCTCGACGCGTTCAGCCGCTCGCTCGTCACGAAGCTGCTTCACGATCCCGCCTCGCGCCTGCGCGGTCGCGGCTCGCTGCGCCATGCCGAGGCGATACGAGAGCTGTTCGGGCTCGAGAGCGAGCCGGGCGGCCAGGTGGTCGAGCTGCGCGCGGCGAGCTAGGCGTTAGGCGCGCCCGTACACCGGTATCGCCGCGCCGCTCGTGGGCATCGAGTCGTCCGACACGAGGAACCGGACGACCTTCGCGATCTGCTGCGGCGGCACCCACTTCGAGTAGTCGGCATCCGGCTGCGCCCGCCGGTTGGCCGGTGTGTCGATCACGCTCGGGAGAATCGCGTTGCAGCGCACGCCGTCGTCGCGGTACTCGGCGTCGAGCGCGCGGATGAACGCGAGCACTCCGGCCTTCGCCGTGATGTAGCCGCACGCGCCCGGGAACGGGTGGAGCGCCGGCCGCGCGGACACGCCCACGAACGCTCCGCCGCCGTTGGAGATCATGCGCGGGATACCCGCGCGCGCGAGCAGGAAGCCGGGCCGGAGGTTGAGGCGAAGCTGCTTGTCGAAGTCCTCGATGTCTGACTCGTGCACCTTGCCCGGCATGCTGAATCCGCCGACGAGGTTCACGATCCCGCCGAGGCCGTCGATCCCCGAAACGGCCTCGTCCACGGCGTCCGGGTCCATCAGGTCGGCCTGCACGAGCGCAAGCCCGGAGTGCCCCTCGAAGTCGCGCGCCACCCGCTCGCGCTCCTCCTCCACCACCCATGTGGCCGTGACCGGGTAGCCGCTCTCGAGCAGCTCCTCGAGCACCGCTCCGCCGAGGGCGCCGGTGCCGCCCGCGACCAGCACCGTTGGCTTCTCGCTCGCCATTGGCGCAGCCTAACGACCACGTGCCGTCCGAGACCCGCTCTACCTTGGAATGGCGATGGAGCAGCAGTCACTCAGCGTCTCGAAAGTGTTCGTCCGCGACCTTGCGGACGGCCAGTCCGTGGACAGCGTGTTCGTCGTGCGCGAGCGGACGCGGAGGCAGAAGAAGAACGGTGAGGCGTTCCTCAAGCTGCAGCTCGGCGACGTCACCGGAGCGGTCGAGGCGGTGCTCTGGGAGCGCGTCGAGGAGCTCTTCGAACAGTGCTGCCCGGGCGGCGTGGTGCGCGTGCTCGGCAGCTATTCGGTGGACGCGAAGTACGGGTCGTCTTTGACCGTGCGCGCGCTGCGGCCCGCCGAGCCAGGCGAGTACGAGGCTTGTGATCTGGAGGAAGGCCCGACCCGCTCGGTCGACCAGATGGAGGAGGGGCTGCGCGAGCTCATGGGCATGACGCGCAACCCCTTCCTGCGCAAGCTGCTCGAGCGCTTCTTCGGAGAGGGCTCGTCGGTGTGGACGCGCTGGCGCGAGGCGCCGGCGGCCAAGCGCTACCACCAGGCGTACAAGCACGGGCTGCTCGAGCACTGCCTGTCGGTCGCCCAGGGCGTGCACTCGCTGTGCGGCACCTTCCCGGAGATCGACCGCGAGCTGGCGGTTACCGGCGCGCTGCTGCACGACATCGGCAAGATCGAGGCCTACGCGGTCGAGAACGGCGCGATCGAGCTCACGGACGCCGGCAAGCTGCAGGGCGAGATTGCCCTCGGCTACTACCTGGTGCGGAGCGAGATCGAACAGATCGACGGTTTCCCCGAGCACACCGCCGAGGGCCTTCTTCACATCATCCTGTCCCACCACGGGCAGCTCGAGCACGGCAGCCCGGTCGTCCCCTGCACCCGCGAGGCCACGCTCGTGCACATGGTCGACAACCTGGGCGGCAAGCTCGGCAGCTTCGACCGCCTCGAGAAGAGCCTCGCCGACGGCGAGCGCTGGTCGGGGTTCGACCGGGCACTCAGCGGCTCTGCCTACTTCGCCTCCCGCGAAGCCGCCTAGGGGCTGCAAACCTGCGCGGGCCGGCGTCCTCGGGTCTCGTCGTATTGACATACGCCTTCGACCCTGCGTCCTTGGCCCGCTTGGTTTTCGCAACCTAGGACACGAGGCCACAACTCCGCAAAGAGCGCGAATCTCTCGTTCCTTTTGGGTGACGGCCCTCCGTGCCGGAGGGCTCGGCCTCATATGCTGCCTGGGGATGGCGAAGGACACCGAGAAGCTGATCCGTCAGCTCTCACTGATCTCGTTCCTCATGGCGGAGCGGCGGCCGGTCACGGCGCTCGAGATCAAGCGGGAGGTGGAGGGGTACTCAGGGATGAACGACGACGCGTTCGCGCGTCGCTTCTATGCCGACCGCGCGGAGCTCGAATCGCTCGGCATCGAGCTGAAGGTCGACAAGCCGGCCGAGGGTTACTACGAGGCCGAGAACTACTCGCTCCCGCCGGAGAACTTCTACCTGCGCTCGATCGAGTTCACGGACTCCGAGCTCGGCGCGCTGCGCACGCTGCTGTCGCTGCTCGACGGCGAGTTCGCTTACGCGGAGCCGCTGCGGCTGGCGCTGCAGCAGCTGTCGTGGGGCAAGCCCTCGCCGCTGGCATCGCCCGAGCAGCGCTCGGTGGCGCTCGGACTCACCGCGGGCGCGGGCGGGCGCGAGCTCTCGCAGCGCCTCTCCAAGATCGAGACGGCGATCTTCCGCCGCAAGACCATCCTGTTCGACTACTACACGATGGGGCGCGACGCGGTGGAGTCGCGCAAGGTGGACCCGTATCACCTGCTGTTCCAGAACGGGCAGTACTACCTGGTCGGCCGCTCGCACGAGCGCGACGCGGTGCGAGTGTTCCGGCTCAGCCGCATCCGCGCCAAGGTCGGCTACTCGTCCAAGGCCGAGCACGACTTCCCGCCGCCCGAAGACTTCGATCCGCGCGTCTACGCCACCCGCAGCCACTGGCAGCTCGGCGACAGCGTGGGCACCGCCCGCATCTGGATCTCGGGCAAGATCGACTGGTACGTGATGCGCCACATCGGCCACGCCGGCACCACCGAGCCGGCACCCGACGGCGACGGCGTGATCTTCGAGACCGAATACGCCGACTCGCGCGCGATCGTCTCCTGGGTGCTCGGCTTGCGCGAGCACGCGCGCATCCTCGACCCGCCGGAGCTGGCTGATGAGGCATCGCAGCGCCTCACGCGGATCATCGAGCTGCACTCGGAGGGACCGGAGCTCGCGGCCCGCGCGAAGAAGAAGGCCGCGCCCGTCGAGGAAGACGCTGACTCGAACGGCAAGCGCGAGACGCCCATCCGGCCCGAGCGCTTCGCCCGCCTCGTCACGCTCGCGGGGATCCTCATCGAGGCGGCGCGCAACAGCGATCTGCTCGACGTCAAGCGCGTGTGCGAGAGCCTCCAGGTGAGTGACGAGGAGCTGCGCGAGGACATCGACGTGCTGAACGTCGTGAACTTCGGCGGCGGCAGCTACGTGCTCTACGCGGAGATTCACGGCGACTCGATCGAGGTCGACCCTGAGCCCTACGGCGACAACTTCGCGCAGCCGGCCCGGCTCCTGCCGCTCGAGGCGAAGGCGCTCGTGGCCGCGATCGACTTCATCGGCGAGCACGTGCCGGAGGGCTCGCTCGCCTCCGCGCGCGAGAAGATCGTGGACGCTCTCGGAGAGGACCCCGCCCAGGAGGGACTGCGGATCACGAGCGCGATGGGCGACGACTCCGAGATCGCCCGCGTGGTGAGCGCCGCGATCGCCGAGCACCGCGTGCTCGAGATCGACTACTACAAGGAGGACGAGGACGAGGTGACCGCCGGCCGGCGGATCGAGCCCTACCTCCTCTACAACGGCAACAAGGGCTGGTACATCCACTCCTGGGACCCGGCGAAGAGGGACTCGCGGACCTTCAGGCTCGACCGCATCAAGGAGGCGCGCATCACGGGCGACAGCTTCGAGCCGCGTGCCGATCTCAAGCCCGACGTGCCCGAGTGGACGCGCACCGACGAGGTGCCGGAGTCACAGCCGTGCCGTGTGTGGTTCGCGCCGGAGCGCGCGCGCTGGGCGCGCGAGGACAAGCGCGTGATCGAGGAGCTGAAGGACGGCGCCGTGATTGTGGAGATCCAGTTCGCCGGCCGCGACTGGCTCGCCCGGGCGATCCTCGAGGAGGCCGGCGACGCCGCCGTGCTCGAGCCCGAGGACGCGCGCGCCGCCGTGCTCGAGGCGGCCGAGGCGCTCGCCGGAATGGTCAGCCGCTAGCGCGGCTACGCGCTGGCCAGCCGCGCGCCCTCCACGAGCGACTCGAGCTTCGCCCACGCGATCTGCGGATGCACGCGGCCGCCGAGGCCGCAGTCGGTTGAGGCGATCACGTTCTCCGCGCCCACTCCGTCCGCGAACCGCTTGATCCGCTCGGCCACCAGCTCGGGGTGCTCGACCACGTTCGTGGAGTGGCTCACCACGCCGGGCAGGATCTTCTTGCCATCCGGCAGCTTCACGTCCTGCCAGACCTTCCACTCGTGCTCGTGGCGCACGTTGGCCGCCTCGAACGAGTACGCGCCGGCGTTGATGGCGAGCATCACGTCGACGATGTCCTTCATCGGGATGTCAGTGACGTGCGGACCGTGCCAGCTCCCCCAGCAGAGGTGGAAGCGGATGCGCTCGGTCGGCAGTCCACGGATCGCGTGGTTGAGCGCCTCCACGCGGACCATCGTGAAGCGCCTGTAGTCCTCAACGCTCGGCTCCGGAACGATCTGGTCCCAGTTCTCCGCGATCGCCGGGTCGTCGAGCTGCAGCATCAGGCCAGCGTCGAGGATCGCCTCGTACTCCTCGCGCATGGCGTCGGCGCAGGCGTACATCAGCTCCACGTCGTCCTCGTAGTACTCGTTGGCGAAGCGGCCGCAGCTGCCCGGCGCCACCGCGTTCATGTAGCCGTCCTCGAAGCCGGCGGCCTCGAGTGCCGCCTTGAAGTTCGCGATGTCGCGCTGCACCGCCTCCTGCCCGATGTAGCTGATCGGACCGCGGCAGATGGGTGCCGCCGTCGGCGGGTTCGGCAGCGCAACGCCGGCGCTTGGATCGCCGTACGCCTCGCCGAACATGTTCCAATCGCGCCGGTCCGCGAAGCTGCCGAGAGCGAGCTCGCCCTCCTTCGGCTTCGCCTGCGGCGCCTCGCGCAGCTCAGCTTCCACGAGCTCGAGGCCGCTCAGGCGCGGGAACACGTACGTCCACCACGAGCCGTAGTCGTAGCGCGCGCCCATCGAGTGCCCGTACTCGCCGTCGTTCACGAGGTCGATGCCGATCTCGCGCTGGCGCGCCACCACATCGGTCACCGCCTGGGACAGCTTGTGGAGGTAACCCTCTTCGTCGTCGAGGTCGCCCCGACCGCGAAGCTCGTTCAGCTTCACGAGCTCCTCAGGGCGCGGCAGGCTTCCCGCATGGCTCGTCAAGACGCGATCCGGCATCGGCTCCTCCTCAGTTTCGCGGCCAAACCTTCAGCCGCGATCGTACGCGGAGCAGCTACCAGGTGCCGTTCGAGCAGCCGCCGCCGTCAGAGACGAGACCGGCGTCGCAGGTGTGGACCTGCTTGCTCGTGGGGCCCTGGCTGATCGTGAAGTGGTGGCCCGCGGTGGAGATGGCGGTGACCTTGAACGTGTCCACCGTCGACCCCGTCACGCTCACCTCGCCCTTGCCGGTGCCGATCGGCAGGCTGGTCTTGCCGAGGCTGTCGCCCGCGCCGTGACCGTCGCAGTCGATGAAGTTCCCGGTGTCGACGTAACAGCTGTCAACCTCGACCACGAGCGCGCTCGCGTTCGACTTGGCGTCCGCGTCCTGACCCTTCTCCTTCTGGCTCGTGAAGAGCACCAGCGCGATCGCGGCGAGGATGCCGATGATCACGCACACCACCAGAAGCTCGGGCAGCGTGAAGCCGCGTTCCTCGGAGACCAGGCGAGACCGCATCGTGCTCCGAGTATCGGTTGGCGCGTCGCCGGTCTTTAACCGGCGGCTTGCTTCGGAAGGCGGTGCACGTTGATCTCCGCCTCCTCCAGCTCGGGCGCCTGCACGGACCGCGCCGCGGTTTCCACCTGGCGAGGCTCCGGCAACTCCTCCCCGCCCGACCCAGCGCCGTGCTCGGAGAGCTTGCGCGCCGTGACAAGCACGCGACTCTCGAGCGACCCGACCGTCTCGTTGTAAGCCTTCACCGAGCTCTCGAGCGAGCGGCCGAGCTTCATGAAATGGCTCACGAGCGTGCCCATGCGGCCGTGCAGCTCGCGACCGAGCTCGCTCACCGCGCGCGCCGACTCCGCCACGCGCTCCTGCCGCCAGCCGTAGTGCACGGCCCGCAGCACCGCGATGAGGCTCGTGGGCGTGGTGATCAGCACCTTCTGCGCCACGCCCTCCTCGATCAGGCCCGGCACCTGCTCGAGCGCCGCGCTGAACAGCGCCTCGCCCGGCAGGAACATCACAACGAACTCGGGCGACGAGTCGAACTGCGACCAGTACGCCTTCTGGCTCAGCTTCGTGACGTGCTCGCGCACGTGCCGCCCATACGCCTGGAGGTGCGCGGCGCGCTGGTCCGGATCGGTCGCCTCCACAGCGCTGAGGTAAGCCTCGAGGGGCGCCTTGGCATCCACCACCACGTTCTTCCCGCCCGGCAGCTGCACCACCACGTCCGGCCGCAGCCGGCCACCGTCGGACTCGAGGCTCGACTGCTCGACAAAGTCGCAACGCTCGATCATCCCGGCCATCTCGCACACCCGCCGAAGCTGGATCTCACCCCAGCGGCCGCGCGTGTGCGGCGAGCGCAGCGCGGTGACAAGGTTGGCCGTCTCGCTGCGCAGCTTCTCCTGCGTCTCGGTGACCGAGCGCAGATGCGCGGTGAGGCTGCCGTGCGACTCACGTCGCGCCTGCTCGAGCAGCTCGAGCTTGCCGTCGACCTTCGCCAGCGACTCGGCGATCGGCTTGACGATCTGCTCGACCGCGCGCTGCCGCTTCTCCAGCTCCTCGCGCGAGGTGACGTGGTGCTGGCCGAGCTCCGCCTTCGCGAGCTGAAGGAACGACTCGCTCGAATCACGGAGCGCGCGCGAGGCGAGCGCCTCGAAGCGGTCGTCCCCCTTTACGCGCGCGCGCATGAAGAACCAGACGGCAGCGCCGCCGATCGCCATTCCAAGGAGTAGCCAGAGCGTTTGCATGGTGGACTAAATGACGGTAGGCCGGGGGGCGGACGGAAGCTGCCAGAATCGGCCACTCGTGGGCCCTAGACGACCACCATCGGCCGCAGTAGCCGGCGCGCTCGCCGCGGCCGGGTCGGCCGGGCTCTGGTACCAGTTGTTCCGGCGGCCCCTGCCGCAGACGAGCGGGCACGTCCGCCTGCGCGGGCTCGAAGACACCGTCACGCTCGAGCGCGACGTCCGCGGCGCCGTTCGCATCGAGGCGCGCACCACGCCCGACCTCTGCTTCGCACAGGGCTTCGCGCAGGCACAGGACCGCCTTTGGCAGCTCGATTTCTACCGCCGCGTGGGCGCGGGACGCGTGTCCGAGTTCGCGGGCGAGGACGGCCTCCAGGTCGACCGCCTCATGCGCACGCTCGGCCTGCGCCGCTCCGCCGACCAGGAGATCGGCCTGCTTTCCGCGCGCGACCGCGAGGTGCTCACCGCCTACGCAGCCGGGGTGAACGCCGCGATCGAGGAGGCGCAGGCGCCGCCGCTGGAGCACCAACTGCTGCGCCTCAATCCCGAGCCGTGGACCCTCCAGGACAGCCTCGTGGTCCGCAAGATCATCGCGCTCGGCTTCTCGACCAACATGGAGACTGAGCTCTTCAGGGCCGAGCTCGTCGCGAAGATCGGCGCCGAGAAGACTGCGCGGCTCGAGCCGCAGTACCCGCACGGCAGCCCGCTCGTGATGGACCCGGGGGTGGCCTGGTCGGGCGGCGGGCTCGACCTCGCTGAGCAGATCGCCCAGGTGCGCGAGGCGATCGGCTGGTCCCCTCAGCCGGCGGGATCGAACAACTGGGCCGTGTCCGGCGAACGCTCGGCCACCGGCCTGCCGCTCCTCGCGGGCGACCCGCACATCACCACCTCGATGCCTGACAGCTGGTACACGATCGAGCTCGCCACCCCCGAGCTCGAGCTGCGCGGTGGCTCGATGCCCGGCTTCCCCGGCATCGTGATCGGGCACACGCGGCACATCGCGTGGAGCTTCACGAACGTGATGGCGGACGTGCAAGACCTCTTCGTGGAGCGCATCCGCGAGGGCGCCGCCGGGCCGGAGTACGAGTTCGAGGGCGAGTGGCGCCCAGTGACGGTCCACCACGAGGAGATCGCCATCCGCGGCCGCGCGCCCGAGCCGCTCGAGGTGCGCGAGACACACCACGGGCCGGTGGTCACCGACGTGCTCGCCGCGAAGACCGCGCAGCCGCTCGCGCTCGCCTGGACCGCGATCAAGGAGCCCCTGGTCAACAGCACCGGTATCGACGCCGGCGCCTTCCGCACAGGCGACGAGCTGGTCGAGGCCTTCCGCGACTACGGCGTTCCCGCGATGAACATGATCTGGGCCGACGACTCCGGCAACATCGGCTACAAGCTCGTCGGCAAGATCCCGATCCGGCGCGGCGGCTGCCCCGACCTTCCCAAGCCGGGCTGGACCGGCGAGTACGAGTGGGATGGCTACGTCCCCTACGACGAGCTGCCGGAGATGGTGAACCCGCCCGGCGGCGTGCTCGTGACGGCGAACAACCGCATCGCGCCGGACGACTACCCGCATCACATCACGAGCGAATACCTCGACGGCTACCGCGCCGCGCGGATCGAGGAGCTGCTCGCCGGGCGCGACAAGCACTCGCTCGACGACTTCGCGCGCATCCAGCTCGACCTCCACTCCATCCCTGGCGAGCAGACCGCCCACCGCCTCGCCCGCCTGCGACCGTCCACCCAGCGCGAGGTGCGCGCGATCGAGCGGCTGAAGAGCTGGGACCACAAGCTTTCGCCCGACACGATCGCCGGCACCATCTACGCGGTCTTCACCGCGCACTTCGCGCGGGCGGTGTCCGAGGCCGTGATCGGCGACCCCGACTACGCCGAGCGCTGGCGTTCGCGCTCCCAGCTCGGCTTCACCCCGATCGTGTCCTCCCCCTGGCGCTTCCAGGCACGGCTGATCGAGCTGTGGGATGAAGCCGACCCCGAGCTGATCGGCGGCCGCTCGTGGGACGACCTCGCGCTCGACTCGCTCAGCGCCGCCCTCGACGAGCTCGAGGAGCGCCACGGCCCCGACCCCTCCGGCTGGACCTGGGGCCGCGTGCACGGCCTCGCGTTCACGCACCCGCTCGGCGAGGGGACGAGCCGCCTGTCGAAGCTCCTCGACCGCCTGCTCTCGCGTCGCCTCCCCGCGGGCGGCGGGCAGGAGACGGTGTGCCAGGTGGGCTTCGTCCCGCACGCGGGCGACTACACCGGCCGCTGGGCGCCGTCGTACCGCCTGCTCGCGGACCTTGGCAATCCCGAGCGCAGCCGCTGGCAGCACATGACCGGCCAGTCGGGGCAGCCGTCGAGCCCGCACTACGACGACCTGCTCGAGGACTGGCACGCCGGCGTGAGCTACGAGTTCGGCCAGCCGGCGGCCCACACGCTCCACCTCGATCCAACGTAGGTTTCAACTTCCGATGCCCTCGCGCCGCAACCAGATCGAGATGTCGGACGACGAGCTGCGCGCGTTCGTCGCGGAGCAGATGATCGTGAGCGTGGCGACCCTCGGCCCGCGCGGCCGGCCGCACCTCGTGCCGCTCTGGTACGTGGCGGACGGGCTCGTGCTGCGCAGCTGGACGTACGCGAAGTCGCAGAAGGCGAAGAACCTGGAGCGCGACCCGCGCGCCACGCTCCAGATCGAGGCCGGCGTCCTCTACCACGAGTTACGCGGCGTGATGCTCGAGTGCGACGTCACGCTCGAGCACGACCCAGCCGAGGTGGAGAAGTACGGGATGGCTCTGTTCGAGCGCTATGCGGAGATGAATCCGGACGTCGAGGAGATGGTCCGCAAGCAGGCGCAGAAGCGCGTGGGCCTCACCTTCACCCCCACGCGCACCGTCTCCTGGGACCACACCAAGCTCGGCGGCACCTACTGATGGAACGCCTCAAGGGCCTCATCCTGTCCGGCGGCACCGGCACGCGACTGCGGCCGATCACCTACACGAGCGCCAAGCAGCTCGTCCCCGTGGCGAACAAACCGGTGCTCTATTACGGGATCGAGGCGCTCGCCGCCGCGGGCATCGACGAGATCGGGATCATCATCTCGCCCGAGACAGGCGGCGAGATCCGCAAGGCCGCCGGCGACGGCGACCGCTTCGGCGTCTCGATCACCTACATCGAGCAGGAAGCGCCGCTCGGGCTCGCGCACGCCGTGCTGACGGGGGAGCCGTTTCTCGGGGAATCGCCGTTCGTCATGTACCTCGGCGACAACCTGCTGCGCGATGGCGTGACCGAGCTCGTTTCCACCTTCCGCAGCGAGGAGCCCGACGCGCTCATCCTGCTCACGCCCGTGAACGACCCAGAGAACTACGGCGTGGCGGAGCTCGACGGCTCGAACCGCGTGGCGCGCCTCGTCGAGAAGCCTCAGAACCCGAGCTCGAACCTCGCGCTCGTGGGCGTGTACATGTTCACGCCCTCGGTCTTCGACGCCGCCCGCGCGATCGAGCCGAGCGGCCGCGGCGAGCTCGAGATCACCGACGCCATCCAGCACCTCGTGGACGGCGGGCAGCGCGTGGACCCGCACATCGTGCACGGCTGGTGGAAGGACACCGGGCAGGTGCAGGACATGCTCGAGGCCAACCACCTGATCCTCGACGACCTCGAGGAGCGCATCGACGGCGAGCTCATCGACTCGCGCGTGGAAGGTCGCGTGGTCGTGGAACCGGGCGCGCGCCTCGAGCGCGCCACCGTGCGCGGCCCGGCGATCATCGGCGCCGACGCCGTCCTGCAGGACGCCTACATCGGCCCCTACACCGCCATCGGCCCGTCCGTTCGAATCGAAAGCGCCGAGGTGGAGTACTCGATCGTGCTCGAGGGCTCCTCGATCCGCGACCTCGAAGGCCGCATCGAGGCGAGCCTCGTGGGCAAGAACGTGGCGATCTCGCACAGCCCCGCCATGCCTCGCGCCTACCGCTTCGTGGTCGGTGACAACGCCGAGATCGAAATTCTCTAGCCGGCGAGCCCGGCGTCCTCGCCAAGCCGCGCGAGCCGCGCGATCGCCTCAGCGGGCGTAATCCGCATGCGCCTGATCAACTCGACCAAGGTCATCTCCGCCTGGCTCACCTCGCGCTGAGCATCGTCCGGCCCAAGCAGGGCACCGGGCTGAATGCCGAACTGAGCCGCCACCTCCACGTAGGTCACGAGCGGCCCGCTAGCCCAGCCGCGCTCGAGCCGGGAGAAGAAGCCCGGCGTGTAGTTGCCGCCATCCGGCTTGTCCACCGCCGCGCACAGCTCATAGAGCGTCATGTCGCGTTCCCGCCTTAGCCGGCGAATCCGATCGCCGACGATCACGCCCCACTCGCAGTGGTACGGATCGGTGCGGCCCATCCCGGCCGCATAGCCGCTGCGCAGCGGGTCGAATCGATACCGGCGCTTGCCCATGCGCCCAACCTAACCCGCGCGGTGACCCTCCGCGCGCAGCCCCGCCGATTCGTCACAAACTTTTAGCGGTGGTCAAACAATTTGCTCACCCAGCAATCTCTTTGACAACAAATTTGATGGTGGGTCAACTTTTTTGACTGGGGGTGAAATTTTTTGACGAATCGGCGGGGCTGCGGAAAGAGGCAACTGCCCGAACCCTGCCGGCCTGATATCCCTACGGGCGTGAAGGTTCTTGTCACCGGCGCCGCCGGGATGCTTGGAACGGACGTGGTGCGCGCCGCGGAGTTCGTGAATCACGAGGTGGCGGGTCTGGCGCGCTCGGACGTCGACGTCACCGACCGCCAAGCCGTCATGCGCGCGGTCCTGCAGGAGCGCCCGGACGCGGTGGTGAACTGCGCCGCGTACACGGACGTGGACGGGGCGGAAGACGAGCTCGACGCCGCGATGGAAGCGAACGCGGAGGGCGCGGCCAACGTGGCCGCGGCGGCGGCGGAGATCGGCGCGCGCGTGCTCTATCCGTCCACCGACTACGTGTTCGACGGCTCGAAGATCGAGCCCTACGTGGAGTCGGACGAGCCGCGGCCGCAGTCGGTGTACGGGCAGTCGAAGCTCGCCGGCGAGCGCGAGACGGCGGAGGGCAATCCGCGTCACTACATCGTGCGCTCCGCGTGGCTGTTCGGCACATCGGGGCGGAACTTCGTGGAGACGATGCTGTCGCTCGCCAGCGATCACGGCGAGGTGCTTGTGGTGCGCGACCAAGTGGGCTGCCCGACCTACACGGCTCACTTGGCGGACGCACTCGTGCGCCTGCTCGACACGGAGGCATACGGCATCCACCACATCGCCAGCCAGGGCGAGTGCTCGTGGTTCGAGTTCGCGCAGGAGATCTTCAGTCAGGCAGGCGTGGAGTGCCGAGTGATGTCGTGCACCACGGACGAGTTCGGCCGCCCGGCGCCGCGCCCCGCCTACTCGGTGCTCGACACCGAGAGGCAGGAGGCGCTCTATCTCCCCCACTGGAAGGAAGGGCTGGCGAGCTACCTCGCCGAGCGCTCGGTGGCTGCGTGAAGCTGCTGGTCACCGGCGCCGCCGGGTTCATCGGGTCGACGTATGTGCGCGTGGTTCTCGACGCGCGCCCGGACGACGACCTCGCGGTGCTCGACAAGCTCACGTACGCGGGCAGGCGGGAGAACCTGGCCGAGGTGGAGGGCCGCATCACCTTCATCGAGGGCGCGATCGAAGATCCGCGCGTGGTGCGCGAGGCGATGGAGGGATGCGATGCCGTCGTCAACTTCGCCGCGGAGTCGCACGTGGATCGCTCGATCGCCGACCAGGACGTGTTCGCCCGGACGCACGTGATCGGCACATCAGTGCTGCTCGACGCAACCCGAGAGCTCGGGGTGAGCCGCTACGTGCAGGTGTCCACCGACGAGGTGTACGGGTCGATCGAGGAGGGGTCGTTCACGGAGACCTCGCCGCTCAACCCCTCGTCTCCCTACAGCGCGACCAAAGCCGCGGGCGACCTGCTCGTGTCCGCACACGTGCACACCTACGGGATCGAGGCGCTGATCTGCCGCGGCTCGAACAACTACGGCCCGCGCCAGTACCCGGAGAAGCTCATCCCGCTCTGTGTCCTCAACGCACTGGCGGGCGACCATCTGCCCGTCTACGGCGACGGCCGGCAGGTGCGCAACTGGCTCTACGCAGAGGACTTCTCCCGCGCGATCGACACGGTGCTTCAAAAGGGCGAGCCCGGGCAGGCTTACAACGTGGGCGGCCCGGACGAGGAGGAGAACATCGAGGTCGTGCGGCGCATCCTCGAGCTGACCGGCCGAGACGACTCACTCATCGAGCACGTGACCGATCGCCCCGGGCACGATCGCCGCTACTCGCTGTCGTCCGACAAGGTCCGCAAGCTCGGGTGGGAACCGCTCACGCGCTTCGCGGACGGGCTGCCGCGGACGGTCGACTGGTACCGCGACAACGAGTGGTGGTGGGAGCCGATCCGCAGCGGCGAGTACAGGGAGTACTACGAGCGCCACTACGGGCGGTCGCTACGTTAGGTGCCGTGACGCCTGCCCTCCACCTGGAGGCGCTGACCAAGCACTACGACGACGGCACGGTCGCGCTCCAGGACTTCGACCTGACCGTGCCCGACGGCGCGTTTTTCGGCCTGCTCGGGCCGAACGGCGCCGGCAAGACCACGCTGATCAGCGCGGTGTGCAACCTCATCCGCGTCACGTCCGGCGACGTGCGCGTGTTCGGCGAGCGGGCCGACTCGATCAAGGCGCGCCGCTGGGTCGGCCTCGCCGAGCAGGACATCAACCTCGACCGCTTCCTCACGGTCGAGGAGACGCTCGTCTACCACGGCGGCTACTTCGGGATGACGAAGGCCGACGCCGAGCGACGCGCCGCCGAGATGATCGACGCGTTCGACCTGCGCGCGAAGGCCGACGTGCGCACGCCCAAGCTGAGCGGCGGAATGCGCCGGCGCCTCCTGCTCGCCCGCGCGCTCATGCACCGCCC
>JAICJR010000234.1 GCA_025928345.1 Thermoleophilaceae bacterium | reverse complement strand
CCGGTCGTGAGCATCACGTAGTTGGTGATGTCCACGACATTCGAGATCGGCCGCTGCCCGGCCGCGGTCAGGCGCTGCTTGAGCCACAGCGGCGACGGGCCGATCTTCACGTCCTCGAACACACGTGCTGTGAAGCGGAGGCAGATCTCAGGGTCGATCGTGATGCTCACGTGGTCATCCGCGGTGTCCGTGCCCGATGGCTCCGTGTCGGCCGCGGTCGGGTCCTCGGCCAGTGGCGCGCGCGAGAACGCGTGCACGTCGCGCGCCACGCCGTACACGGACAGGGCGTCCGGGCGGTTGGGGTTCACCTCGAGGTCGAGCACCTCGTCCTCGATCACGAGCGCCTCGGTGAGCGGCGTGCCCGGGGCGAGACCGTCCGCGAGCACCATCGTCTCCGCGTGGTCGTGACTGATCCCGACCTCGTCCTCGGCGAGGATCATGCCGCTCGACTTCGCCCCTCGGAGCTTCGCCTCGCCGAGGGTCTGGCCGTCCGGCATCACGGCACCGGGCCGCGCCACCGCCACCGTCTGGCCGGCAGCGACGTTGGGCGCGCCGCAGACGATCTGGCGCTCCTCGCCCGAACCGTCGTCGACCATGCACACCGACAGCCGGTCGGCGTCCGGATGCTTCTCGCACGACAGGACGCGACCAACCACGAACGCGGAAACGTCCCCCACTCCCACCCGGTCGATCCGTTCCGGCTGAAGCCCGATTGACGCAAGCCGCTCCCCAAGCTCCTCGGTGGGGAGCCCGGGATCGCAGTAGGAGCGCAGCCAGGAAAGCGGGACCTTCATCTCAGAATTGCTCCAAAAAGCGAAGGTCGTTCTCGAACATCAGGCGGAGGTCAGGGATGCCGTACTTGAGCATCGCGATGCGGTCGATGCCCATGCCGAACGCGAAGCCGGAGACCTTCTCGGGGTCGTAGCCCATCTCGGACACGAAGCCGTAGACGTTCGGGTCGACCATTCCGGAGCCCAAGATCTCGATCCAGCCCGACCCCTTGCAGAGGGAATCCCTCTGTGAGCCGATCCACCCCGACCCGCCGCAGTTGAAGCAGGAGATGTCCACCTCCACGCTCGGCTCGGTGAACGGGAAGTAGCCGGAGCGCAGCCGCACCTCGCGCTCCGGGCCGAACATCGCGCGCGCGAACTCGAGCAGCACACCGCGCAGGTCCGCGAGCGTGATGCTCTCGTCCACCGCCAGCCCCTCGAGTTGGTGGAACATCGGCGTGTGGCTGGCGTCCGAGTCGCGCCGGTACACGCGCCCCGGCACCACGATGTAGATCGGCGGCGCCTTCACCTCCATCGAGCGCGTCTGCATCGGCGAGGTGTGCGTGCGCAGCACCACGTCCGGCGACAGGTAGAACGTGTCCTGCAGCGCCCGCGCCGGATGGTTGGGCGGGATGTTGAGGGTGGTGAAGTTGTAGTGGTCGAACTCCACCTCCGGCCCCTCCACCACGTTGAAACCGAGGCCGATGAAGATGTCCTCCATCTCGCGGCGCGTCTGGCTCACGATGTGGAGGTGCCCGGCGGGGCTCGGCGGGTCGCCGGGCAGCGTGACGTCGATGCGGTCGGCGGCGAGGCGCGAGTCGAGCTCGCTCGCCTCGAGCTCCTGCGTGCGCTGCGTGAGCTGCGCCTCGAGCGCCACCCGCACCGCGTTCGCGGCCTTGCCCACCGGGCCGCGCTCCTCGGGCGCGAGCTCGCCGATGCCGCGGAGCGTCTGGGTCAGCTCGGCCTTGCGGCCGAGGTAGCGCACGCGGAGCTCCTCGAGCTCGGCCGCCGAACCCGCGCTCGCGATCGCGGACTCGGCCTCTTCGCGCAGCGCTTGGAGGTCAGCCATCGGCGGCCATCCTATTGCCGAGGTCGTAGAGGGCCACCGTGGCCGCCATCGCGACGTTGAGCGAGTCGGGACCGTCAGGGCGGAGCGGGATCTCGGCGCGCATCCCGGCCTGTTCGGCTACGGCGGCGGGAAGTCCTTCGCGCTCTGCGCCGAGGCAGACGATCACCGGCGGCTCGGCCTGCACCTGATCGAGCGCCAGCCCCGCTCCGCGCTCGAGCGCGATGGTCGTGCCGGACAGCTCGGAGAACCCTGCGCGCGCCGGCGGCCGGGCGAACACGGAGCCCATGCTCGCGCGCACCGCCTTGGGCGACCAGGGGTCGGCGCAGTCCGGTCCCAGGATCACCGGCCCGTCGCACAGCGCGTGCGCGGAGCGGATCACGGCGCCCACGTTGCCCGGGTCGTGCACGCCGTGGAGATACACGGCGAGGTCTCCGCCGGGCGAGGACCATCTCTGCCTGTAGACGCCGATCACCCTCGTGCCCGAGCCAAGGGAGCTCACCCCCGCAAGCAGGTCAGGGTCGACGTTCTCGCCCGCCACCAGCAGGCTCTCCGGCTTCCAGCCCGCCGCTGCGGCGGCGTTCACCAGGTCCTCCCCCTCGGCCACGAACAGCCCAAGCCGCTCCCGATGCTTCTTCTCATGAAGCTTCCGGATGGTCTTGAGCTGTTCGTTTTGGGCTGAAGTGATCATGAAACGAAAAAGGGCGCCTCTCTGGGCGCCCTGGGAGTGGTTCCTGCGGTCCGGCTGCGATCAGGCAGCGGCCGCCTCCCGGGCGCGCTCGGCAAAACGTCGGAAGGTCTCGGGATCGCGGACGGCGATGTCCGCGAGGATCTTGCGGTCGAGCTCGATCTCGGCGAGCCGCAGGCCATGCATGAACTGCCCGTAGGTCATGCCCTCACGGCGCGCGGCGGCGTTGATGCGGGTGATCCACAGGCGGCGGAAGTCGCGCTTGCGGTTGCGGCGGTCGCGGTACGCGTAGCTGTCGGCCTTGAGCAGGGCCTCCTTCGCGCGGCGGTAGCTCGAATGGGCCTCGCCGCGGTAGCCCTTGGCGCGCTCGAGCGTGGCGCGGCGCTTCTTGCGTGCATGGACTGAGCGCTTGACGCGGCTCATTTGCGCAGCAGCTCCTTGATGCGCGGGGCGTCGTGATCGGAGATGGCCACAGGCTCCGAGAGACGGCGCTTGCGCTTCGCGTTCTTCTTACCGAGGATGTGCGAGGTCATCGCGTGACGGCCGCGGACCTTGCCCTTGGCGGTGATCTTGAAGCGCTTCTTGGCGCCCGAATGGGTCTTCATCTTGGGCATGCGAAGGCCCTATTCAAGCAGAGCGGCGAATTTCTTCTTCCGCGGGCGGCGCGGCCGGTGGCTCGGAGGAAGGCTCTGAGTCCTCTGTGCCGGCGGCCGCGGCGCGGTTGCGGCGGCTGTCCTTGCCCCCGCTCGGATCGCGCTTCTGCTCGGAGTCGTCCTCTGCGGCTTCCTTCTGCTTCGTGGGGCCGAGCACCATCGTCATGTTGCGGCCGTCCAGGTTCGGACGCTGCTCGATCGCGCCGAGGTCCGCCACGTCCTCCGCGAGGCGCATGAGCAGCTGCTCGCCGCGCTCGGGGTGCGTGGTCTCGCGACCGCGGAACATGATCGTGATCTTGACCTTGTCCTGGTTGCCGAGGAAGCGCCGAACGTGGCCCTTCTTCGTCTCGTAGTCGGCGGTGGCGATCTTCGGCCGGAGCTTGATCTCGCGGATCGTGATCTGCTTCTGGTGCCGGCGGGCGGCCTTGGCCTTCTGCTCCTGCTCGTACTTGTACTTCGAGTAGTCGAGCACGCGCACCACCGGCGGCCGCGCCTCGGGAGCCACCTCCACGAGGTCGAGGTCGCGCTCCTGCGCGTAACGCAGCGCCTGGTCGGTCTTGACGACGCCCACCTGCTGGCCGTCGTCGCCGATGAGCCGCACCTCGGGCACGCGGATGCGCTCGTTAATACGCGTCTGATCCCGCTCGGGCGGGCGCCGATCGAACCTACGAGGGATCGGCACTAAGACTTAAGCGGGCTAGACGTCAAAGGCAAATAGAGAGGGCGACGACAGATGGGCAGGGCACGGCGCGTCAGCTCGGATGGCGCAGTGTGTTGGTGCCCCGCATTCGACAGGCGAGTATAGCTGTGCGACGGCTTGTCCACTACCCGTGGGCCGTTTACACCCGTTGGGTGATTTCCTCGCGCGCGCGGGTGAGGAAGTCGTCCACGCTCATGGCGCCGAGGTCGCCCTCGCGGTGGCGCCGCACGGATACCTGGCCGGCTTCGGCCTCGTTGTCCCCCACCACGAGCATGTACGGCACCTTCCGCAGCTCGCCTTCGCGGATCTTCTTGCCCACCGACTCCGTGCGGTCGTCCACCTCCACTCGCACGCCTTCGAGCTGCTTCTCCACCTCGCGCGCGTAGTCCTCGTGGCGATCCGCGATCGGCAGGATCAGCGCCTGCACCGGCGCGAGCCAGAGCGGGAACTCGCCGGCGTGGTGCTCGAGGAGGATCCCGCGGAAGCGCGCGAACGAACCGCGCCGCGCGCGGGGGGTCCACCACGGGCGCTGG
>JAICJR010000313.1 GCA_025928345.1 Thermoleophilaceae bacterium | reverse complement strand
TGATCTGCTCATGGGGCCGCATCGGCCACTACTTCGGCTGCGAGCGCTACGGCTTCGAGCCCGACATCATCACCACCGCGAAGGGCCTCACCTCGGCATACGCGCCGATGGGCGCCGTGATCGCCTCCGACAAGGTGTTCGAGCCGTTCGCGTCCGGCACCAGCATGTTCACCCACGGGCTCACGTTCGGCGGCCATCCGGTGTCCGCCGCGGTGGCGATGGCCAACCTCGACATCTTCGAGAAGGAGGACCTCTGCGGCCGCGTGCGCGAGCACGAGGGCGAGTTCCGCGCGATGCTCGACGGTCTCAAGAACGACCTGCCGATCGTGGGCGACGTGCGCGGGGCCGGCTACTTCCACGCGATCGAGCTCGTGAAGGACAAGGAGACCAAGGAGAGCTTCAACGACGAGGAGTCGGAGCAGCTCCTGCGCGGCTTCCTGTCGGGCGAGCTCTACAAGCGCGGGCTGATCTGCCGCGCCGACGACCGCGGCGACCCGGTGATCCAGTTCTCCCCGCCGCTCATAGCCGGACCCGAGCAGTTCGCCGAGATCGAATCCGTGATCCGCCCAGTGCTGACCGAAGCCTGGGAGCGAATCGTCAAGCATTAGTAGGAGGCTGAGTTGCTCACAGTCCAGCGGCTCGTCCAGGACACAGGCCTGGAGCTGCTGACAGGCGAGGAGGCTGCCGAGGCTCCCGTCCGCTGGGTGCACATCACCGAGCTGCTCGACCCCACGCCGTGGCTCTCGGGCGGCGAGCTCCTACTCACCACGGGGATCCAGCTCGACACGCCGGAGAAGCAGCGCGAGTTCATCGCGCGCCTCTCCGCACACCACCTGGCCGGGCTCGGCTTCGGCACCGGGTTCAACCACGAGGCGGTTCCCGAGGCGCTGCTCGACGAGGGGCGCAACCTCGGCTTCCCGCTGTTCGAGGTGCCGTACGACCTGCCATTCATCGCCATCACCGAAAAGGCGTTCACGCGCCTCGTGAACGAGCAGTACGAGGTGCTTCAGCGCGGCATCGCGATTCAGAAGCGGCTCGAGCGCCTGGTGCTCGAGGAGCGCGGGCTCGCCGAGGTGGTGCGGGCGCTGGCGGCGACGATCGGCGGCGCGGTGCTCGTGCTCAGCGCGCGCGGTGAGACGCTCACCGCGAAGGCGTTCCGGCGCGAGCTCACCGAGGAGCAGCTCGCGGCCCTTCAGGAGGAGGTGGCCCAGCGGAGCGCGCAGCCGAGCGGCAGCAACGGCACGCGCACGCAGCCGGTCACGTTCGCGCCCGAGCACCCGGAGCTGTCGGGGCGGGCGCTCGCGCTGCCGGTGGCCACGCGCGGAAGCGGGGCGCCCCAGGCGTGGCTCGTCGCGGTGCGCGACACGGGCGGGCTCGGCGACTTCGAGCGGCTGATCCTCCAGCAGGCGGTGACCGTCGTGGCGCTCGAGCTGATGCGCCAGCGCGTGGTGCGCGACACCGAGCGCCGGCTGGCGGGCGACGTGCTCGCCGAGGCGCTCACCGGGCGCCTCGACCCCGACGAGCTGGCGATGCGGCTGCGGCCGTTCGGCGTCGGCGAGACCGCGGCCGTGCT
>JAICJR010000224.1 GCA_025928345.1 Thermoleophilaceae bacterium | reverse complement strand
GTAGAAGAAGAAGCCGAAGTTGAGGCAGGCGACCACCTCGTCCTGGATCTGCTCCTCGGTGCAGAAGATGTGGGCGTCGTCCTGGGTGATCGAGCGCACCCTGAGGAGGCCGTGCAGCGTCCCGCTCGGCTCGTGACGGTGGACGAGGCCCTGCTCCGCGTAGCGCACGGGCAGGTCACGGTAGGAGCGGCGCTCCTCTTTGTAGATCTGGATGTGCGCCGGGCAGTTCATGGGCTTCAGGCCCATGGGCTTGCCCTCCGCTTCGGTGAAGTACATGTTGTCGCGGAACTTGTCCCAGTGGCCCGACTGCTTCCACAGGTCGACGTCGTAGAGGATCGGCGTGCGCACCTCCGTGTAGCCACGCGCGACGTTCTCGGTGCGCCAGAGCTCGGTGAGCTCGTTCCAGACGTGGGTGCCGGCCGGCTGCCAGAACGGGAAGCCGGGAGCGAGCTCGCTGAACATGAACAGGTTCAGCTCCTTGCCGAGCTTGCGGTGATCTCGCGCGCGCGCCTGCTCGAGGCGCTCGAGGTGGGCATCGAGGTCGTCCTTGGAGAAAAACGCGGTGCCGTAGATGCGGGTGAGCATCGGGCGGTTCGAGTCGCCGCGCCAGTATGCGCCGGCGGTGGACATCAGCTTGAACGCCTTGATGCGCTTGGTGCTCGGCCCGTGTGGGCCGCGGCAGAGATCGGTGAAGGGACCGTTTTTGTAAAGGGACACGGTCGGCTCGCCCAGGTCCTGGATGAGCTCGACCTTGTAGTCCTGGCCCTCATTCTTGAAGCGCTCGATCGCTTCCTCCGCTGACACTTCGCTGCGCTCGAAGTGCTCGTCCGCCTTGATGTGCTCGCGCATCTTCTGCTCGATGCGCTCGAAGTCGGCGTCCGAGATCTTCACGTCGTCGGGGAAGTCGAAGTCGTAGTAGAAGCCGTCCTCGATCGGCGGTCCGATGGTCACCTGGGTGCCGGGATAGAGCTCGAGCACGGCCTCGGCGAGCACATGCGCGGTGTCGTGGCGGAGGAGATCGAGGGCGCCATCGGTGCGATCCGTGACGATGTCGATCTTGGCGCCATCCTCGAGCTCGCGGCTCAGATCACGAAGCTCGCCATCCACCTTGATCGCGAGCGCCGCGCGAGCGAGGCCCTCGCCAATGGCGCGCGCAGCATCCGCGCCGGTGGCGCCGGTCTGGAGCTCCAGCTCCTTGCCGTCAGGGAGGATCACCTTCATTGGGGAGTGGAAACTAGCGAGCGGCGCCCGACGGCACCCATCCCTCTAAACAAAACGTGCGTGCAGCAACCACATATCAGCGATGCGCGAGTGTTTTGGGGGGTCGTCGGGCCAGAGCTTGCCCAGAACCGTCAGCTGATGTGACATGTGGTTGCTGCACGCACGCATTGCGCAGAAGGGAAGTGTGTCTGCGGGGCGGGCCGTGCACGATTGGCACTTCCTCCCGCGGTAGTCCCAAGTTGGGACTATCCGAAAAAGAACTCTGCGCGGCAGCTGGCACGCCCGTCTGGATTTCGCTCTGCGGCGGGCAAGGGCGTGAGCGGATCGTTCAGGCTCTGAACGACCGCAAATCGGACTACCTCCGCCACCCGCGGGGCCCGGCGCTCAGCCGCGCTGCACGCGGGAGCCCGGCACGATGTCGTCCTTGCCGTTCTCCCAGCGCACCCAGGCCTTGTGGCCGCCGTCGTAGTCCGGTGCCCACAGCACGAGCGTCGCCGGCTCGCCCTCGACGGTGCACTGCTCGTCTGACTCGGAATCGAGGCCGCGCCATACGCGGATGAAGGCGTTGTTCTCCCACTCGTCGCCGATCGTGGTGGGGTCTGTGTGCCCGGGGCGGATCACCACCTCGGGACGCAGCTTCATCAGCACGTCCATGATCGAGTGCTTGAGGTCCTCGAAGGTGGTCGAACCGGGCGCGCGCACTCCGCCCACGGAGCCCTTGAAGAGCGTGTCGCCGGTGAACACCTCTTCGTCGTTGATGAGGAACGAGAGCATCCCGGCGGTGTGTCCGGGAGTCGAGATCGCCTGGATCTGCAGGCCGCCCACCTTGAGCGTCTCGCCGCCCATGATGTGGCGATCGACGTCCATCAGCGCCTCGGACTCGACCGGGTCGGCCAGGATCTCGACGTCGTAGCGCTCCTTGTACACGTGGTTCTCCGCCACGTGGTCGCCGTGGTGGTGGGTCAGCAGCAGGTAGCGCGGCGCGATGCCGTTGCGGTCGATCGCCTCGACGAGCGGGCCCGAAGGGCCGCCCGAGTCGATGATTACTGCGAAACCGCCGGGCTCGTCGGCGACCATGTAGGCGTTTGAGAGCCAGTCCGGGTGCATCGAGCGCTCGACGATCACGCCCTGCAACCTAACATGCGGCCTCGCCATGGACCCAGCAGCCTTCCGTGCTGAATTCCCGGTGTTCGAGCGCCGCGCGTATCTCAACGCGGGCACGGACGGCCCGGTGCCGAAACGCGCGATCGCCGCCGCGCGCGAACGCATGCGCCACGAGCTCGAGACCGGGCGCTCGGGGCACGACCACTTCGACGGCCTCATCGCGCTGATGCAGCGGCGTCGGGAGCTCCTGGCAAGCCTCCTCGAATGCTCGCCGGAGGAGGTCGCGCTCACCCACTCCACCACGGACGGGGTGAACATCGTGCTCGGCGGGCTCGACCTCAAGCCGGGCGACGAGCTGCTCACGAGCGACGAGGAGCATCCCGGCCTGCTGGCACCGCTTGCGGCGGCAAGAAAGCGCTGCGGCATCACGATCAGGCAGGCGCCGTTCGCCGAGCTCGCGAACGCGGTAACGAGCGACACGCGGCTGGTTGCGACCTCGCACGTGTCGTGGGTGAACGGACAACTCGTAGACGCAAAGGCGCTCCGCGAAACGAAGGTGCCGTTCCTGCTCGACGGCGCCCAGGGCATCGGCGCCGTGCCCACGCACCCGCGCGAGCTCGGCTGCGACTTCTACGCGGCATCGGGCCAGAAGTGGCTGTGCGGGCCGGACGGCACCGGCTGCCTCTACGTGAGCAGGGAGCGGCTCGAGGAGATCGAGCCGCGCTGGTTCGGCTACAGCACGCTCGTGGACAGCTCGAACGCGCTCGAGTCGCCGCTCCAGCCCGACGCGCGCAGGCTCGACCTCGGGCTGCTCGCCAGCTCGTCGGCGGCGTGGTCGGTGAGCGCGCTCGAGCTGTTCGACGAGGCCGGCTGGGACTGGGTGCACGACCGCGCCGCCACGCTCGCCGACCAGCTCGTGCAGATGCTCTCCGAGCGCGGCCGTGAGGTGCAGCCACGCGGCCGCTCCACGCTCGTGTCCTGGCGCGACGACGACTGCGAGGCGACGGCCACGCGGATGGGCGAGCAGGACGTGGTGGTGCGCTTCATCCCGGGCACCGGCCTCGTGCGCGCGTCAGTGGGCGCGTGGAACGACGAGAGCGACCTCGAGCGTCTCGTCGCCCTCGCGTAGCCGCGGCGGCTACTTCGACGACATCACGATGATGCCGACGACGACGGCGCCGACGCACAGCGCGGCGGCCAGCACGCCGAGCACCGCGAACGCGCTCGCCTCGACGCTGCGCCGCGCGCGACGCATCTCGACCGAGCGGGTGGTGCCCAAAATGGCGAGGGAGAACGCCCCGGTGACGCCGATGCCGGCGACGAGCGACGCCGCCACCACCTTGCCGAGCGCGGCCCAGTCGACGAGCTGGCTGGCGAACGGAACCATCACGCCTCCGCCGTGAGCGCCGGCCCGTGCTGCAGGCGCCGCGCGAAGACCGCGACGATCGCCAGTAGCAGCACGATGGACACGACGAGAGGGCCCACGGCGCCCGTGCCGAAGATGCGGGTGATCCCGTATGTGAGCGCCCCCATCAGTCCCGCCGCCGGGATCGTGACCAACCATGCGGCGACGATGTTGCCGGCCACGCCCCAGCGAACCGCCGAAAGCCTCTTGGCGGCACCCGCCCCCATCACGCCACCGGAGATCACGTGCGTGGTGGACAGCGGGTAGCCGTAATGAGACGCCGCGAGAATCACCGCGGCGCCCGCGCCCTGCGCCGAGAAGCCCTGCGCGCTGTCCATCTTGATGATGCGGCTGCCGACCGTCCGGATGATGCGCCAACCGCCGCTGTAGGTGCCGAGGGCGATTGCGCTGGCGGCCGCGATCACGACCCACTGGGGCACGTGGAAGTTGTTCGGGGAGATGTCGCCGTGCGCGATCAGCGCGAGGGTGATCACGCCCATCGTCTTCTGCGCGTCGTTCGTGCCATGCGCGAGCGCGAGCAGCCCGCCCGATGCGATCTGCCCGAGCTTGAAGCCCTTCGTGACCGGCCCCGGACGGAGCGCGGCCACCACGCGATAGACCACGAGGATTCCGATCACGGCCACGAGGAACGCGAGTACCGGCGCGATCAGCGCGGGGATGATCACCTTCCCCACGAGCCCGCTGGCGATCACGTTCCCGGTTCCGGTGGCCGCGATCATCGAGCCCACGAGGCCGCCGATCAGCGCGTGCGAAGAGCTCGAGGGCAGGCCGAAGTACCAGGTGATCAGGTTCCATGCGATCGCGCCGATGAGGCCGGCGAACACGATCGTCGGCGTGACGGCGCTCGACTCGACGATGCCGCTGCCCACGGTGGCGGCCACCTTCAACGAGATGAACGCGCCCGCGAAGTTGAGGAGCGCGGCCATCGT
>JAICJR010000078.1 GCA_025928345.1 Thermoleophilaceae bacterium | reverse complement strand
GAAGGAGGACAAGCTCGGGCAGCGCGCCTCCAACACGGCCACGATCTCGTTCAACGACGTCACGATTCCCGAGGAGAACAAGGGCTTCAAGCTCGCGATGATGACGCTCGACCGCACGCGCCCCGGCGTGGCCGCGATGGCGGTGGGTATCGCGCGTGCCGCGTTCGAGTTCGCCCGCGACTACTCGAAGGAGCGCGTGCAGTTCGGCGTGCCGATCGCCATGCACCAGGCGATCCAGTTCATGATCGCGGACATGGCCACGAAGATCGAGGCCGCGCGCCTGCTCACCTGGCAGGGCGCCGCGCTGATGGACCAGGGCAAGCGGAACACGCTCGAGTCCTCGCACGCCAAGCGCTTCGCCGCGGACAGCGCGATGGAGGTGACCGTCGACGCCGTGCAGGTCTACGGCGGCTACGGCTTCATCAAGGAGTACCCGGTGGAGAAGCTGATGCGCGACGCGAAGATCATGCAGCTCTACGAGGGCACGTCGCAGATTCAGCGGCTTGTGATTGCGCGTGAGGTGCTGATGCCGCGGCGGATTGAGGAGCCTGCTGCGGCTACTGCGTAGCCGCGGTCATGGGTCATAGGTCATAGGTCATAGGGCCGGCGCTCGATGCGCCGGCCCTTTTTCTTTGGGGTCCTCGCTCTAGGCTGGCGGCGTGGACTTCAACGAGTTCCTGCGCACCATGGGCTCGGGCATCCTGTCGCTCACGCGCTGGATCGGGCGGCGGATGCAGGCGCAGATGGTCCACGCGGTGGGGGGTCCTGCCCGCGCGCGGGTGATCTTCCTGTTCGGAGCCGTCCTCGCCCTGGCGAGCGCGGATGCCGCGACGATCGGCGCGGTCGCCGGCGAGCTGCAGCCCGCCCTCGGCATCGACAACACCGAGGTTGGGCTCCTCAACTCGGTCACGCTGCTGGCCGGAGCGCTGGCGGTCCTGCCGGTGGGCTTCCTCGTGGACCGGGTCAACCGCATCAAGATGCTCGCGTTCAGCATCTTCCTGTGGAGCGTGGCCAGCTTCTGGAGCGGCCTCGTGGGGTCGTACGGGAACCTGCTTCTCGCGCGCGTGGCGCTCGGCGCCGTGACCGCCACCGCCGGGCCCGCGATCGCGTCGCTCACCGGCGATTACTTCCCCGCGCGCGAGCGCGGCCACGTGTACGGCTACATCCTCGGTGGGGAGGTGGCGGGCACGGCGGTCGGGTTCATAGTGAGCGGGTCGATTTCCGCGGCGCTCTCGTGGCGGTTTGCCTTCTTCGCGATCGCCATCCCCGGGTTCTTCCTTGCCCGGACGCTGCTGCGGACCGTCCCTGAGCCCAAGCGCGGCGGCGCCAGCCGGCTCCAGCCAGGGGCACTTCACCTCTTCGAGGAGCACGGCCACGCCGCCGACGCTGACCTTCGTGCGGAGGAGGAGCGGGAGGACGAGCTGGCGCACCGGAAGGTGCAGGAGCACGGCATCGAGCCCGACCCTGAGCTCGTGCTGACCCGGGATCCCGCGGCGATGAGCCTCAAGCAGGCGGTGCGCTACGTGCTCCGCATCCCGACGAACATCACCCTGATCGTGAGCTCCGCCCTCGGCTACTTCTTCCTGGCCGGGCTCTCGACTTTTGCGGTGGTGTTCGTCCGCGGGCACTACCACGTGAGCCAGGCGACCGCGACGCTGGTTCTGGGGCTGCTCGTGATCGGGTCGCTGATCGGTGTGCTTGTGTCAGGCCGGCTCACCGACTGGATGCTGCGTCGCGGATACCTCACCGCACGCATGTGGGTGCCCGGGGTCTGCTACGTGGCCGCCGCGGTGATCCTCATTCCGGGCCTGCTCGGTCACAGGCTGTTCCCCTCCGCCTGGTTCGACATCGCCGGCGCGGCGCTGATCTCGGCCGCAAACCCGCCGCTCGACGCCGGTCGCCTCGACATCATCGTCAGCGGCCTCTGGGGCCGCGCCGAGAGCGTGCGCACGCTGCTGCGCACCGTCGCGCAGGCGATCGCGCCGCTGCTCTTCGGGGCGATCGCCGACCTGGTGGCGGGCTTCACCCCCTCGCAGGCGCCGATCGGGACGAAGACCGGCGGCGTGTCCCAAGCCACGGCGCGCGGGCTCGAGGTGAGCTTCCTCGTGATGCTCATTCCGCTCGCCGCGGCGGGCTACATCCTGCTGCGCGGGCGGCATTCGTATCCTCGCGACGTGGCCACCGCGGCGGCCTCGGAGGCGCGCGTCCGGGAGCGCGGGGCGGCCACCACCGAAGTTGGCACGCCGACGCGCCGGTCCTACACTCCCCAGCGTGCCGACCGCGGAGCGCGAGGGGGTGGCCACCCACCAGCTTGAGCCCGAGGCGGCCTCGGTCCCCGAGGCGCGCCGGCTGGCGTGCGAGTTCGCCGAGTCGTTGATAGGCGAGGCGCAGAGGTCGCGGCTCGAGGTAGCGGTGAGCGAAGTGGTGGCGAACGCGGTGCGCCACTCCGGGTCGGACGAGGAGATCCGCCTCGTGCTCGCCCACAAGGACGGCTACCTCTGCGTCCGAGTGATCGACGGCGGCACGGGCCTCGTCCCGCAGCCGGGTGCGATGAGCAGCGACCCCGGCGCGGGCTTCGGGCTGTTTTTGGTGGAGCAGCTCACGCGTCGCTGGGGCGTGACGCGCGAGGACGGCAAGACGCGCGTGTGGTTCGAGATCGACTACGCGGACGGCGACGCTCCGGCGCTCGCCATCCCAGACGCGCCCTGCGACTCGCTCTGAGCGAAACCGTTACGAAGCTGTAGCGCAGGAGCGTAGAAACCGCGCACAGACGCTGCCACGCTGGGGCAATGGCCCAGGTGTCTCCATTTGGTGCGCTATAGATGCATCCGCGGGAGACACCCGATGCGCGCCTGGCGGAAATCGCCGCGAGCCAGCACCGCGTGGCGGCTTGGCGCCACCTCCGGGAGTGCGGACTCGGTCCGGCCGCGATTCGGCATCGCGTGGAGCGGGGTCGCCTGCACCTGATCCATCGCGGCGTCTACGCCGTGGGACATCGCGACATTGGCCGGACTGGCTCCCTCATGGCTGCAGTTCTTGCCTGTGGAAAACGCGCGGTCCTGAGCCACATCACCGCAGCGATCCTCTGGAACCTGATCCGCAGCTCCAGCGCAGCCATCCACGTCACGGTGCCGCGCAGCAAGAAACCGCGGCTCAAAGGCGTGACCGTCCACCTAACGCGCCAGCTCCCAGACGCAGATCGAGCCGAAGTCGACGGCATCCCCGTAACGAGCGTCGCCCGGACCCTCCTCGACCTCGCCACGATCCTCAAGCCGGCCCAGCTCATCCGCGCCATCGAGCGGGCCGAGCGCCTGCGGCTGTTCGACATGCGTGCGGTAGAGGACCTGCTTGGAAGGTGTCAAGGAAAGCGCGGCGTCAAGGCGCTCAGAACGGCACTCGCGCAGGTCGCGGTGCAGGCACCGGACACGCGATCACCGCTGGAGGACGACTTCGTCGACTTCTGCCGCGAGCGTCACATCGAGCCTCCCCAGCTCAATGTCGTTATTGCTGATTTTTGTGTCGATGCCGCCTGGCCGAACAAGAACCTCGTGGTCGAGCTCGACGGGCGCACAGACCACACCGGCATCCATGCGTTCGAGGACGACCGCAAACGCGACGCCAAACTGCAGGTGGCGGGCCACCGGATAATCCGGGTGACCCGCCACCGTCTGGCCCACGAGGCCGAGGACCTTGAACGGGACCTCAGGCGTTTGCTGGACTTGGCTCCGGCCGCGGTGGTCGCTGCCGGGAGGGCAGCCAGCGCAGGCCGCGCGGCAGGTACCAGTTCCAGTCGCCGAGCAGCTTCATCGTCGCGGGCAGCAGCACCGCCCGAACGACCGTCGCGTCGATCAGGATCGCCGCCGCCAGGCCCACGCCGAGCTGCTTGAACTCGAGCGCGCCCAGCGAGGCGAAGATCGCGAACACCGCGACCATCACGATCGCCGCGCTCGTGACCACGCCCGCGGTGGACTTGATGCCGTGAGCCACGGCGTCCTCGGTCCGCATGCCGCGGTCGAACGCCTCGCGGATCCGGCTGATGATGAACACGTGGTAGTCCATCGACAGGCCGAACAGGATCACGAACAGGAACAGCGGCAGCCAGGACGTGATCCCGCCGGTGGACTTGAAGCCGAGCAGCCCCTCAGCCCAGTGGTGCTGGAACACCAACGCCAGGACGCCGTACGCCGCGCCCACCGACAGCAGGTTCAGCACGATCGCCTTGAGCGGGATCACGATCGAGCGGAACGTGACGAGCAGGAGGATGAACGCCATCGTCAAGACGAACGCGAACACGATCGGGGCGTGGGACTTCATCGAGTCGTTGAAGTCCTTGGAGCCCGCGGTCTCGCCGGTCACGTCCACATGGACGCCGGGGACTGCGCCGACGGTCCGCGGCACCAGGTCGTTGCGCAGGTTCTCGAGCGCATGGTCAGAGGTGGAGTCCGTGCCCTTGCCGATCAGCGGCAGCGACACCACGGCCACGTCGCGGGCGTGGTTCACGTCAACCGTCATTGGCTGCTTCACCTGACCGCTCGTCAGGCCGTCGTGCTCCAGGGACGCGATCGCGGACCGCACCTGCGGCGAGTCGACGTTGCGGCCTGACAGCACGACCTGAGCCGGGGTCGGCCCGCCCGGGAAGGCGGTCTGGATCTTGTTGAGCGTCTTGACGATCGGCAGTCCCTTGGGCAGCCCCTGCAGCCCTGGATTGGCGGTGTGGAGGCCGAACGCGGGCACCGCCAGCGCTACGAGCAGCCCACCCGAGATCACGGCTGCGACCACCGGGCGCCGAAGCACGCGGTCCATGATCCAGCCGCTCACGCGCGGCTCCGCGCCGCGCTCGCGGCGCCGGCCGATGAGCGGCACGCGACCGCGCATCACCTTGTCGCCGAGCCGCGACAGCAGCGCGGGCAGCACGGTCACCGACCCGAGCACCGCCACCGCCACGACCATGATCGTGCCCGTGGCCATCGACCCGAAGGTCTTGTCGCCGGCCAGGTACATGCCGGCCATGGCCGCGATCACTGTAAGTCCGGACACGATCACCGAATGGCCCGAGGTCGCGGCCGCGGATTCGAGCGCGTGCTCGTGCGAGGCGCCGCGCGCCCGTTCCTCGCGCTCGCGCCGAAGGTAGAAGAGCGAGTAGTCCACGCCCACGGCCATGCCGACGAGCAGGACGACTTCGGACACCGCGCCGTCTACCGGCGCGATATGCGAGGGCAGGGCCACCAGGCCGAGCGTGGCGGCCACGCCCGTAATCGCCAGCAGCACCGGAATGCCCGCCGCCACCAGAGCACCGAAGGCGAAGATGAGGATCGCGAGCGTGATCGGCAGCGACAGCGTGCGGGCGTGCTTGAAGTCGTTCGAGAAGCTGTCGTTGAGCGCCTTGGTCGAGGTGGCATCGCCCGCCTCCTGGATCAGGAGCGAGGGGTGAGCCTTCTGCGCCGCGTCCGTCACGGCCAGCAGACCGCCGGCCTTCTTGTCGGCATTGTCCGAGTCGCCGCGCACGTCGAAGGTCACGAGCGCCGAGTGGCCGTCCTTCGAGATCTGGCCGCCGTTCCCAGGCGCGTACGGGGAGCGCACGTTCTTCGCGGCGCGGTCATGCGAGAAGCGCGAGACCACGTCCTTCACCCCGGCGCGGAAGCCGGGATCATGCACGGTCACCGAGCGGCTCTGGATCAGCACCTGCTCGCTGGCCGGGCGCTTGAACTCCTTGTCGAGAAGCTTGTCCGCGCGGCCCGAGCTGCCCGTCCCGCTCTGTGCGTCCGTCAGCTTCTTCGTGCCGATCGCGCTGCCGAGGGCCACGGACGCGATCACGAAGACGATCCAGCCGATCACGGCTGTCTTCCAATGGTGGGCGCTCCAGCGGCCCATTCTTGCTGCGAGGTTGGTGGGCTCCATTGCGGCGGGTCCTTTCAGCGGGTCCAATCCGAGTGGAAGAATCGAAGCTCACGGCCAATCCGCCTACGGGGGTTACTGGTGTCTCGGGGTAGGGATATCCCCCGGTGGCTCCTGCCCGCGTGTCAGGATCAAGGGCGTGGCGAGGCCGAGAAAAGCCCGTGCCGACGCGACCCAGGAGGCCGTTCGGCGCACCAGCGAGCTCACCGATCCGCGCGAGGCGGCCCGCAGCGTCGGCAAGCCCGGGCCGCGACAGTCGAACACGGGCGATCCCTTCACCACCGGGTTGCGCCGCCGCGACGTCCTGCCGCTGCTTGTTCTCCACTACATCAGCGAGGGCCCGTCGTACGGCAACCAGCTGATGGAGCGCATCTCGGCCTCCACGGCCGGCGTCCTTTCGGTGAACCCCAACACGATGTATCCGCTGCTGCGCCAGCTCGAGGCGCGCGGGCTGATCGAGGGGCAGTGGGAGCACCCGGAGCGCCGCAGCCGCCGCTACTACTCGATCACGAGCGAGGGGCGCGAGGAGTACGAGCGGCTCCACCGCGACGTGCGTCCCTTCCTCGAGTCGATCGCCCGCTCGATCGACGAGATCGTCCGCGAGGTGTACGGCGGATGACGAGCGTGAGCGCGGCCCGGCCCGTGGTGCTGGCGCCGGATGACGCCGAGGCGCTGTGGCTCGACGTGAGCCGCTGGCCCACCTTCATCGAGGGCTTCGCGCACGCGGTCTCGAAGGACGAGTCGTGGCCCGAGCAGGGATCGGCCCTCGTATGGGAATCGCTCCCGGGCGGCCGCGGCAGGGTGAACGAGAAGGTGGTCGCGCGGGCGCCCGGGCGCTTGTCCACGAGGCTTGTGGAGGAGTCCCTCCACGGGGTCCAGACCGTGAGCTTCGAACCGGACGAGGACGGCGGCAGCATCGTCGAGCTGAGCCTCGAATACGAGCTCAACCCCACCACGATCTGGCGTCAGGGACCGATCGGCTGGGTCACCAACCTGTTCTTCATCAGGCGCGCGATGACCGACTCGCTCACGCGCACGCTGCGCCGCTTCGCCACCGAGGCGGCTGAGCAGCACTCGCTGTAGCCTGCGGCGTCCCCGTTCCTCCGGAGGTCCGATGTTCGTATTCAAAGCCGCCGTGGTGGGCGCCGGCACGATGGGAGGCGAGATCGCCCAGACGATCGCCTCGGCCGGCCTGCCGGTGCTGCTGAAGGACGTGGAGCAGAAGTTCGTGGACCAGGGCCTCGAGAAGGCCCGGCAGGTCACGCAGGCGCAGCTCGGCGGCCTCGTGCAGAAGGAGAAGATCAGCCAGGAGGACGCCGACCGCCAGCTCGAGGAGCTCACCGGTCGCATCACCGGCACCACCGAGTACGAGGGCTTCGGCGACGTCGACTTCGTGGTGGAGGCCGTGCCGGAGCGGATGGAGATCAAGCAGGCCGTGTTCGCCGAGCTGGATGCCGTCACGCCCGGCCACGCGATCCTCGCCTCCAACACCTCCTCGCTGTCCATCACCGAGATGGCCGAGGCCACCACGAGGCCAGAGAAGGTCGTGGGCTTCCATTACTTCTATCCGGCGTCGATCATGCGGCTGATCGAGGTGGTGGTGGGCGATGAGACCTCGTCCGACACCACCACGGCCGCCCAGAACTTCGCTCAGCAGATCCGCAAGCAGCCGATCACGTGCTGGGAGACACCCGGCTTCGTGGTCAACCGCATCCTCAACTCCGCTGTGTCCGAGGTGTGGCGCGTGCAGGAGGAGGAAGGGCTCGACATCAAGGAGATCGACAAGGTCGTCCAGGAGTCGAAGGCCGCGCCGATGGGCCCGTTCTTCCTCACCGACCTGCTCGGCCTCGACACCGTCCTGCACGTGGCCGAGCACCTGCGCGAGTCATACGGCGAGCGCTTCTTCGTGCACAAGCAGATGAAGGAGCTGGTCGACGCCGGCAACCTCGGGCAGAAGACCGGGAAGGGGTTCTATGAGCACGGTTGATTCCGGGTCTGCGATCGGCAGCCTGGTCGAGCGCTTCTCGCTGAAGGCGTTCGTGGAGTCGTGCCTCGTGCTCGAGGAGGGCGTGGCCGCGCTCAAGGACATCGAGCTGGGGATGATGGCCGGCGCCGGGATCCTGCCCGGGCCGTTCACCCGGGCCGACGAGGCGGGGCTCGACAACATGCTCGAGGCGCTCGAGCGCGCGGCGTCCGAGTGGGGCGAGTGGTTCGAGCCGCCGCTGATCCTGCGGCGCCTGGTGGCGCAGGGTCGCCTTGGCCGCAAAAGCGGCCAGGGTTTCTTCCCCTACCCGCAGCCCGACGAGGGCGAGCAGCGCGAGACGGTTCTGCTCGAGACGCGCGACGACGGCGTGGCGATCGCGTGGCTCAACCGGCCGCCGGCAAACCCGCTGTCGCCTCAGCTGTTGCGCGAGCTGGGAGAGGTGTGGAGCGAGGTGGACGGCAAGGTGCGCGCGCTCGTGATCGCCTCGTCCAACCCGTTCACGTTCTCCGCCGGCGCGGACATCAAGGAGTTCACCAAGATGAAGCCCGACCAGGAGGGGCGCGAGATGCTCGAGTCCGCGCACGGGCTGATGCGCTCAATGGAGGCGTCGCGGACGGTGACGATCGCGTCCGTGAATGCGCTGGCGTTCGGGGGCGGCTGCGAGCTGGCAATGGCGTGCGACTTCCGCATCGCGGCGTTCTCAGCCAGCTTCGGCCAGCCCGAGATCAACCTCGGGATCATCCCCGGCTTCGGCGGCACGCAGCGGCTGCCGCGGCTGGTGGGGGAGGGCCGCGCGCTCGAGATGAACCTCACCGGCACGCCGATCAGCGGTGCCGAGGCCTACGAGCGAGGCCTCGCCACCGACGTTGTGCCGGACCACGAGCTGTTCGACACCTCGCTTCGCTGGGCCCGCAAGATGGCCGAGCAGGCGCCGCTCGCGATCGAGCGGATCAAGCGCGTGTCGGGCCAGGGGCTCGAGGCGGAGGCGCAGGCGTTCGGAGAAGTGTTCGGGTCCGAGGACGCCAAGGAGGGGATCGGTGCCTTTCTCGGCAAGCGAACCCCGAAATTCCAGGGCAAGTGACCCAGGCCACCTCGCAACAGGCCGCGCGCGTCGCCGAGCTGCTCGAGCGGGCGTCGAGCGCCGTGGTTCTCACCGGCGCCGGTGTGTCCGTGCCCTCGGGCATCCCCGACTTCCGCACGCCGGGCAAGGGCCTGTGGGAGAAGGTCGATCCGATGAAGGTCGCGCACATCGACGTGTTCAGGCGCGACCCGGACCGTTTCTGGCACTTCTACGGCGACCGCTTCGCCACGCTCGACGACAAGGAGCCGAACCGCGCGCACGAGGCGATCGCGGAGCTCGAGGCGCGCGGGCTGATCCGCGGCGTGATCACCCAGAACATCGACCGCCTGCACCGCAAGGCAGGCTCGGAGAACGTGATCGAGGTACACGGCTCGATCGAGTGGAGCGTGTGCCTCGAGTGCGGCGCGAAGACCGGAATCGAGCAGGTGCTCGAGAAGCTGCGAGCAGGAGTGCGCACGCCCGAGTGCGAGACCTGCGTAAGGGCGCTCAAGCCTGACGTGGTGCTGTTCGGAGAGCTCCTGCCCGAGGATGCGATGGCGCAGGCGTTCGCCCTCGCGAGCGAGGCGGACCTGATGCTGGCCGTTGGCTCGTCGCTCGAGGTCTATCCGGTGGCGTCGCTGCCTGGCATCACGCGCGAGAACGGCGGGCGGCTCGTGCTCATCACGCAGGGCCGCACGCCGTATGACCGAGAGGCGGACGTCAAGCTCTCGGGCGACGTGGTCGAGGAGCTCGACGCTGTGCTGGCCGCGCTACGCTGACTACGACACGCGCCCGCCCTTGAGCAGCGCGTTCAGGTCTCCCACATCGCCGAGGTGGCCGAGCTTGTCCGGGTTCACCACGGAACGCAGGGAGATGATCTGGCCG
The DNA here is from genome assembly GCA_025928345.1 of Thermoleophilaceae bacterium. Taxonomy (GTDB): domain Bacteria; phylum Actinomycetota; class Thermoleophilia; order Solirubrobacterales; family Thermoleophilaceae; genus JAICJR01. The sequence goes on along the minus strand of JAICJR010000078.1, from coordinate 4,476 downwards.
TCGGCGATCTGCATCGACAGCACGCTCACCACGCGCCCGTCCTTGTCACGCGTGACCGCACCGGCCTCGCCGTTCACCTCGGTGGGCTCGATCGTGATCTCCAGCCCGCGCGCACGGCGCATCAGGGTCGACATGAAGCGCGCCACCTTCTCCGCGCCGTACATCGGCTTGGTGATCGCCGGACCCTTGCCGCCGCCGTCGCCGTAGAGGACGACGTCATGCGCAAGCAGCTTGACGAGCCCCTCCGTGTCCCCGTCCTGGGCGGCGGCGAAGAAGCGGCCGGCGAGCTCGTCGCGCGCCTGCTTGTCGGCCTCGAAGCGCGGCCGGCGCTCCTCGACATGACGCCGAGCGCGCACGGCGAGCTGGCGTGCGTTGTCCTCACTCTTGCCGATCGCGTCGGCAATCTCGTCGTAGGGATAGTCGAACACCTCGCGCAGGAGGAACACCGCCCGCTCCACTGGGGTCAGGCTCTCGAGGAGGACCAGGAATGCCATCGACATCGAGTCCGCCATTTCGGCGTGCTGTGAGGCATCTGGCGCCTGGTCGGTGAGGAGCGGCTCTGGCAACCACGGGCCGACGTAGCTCTCACGCCGCACCCGCGCGGAGCGAAGGTGGTCGATGCTCAGGCGCGTGGTGATCTGCGCCAGGTACGCCTTCGGGTTCTCGATCTCCTGCTCCTTCGCAGCCTGGTGGAAGCGCAGGAACGCGTCCTGCACGATGTCCTCAGCCTCGCTCGCGCTGCCCAGCATCCGGTAGGCGATCGAGAACATCAGGGGTCGCAAGTCTTCGTATAGCTCGGTCATGGCCCCTATGACGGTAGAGGCCAGCGCTTTGTGACACGTCGCTGTCACATCCGCGCGCGCCGGTTCGTCCTAGGGTGAAACGAGCAAAGGAGCAGCGATGAAGGTCTTTCTTGCAGGCGGCAGCGGAGCGATCGGCAAGCGGCTCGCGCCGCTCTTGGTCGCGAACGGCCACGAGGTCGTGGCCACGACCACCTCGGAACGCAAGCTCCCGCTGGTGCAGGAGGCGGGTGCCGAGGGCGTGGTGCTCGACGTGCTCGACCGCGATGCGGTGATGAGGGCGGTGATGCGCGCAGAGCCGGACGTGGTGATCCACGAGGCCACCCGCCTCACCGAGCTGGGCGACAGCTTCCGCAATATCGACAAGCAGTTCGTGCTCACCAACCGGCTGCGCAGCGAGGGCACGGACAACCTGCTCGAGGCGGCCCGAGCGGCCGGCGCGCATCGCTTCGTGGCTCAGAGCTTCAGCGGCTGGCCGAACGAGCGCAGGGGCAGCATGGTGAAGACGGAGGACGACCCGCTCGACCCGAACCCGCTCCCGCACACCGAGAAGAGCCTCGCGGCCCTCCGCCACGTGGAGATTGTCGTGCCGGCGGCGCAGGACATCGACGGGCTGGTCCTGCGCTACGGCGGCTTCTACGGTCCGGGAACCTCGCTCGAGAGCGACGGTGCGCACGCGGAGGCGGTCCGCAAGCGCCGCTTCCCGATCGTCGGCGAGGGCACCGGCGTGTGGTCGTTCGTCCACATCGACGACGCCGCGGCCGCCACGGCCCTGGCTATCGACCACGGCGGGCCCGGCATCTACAACATCGTGGACGACGACCCTGCTCCGGTACGCGAGTGGCTGCCCCTACTCGCGAAGGCTGTCGGCGCCCCGCCGCCACGTCACGTGCCGGTATGGCTCGGGCGGCTACTGGCGGGCTCGCTTGCGGTGTCGATGATGACCGAGGCGCGCGGATCCTCAAACGCGAAGGCGAAAGCGGAGCTGGGCTGGCAGCCGCGCTACCCGAGCTGGCGTCAGGGCTTCAAGGCGATCGCGCCCGAGCGGGCTACAGCTGCGACCGCAGGCGGCGCCGCCTGAGCGCCGTCTCCATGGCGGCCACGGCTTTCCCCACGGCCTGCTGCAGCTCCGGCGACGGATCGCGCTCGAGCGCTTCGTTGGCGGCCGCGCCCACCGCGGCGCGGTCTGCCTCGGGTGGCTCGTCCAGCTCGGCCAGCACCGCCTCGAGCGCGATCCGCGCCTGCAGCGCCGCCTCGCGCGGGCGGCCGGCGTCGACGTCGGCGCGGGCGCGCAGCACGAGCTCCTCGCACGCCAGCTGTTCCTCGCGTCCCCCGACGATCGCGGCCAGGCGCTCGGCCGGCGCGAGGTCCTCGCGCTTGCGGGAGGACTTCGCCTTTCGCGGCAGCTCGTACGCGACCGAGTAGCGCCCCTCGGCCACGAGGTCTCCGTCGCCATGGCCCACGCGCACGACGAGCGCGTGCTCGGGTGACACGTCCCGCCCCCACGGATCCGCGGCGGCCGCGCGGTGCGCGCGCAGGAAGCGGTTGAGCGCCGAGGCTCCGCGCGCGGCCTCCTCTTCGAGCGCGCCCTTCGAGCCGCGCAGCTCGCCTAGCCACGCCTCGGCCTCGTCATGTGAGCCGAACGGCGCGGCACGCACCACGCTCACGCGCGTGGTCGGCACGCCCTCAACCTCGCCCTCCTCGCGCTTGCGCGGCATGCGCCCGCGCAGCACCCCTCGCGCCGGGGCGCCCTGCGTGCGCAGAACGATCACATGCGCCGGCTCCTCCGCGCCGCTCTCGCGGCTCACATAGCGGCCGTCGGGCGGTCCCAGCAGGAACCCGAACTCGAACTGGACGAAGGCGAACTCGGACGTGGGCTAGTCGCCGGTGCCAACGACGAGCGGCTTGCCGTTGTGCTTGTCCGGAATCGCGAACTTCGACGGGCCGGTGGGCACCACCGGGTTGTCGATGTGCCGCAGCCTGTCGACGAGGTCGTTCCACTGGCCAGGCTTCAGGACCATCATCGCCTGGCGGCCCGCCTTGGCGTTGTTGCCGAAGAGCGGACGGAAGCCGACGTGGATGTGGTTCCAGTGGTCGGGCAGCGCGAGGGTGTTCGCCCCGAGATCGAGCAGCGAGATGATCTGGTGCGGCATCATCGTGCCCTGCAGCTGCATGAGGCGCCTCACGGCTATCTCGGTGATGCTGCCCGGCTGCTCGTGGCCCGCCATCGGAATGTTGTTGATGGCGGCGATGTCAACGGCGTTGCCGGAGGAGTGCTCGGACACGTTGCCTGAAGTCGTGAAGTAGCTGTGGCCGCACTTGAGAGCCGAGACCGTGGGGTCGAGGCCGGAGTCGGCGAGGTACTCGAGCGTGGCGAGCACGCGCCGGTCGATCTGGCCGGTCTGAATGTCCTGGCGGCCGCACGGGTAGATCTGCACGCGCGGATCGCTGAGCACGACGTGCTGGAGCTGATCCTTCGGCAGCAGCATCACCTGGCCGATTGACAGGTCGCTGCCGTTCTTCGAGTAGAGAGCGTTCTTGCCGGACGCCCGGTAGATCGCCGTGGCCTCGAGCAGCTTCCAGCCGTCGAGGATCGGCTTCGGATCGATGAGCGGGGCGCCCTTGCCGGTCGGGCGGATCTGGAAGAACACATGTGGGGCCGCGGTGGGGTCGGGCTGGCCGATGCGGCCGAGGATCGTCCCGGCCACCACGTGCGAGCCGCGGTGCAGGCGGCGGAGCTTCGAGTTCTTCGCGTTCAGGCCGAGGGCGTGGGAGAAGTAGTTCTGGAAGGTCGAGAAGCCCGCGGAGGCGGCCTGCGAGTTGAAGATCTGGTCGAGCCCGCCGGCGCTGCGCGAGGCCGGGCGGTTCGGGTGCGCGAACAGGCGCTCCTTCGTGAGGCCGCTCGACGGCGCCTGGCTGTGCGCCGGCACGACCTTCTTCGTCTTCGTGACCTTCTTCACCGGCGCGCTCGGCGGGTTGCTCGCGGACGAGCTCGAGCTGGGCTTCTGCAGGCCGGCGGTGGCGGGCGCGCTGGGCTTCGGCAGCTTCGGCGCGGCGGGCACCGGCGCAAGCGTGCCCGGTCCGGCGGGCGCCGTCGTGCCGCTGGCGGCCGGGGCGGGACCGTTCGCCGCCACGGTGGTGACCGTCGTCTTGCTCGGCTTGAGCGTGTTCTTCGGCACCGGATACACGTGCGCGAGGGACCCGAGCTGCGAGTACGTGTACTGGTTGCCGTACACGTCCTGCAGCACGACGAAGCGGCCGAGCTTCTTTGACACGCCCATGTTCTTGACGATTCCGTCCTGGACGGCGATCACCGGCGCGCCCTTGCGGGCGAAGATGTTGATGCCCTTGCGCTTGGCGCTCGACTGGACGAGGTCCGCGGCGTTCTTGCCGATGTTGACCTTCTTGCCGGCCTTCGCGATCTGGATGTCGTCCGCGTAGCGCGCGTGCGCGTACACGGGGAAGCGGCCCTCGGTGAGCCCGCTGAGCGATCCGATCACGTCCGGCGGCACGCCCGCGATCAGACGCGCGCGAAGCATCACCGACTGTACGTACCAGCCGGCGTGGTTGTAGGCGAAGATCGCGCGGTTGATGTTCTGGTCACCGCCGGCGGCCTTGAGGTAGCGCGCGGCGGCGAAGAGCGCGTCCACGGGGTTGAACGGGTCCTTGCGGCCGT
>JAICJR010000152.1 GCA_025928345.1 Thermoleophilaceae bacterium | reverse complement strand
GCACCTCGGGGTTGTCGTAGTTGAGGTCGGGCTGGTGCGCGAAGAACCGGTGCCAGTAGTAGGCGCCCGCCACCGGATCCCAGGTCCAGTTCGAGGACTCGGTGTCCACGAAGATCACGCGCGCGTCCTGGTAGCGCTCGTCGGTGTCCGACCACACGTAGAAGTCGCGCTCGGACGAGCCGGGCGGCGCCTGCCGCGCGCGCTGGAACCACGGGTGGTCCGTGGAGGTGTGGTTCATCACGAGGTCCGCGATCACGCGGATGCGCCGCGCGTGCGCGGCGTCGATGAACTCGCGCACGTCGTCGACGTTGCCGTAGTCCGGGTGCACGTTGGCGAAGTCCGCGATGTCGTAGCCGCCGTCGCGCAGCGGCGAGTCGTAGAACGGCAGAAGCCAGATGCAGTCGATGCCGAGCCACTGGAGGTAGTCGAGCTTCTCGGTGAGGCCGCGGAAGTCGCCCGAGCCGTCGCCGTTGCCGTCGTAGAAGCCGCGGATGTGGATCTCGTAGAACACGGCGCTCTTGAACCAGAGCGGCTCGGCCTCGAACCACTGGCGGGTCTGGGCCTGGGCGGTGGTGGGCTGCTGGAGCGTGGCCATCAGCTTCAGCTTTCCACGCAGGCGATGTGGGCCTGCTTCACGCCGGGCTCGAGGCGAACGTAGTTGTGGCCGATCCGCCACTGGTAGCGCTCGTCCGCGAGCAGGTCGTGCGCGGTGAAGCTCGGCGGCAGCCCCAGGTGCGCGGGGATCACCGCCAGCCCCTCCTGCGCCTGGAACGGATCGATGTTCACGACGCACACCACCGTGTTGCCCTTCGACTGCTTCGCGTAGGCGACCAGCGCGTCATTTGCGGTGTCGAGGAACGTGACGTTCGACAGCTCCTGCAGCGCCGGGTTGTCGCGGCGGATCTCGTTCACCCGCTTGATCACCGGCAGCAGCGGCCCGTCGAGCCCCCGCTTCTTCACCTCGTACTTCTCCGAGTCGAGGTACTCCTCCGAGCCCTCGCGCACGGGCGTGTTCTCGAAGTGCTCGTACCCCGAGTAGAGCCCGTAGCTCGGGCTGAGCGTGGCCGCGAGCACGAGGCGCGCCTCGAACGCGGCCGGGCCGCCGTGCTGGAGGTATGCGTGCAGGATGTCGGGCGTGTTGGCGAAGAAGTTGGGCCGGAAGTACTCCTGCTCGCCCGAGTACGCGAGCTCGGACACGTACTCGCTCAGCTCCCAGCGCGAGTTCTTCCAGGTGAAGTAGGTGTACGACTGGCTGAAGCCGAGCTTGGCCAGGTGCCGCATCACGGCGCGGCGGGTGAACGCCTCCGCTAGGAACACGACGTCGCGGTCCTGCTTGTGCACCTCGCCGATCAGCCACTCCCAGAAGGGGAACGGCTTGGTGTGCGGGTTGTCCACGCGGAAGACCTTCACGCCGCAGTCCACCCACTGAAGGATGACCTTGCGAAGCGCCTCCCAGAGGCCGCGCCAGTCCTCTGACTCCCAGTTCACGTTGTAGATGTCCTGGTAGCGCTTGGGCGGGTTCTCGGCGTACTTGAGTGTGCCGTCCGGGCGGCGGTGGAACCACTCGGGGTGCTCGGTGAGCCAGGGGTGGTCGGCGCTGCACTGGATCGCGAAGTCGAGCGCCACGTCCATGCCCAGCTCGGCGGCCGCGCTCGCGAGTGACTTCACGTCGTCGAGCGTGCCGAGGTCGGCGTGCACGGCATCGTGACCGCCAGACTTGTCGCCGATCGCCCAGGGCGAGCCGGGATCCTTCTTCTTCGCCACGAGCGCGTTGTTCTTGCCCTTGCGGTTGGTGTGTCCGATCGGGTGGATAGGCGGCAGGTAGACCACGTCGAAGCCAAGCTCGGCGAGCTGCGGGAGCGCCTTCTCCACTCCCTTGAGCCCGCCCCACGAGCGCGGGAAGAGCTCGTACCAGGCGCCGAACTTCGCGCGCACGCGGTCCACCTCGATCTTGAGGGGCGCGGGCAGGGTGGCGTCGCCGTGGCGCTCCTCGTGGCGCTCGATCGCCTCGAACAATTCCTGTCCGAGCACGAGGTCGTGCTTCGCGGTCTCTGGTGTTTTGGAATCCTCGAGCGCCAGGATGGCGTGCTCGATCAATGCGCGGTCATCCTTGTCGTTCGCGCGCGCGCCGGCATCGCGCAAGAGCACACCGCCCTCCGACAGCTCGCCCGCAAGGTCGGTCTGACCGGCAGTGATCTTTCGATCCAGCTCGTCGCGCCAGGTGGCGAACGGGTCGGTCCAAGCCTCGATCGTGTACTCCCAGCTCCCCTGACGGTCCACCTCGAACTTGCCGGCCCAGCGCACGCCGTCGAGGTGCTTGTCGATCGGGGCGAGCGGCGACTCCTTCCAGCCCCTCTGTCCGGGACCGCGATAGCGGACGACGGCGCGGATCACGTCGTGGCCATCGCGGAAGATGTCCGCCGAGACGACCACCGTGTCGCCCACTACGCGCTTTGCCGGATAGCGCCCGCCGTCCACCTCGGGACTCGGGTATTGGATCTGAATCCGCGGAGGCGGTTGCGTGCGGGACGGATCGGGCACGACTGGGAATCGAAGTATCCACCTGACGCGCGTGCAAAACACACCCGACCCCCTGCCGCGATCGAGCGGCGTTCAACTTCATCCGACGTCGCTCCCGAGCGGGCGGCTCGACCGTGACGCCTACCGCTTCGTCGATTGGCTCGCCGCCGCCGGCCAGAGTTGGTGGCAGATGCTGCCGCTCGGGCCGCCCGATCGGCACCGCTCGCCGTACAAGGCGCGCTCGGCTTTTGCCTGCTGGCCGGGGCTTCTTGCCGAGCCTCGCGCGCGTGTGACTGCTCAGGAGGAGATCGACTTCCGCGAGCGGCACGCGTTCTGGGTGGGCGACTGGGAGCGGCTGGCCGGGCGCGGCTCGGTGGCGGACCAGGTTCGCTTCGAGCGGGAGTGGACTGCTTTGCATTCGTACGCGCGCGACCGCGGCGTGCGGTTGTTCGGCGACATCCCGATCTACGTGGCTGAGGGAAGCTCCGACTTCGCCGCGCACCCGGAGCTCTTCCAGCGCGGGCTCGTGGCGGGCGCGCCGCCCGACGCCTACACGGACAAAGGGCAGCTGTGGGGCAACCCGTTGTACGACTGGCCGGCGCTGCGGCGGCGCGGATACCGCTGGTGGGTTGAGCGGCTGCGGCGCTCGTTCGAGCTGTTCGACCTCGTGCGGATCGACCATTTCCGCGGCTTCGTGGCGTACTGGGCGGTGCCGGAGCGGGCGCGGACGGCGCGTTCGGGCCGCTTCCGGCGCGGGCCCGGACGCGCGGTGTTCGACGCGGCGGAGCGCTCTCTCGGCTCGGGTCTGCCGATCGTGGCCGAGGACCTCGGCGTGATCACGCCACCGGTGGAGCGGCTGCGCGACTCACTCGGGCTGCCCGGGATGGTGGTCATCCAGTTCGGCTTCGAGCCCGACGAGCCGCGTTCGGTGCACCGGCTCGAGAACCACGTGGAGAACCGGATCGTCTACACGGGCACGCACGACCACGACACCGCGCGCGGGTGGTTCGAGTCGCTTTCGCCCGAGCGGCGGGCGCTCGTGGACGACGAGCTCGCGGCGCGTGGGATTCGTGAGCGGCAGCCGTGGTGGGCGCTGATCCGCCTCGCGTTCTCCTCACCCGCGCGCGTGGCGATGGTGCAGGCGCAGGACGTGCTCGGGCTCGGCAGCGAGGCGCGGATGAACGACCCGGCGCGCGCGAGCGGTCAGTGGCGCTGGCAGCTTTCGCGTGGGGCGCTGAACGCGCGGCTGGCGTGGAAGCTTCGCGAGGTCACGGAGGAGTCCGGGCGGTTACTGCAGCAATGAGGGACCTGCGGCGGGGGCTCCGATGGCCAGGCTTCGAGCCGTCAGTATTGCCGCGGTTCGTGCCTGCCAGGCTGCGCTGCATCTCTCGCCGATAACCGCCGAAGCCGGACGGCTGCCTGGATGAACGCGGAGCGCGCGCTCACCTTGAGGTGCCGGTAGGCGTAGGTGGCGTCGCCACGCAGGCGCCTCCATGCGCTGGTCTCGTAGCTGATGAGAGTTGAGGGGCGCACCGCGGGCTCGAGCCCGTCTTCGGCCAGCACGTCTAGCGCCCGCTCCGCGATCGCGATCTGGCCGAAGGCGGTCGGGTGCACGTGGTCGGCCATAAGGAGGTTGCGCGCGCCGAAGCCGCTGAGGTCGAGCACGAGCGCACCGGCATCAGAAGCGGCGCGCTCTATGACCGCATTCAGGTCGCGAACCTTCTCCCCCGCGCGGGGCCGGCCAAGGTCGAGCGGCGCGGTGACGGTGAGCACGCGCTCGCAGCGCTCAGACAGGAACGTGAGCGCCTCGCGGAAGCCGGCGTCGAAGGCAGCGGCGTCCCAGTCGAGCGCACGAACGTCGTTCACGCCGACGTAGAGGCAGCCGAGCTCATAGCGCGCGTCCGGGTGAGCGGAGCGCCGCACGCAAGCCGGGATCTGCTCCCCCACCACGTCGGTCACGCGGGCGCCATCGGTCGCGTAGCCCGTGTACGGCAGCCCGAGCCCGCGCGCCACCCACTGTGCCCAGGACTGGAGTGCCACTCCCCACTGCAGCTCGCCCCCGCCATTGGTGATCGAGTCGCCGAAGGCAAGCACGCCTAACCGGCATGAGGTATCGCCGCTCGCGCTCAAAACGAGCCGCCAGAGTAACCACGATCCGACTTCGCGATAATCACTCGCCGTGAGGGACGGGCGGCCTGATCTAGAACGCGCTGCGGCAGAACTCGCCGAGCGGATTCCGGAACCGCTCGCGCCACTCGCACGGCTCGCCTACAACTACCGCTGGAGCTGGCACCCGAACGGGCCGTCGCTCTTCCGCGACGTGGACGAGCACCGCTGGAAGCAATGCCGCGAGAACCCGGTGCACCTGCTCCAGGAAGCGCCGATGGCCTCGCTCCACCGCGCGGCAAACGACGACTGGCTGCTCGAGCGCGCCGCGCGGCTCGAGGCGGACGTGCGTGCCGACCTCGAGCGACCCTGGAGCGACGACTTCGAGTGGGACAGGCCCGTGGCCTTCTTCTGTGCCGAGTACGGGATCCACGCCTCGCTGCCCGTCTACTCGGGCGGCCTGGGCGCTCTGGCGGGCGACTTCGTGAAGGAAGCCTCGGACCGAGCGCTGCCCTTCGTCGCGATCGGCCTGATGTACCGGCAGGGCTACTTCCGCCAGCGCATCGACGCGTCCGGATGGCAGCACGAGTACTGGGTGGACACGGATCCGGACCGCCTGCCGGGCGCGCTCGTGACCGGCGAGGACGGCTCGCCGGTGACGATCGAGGTGCCCGTGGCCGAGCGCACCGTTCGCGTTCAGATCTGGCGCGTAGAGGTGGGCCGCGTACCCCTCTTCCTGCTCGACGCCGACCTGCCCGAGAACAACCTGATGGACCGCTGGATCAGCTCGAGGCTCTACGTCGGGGATCCCGGCACTCGGCTTGCCCAGTACATCGTGCTCGGCGTGGGCGGGGTGCGCGCGCTGCGGGCGCTAGGGATCCGGCCGTGCACGCTGCACCTGAACGAGGGCCACGCTGCGTGGGCGCCGCTCGAGCTGGCACGCGAGCAGGTGGCGAGTGGCGCTGCGCTCGGCGAAGCGATCGAGTCGGTCCGCGGGCAGACGGTCTTCACCACCCACACCCCGGTGCCGGCCGGTAACGACACGTATCCGGCCGACGAGGTGGCGCACGCGATCCAGCAGCTCGCCGGCGAGCTGGAGGTCGACTCCTCGGAGATCATCCGCCTCGGCCGCACGCACCAGGACGACGAGCACGAGCCGTTCGGGGTCACGCAGTTCGCGCTCAGGTTGAGCCACACGGCGGGCGGCGTGAGCCGGCGCCACGGCGAGGTGGCGCGCGAGATGTGGCATGGGCTGTGGCCGGACACGCCCGTGGAGAACGTGCCCATCGGTCACGTGACCAACGGCGTGCACATCCCCACGTGGGTTGGAGGCCCGGTGCACGAGCTGTTCGACCGCCACCTGGGCGCGGACTGGCTCGAGCGCGCGGCCGACCCCGCCACCTGGGAGGCCGTGGACAGCATCCCGGACGAGGAGCTCTGGGACGTGCGCTGCCGCCAGCGCGCCGAGCTCGTGGACTTCGCGCGGGCGCGCAGCGTGCGGGACCGCCTCGGCCGCAACGACCTGCCGAGCTACGTGGAGGCGGCAGTTCGCAGCTTCGACCCGGAAGCACTCACGATCGGCTTCGCGCGGCGCGCGGCCACCTACAAGAGGCTCCTGCTGCTCGGCCACGATCCGGAACGCACGCTCGCCCTGCTCGGAGGCGACCGCCCGGTGCAGGTGCTGCTCGCGGGCAAGGCGCACCCGCGCGACGACGAGGCGAAGGGCACACTGCAGGCGCTCTTCAACCTCAAGGGCGCGCCCGTGGTGGGCGAGCGCGTGATCTTCCTCGACGACTACGACCTCGCCACCGCTGCCTGGCTCGTCCAGGGCTGCGACGTCTGGCTGAACGTGCCGCGCCCGCCGCTCGAGGCCAGCGGCACGAGCGGCATGAAGTCCGTGATGAACGGCGGCCTTCAGCTCAGCGTGCTCGACGGCTGGTGGGCGGAGGGCTACGACGGCTCGAACGGCTGGGCACTCTCGGGCGAGGTCGAGCACGACCACGCGGCGCAGGACGCGCGCCACGCGGGCGAGCTCTACCGCGTGCTCGAGGAGGAGGTCGTGCCCACCTTCTATGACCGCAACGCGAACGGCGTCCCGAGCGCCTGGCTCGAGCGCATCCGAGCCTCTCTCCGCACCCTCGGCCCGCGCTTCTCAGCCACCCGAATGCTCGCGGAGTACACGGCGGGGGCGTACCGTCCACGCGCGACTGTGGACCGCTAGCGCCTGCATCGACCGAGCGTCTACAGCGGGCAATGACGGCCGGCCAAGCCGAACCGGCAGATTTCAGAGTCGGATACCGACTGCAGAATCTGCCACTTCGCTCGAACCGTCCTTCATTGCCCGTAGTTCGTTAGAACAGCGAGCCGATTCCGTGCACCGCGGCGCGGCCGAGGATCACCTCGAGCAGCACGCCGCCGCTGCCGACCACGATCGCCGTGATGACGAGAGCGATGTCCTCGAGCAGCACCGCCAGCGAGAGCAGCACCACTCCGAGCGACGGCAGCGTGTCGAGCCCGGTGAATGGCGGCGCGAGGAAGGCCGCGACCGTGAACGCGATCACCAGGACGCCGAAGACGGCGTTGCTCAGGCGATGATCGAAGAGCACGCGCAGCCGGGGCCGCGAGAAGCGCTCGAGCCAGCGAATGGTCTTCATCAGCCTGGTTAGGAAGGCCTGCTGCTTGTCACCCGCCAGCTGGATGCGGCACCAGCGCTGCGGCAGCCAGATCTGGTCGCGTCCGGCGATCAGCTGGAGCGCAAGCAGGACGGCGATGATCTCGAAGACGTGCGTCGCACCACCGGTCGGCAGCGGCAGCGCGGACACCCCGAGCAGCAGGATGAAGAGCAGCGCGAAGCTCTTCTCGTCGAACAGTTCGACGATGCTCCCCAGCGTCTTTTCGCCATCGCTGCCTAGCCAGCGCTCGAGCTGTGCGCTGACCGGCTGCGGACGCTCCTCTACGACGCCGGGCTCCTGAGGGAGCTGCGCAGGGCGAGGATGCGCGCCGCGGCGGCGCGCGCCTCGGACATCTTCAGCCTGCCGCTCTTCAGCGCGGCCGTGAGCGCCTTGGCTGCCTGCTCTGATGAGCTGTAGTTCCTGGCGAACAGCACGAGGTCGTTGCCCGCGCCCGCCGCCTTCACGGCCAGCTGCCCGGCGTTCCCCAGCGGCTTGAGTGCGCCCGCCTCCAGGTCGTCCGTGATCGTCACGCCGTCGAAGCCGAGCCGCTGACGGAGCTCGCTGGTGGCGATGCGGCGCGAGAGCGTGGCCGGCGCACTGCGGTCGAGCGCGGGATAGATCGCGTTCGCCACCATCACCATCCGGGCTCCGCCCTTCACG
>JAICJR010000103.1 GCA_025928345.1 Thermoleophilaceae bacterium | reverse complement strand
GGCGGTGCGCACGGGGCTCCGGTCACCGCGAACGGGTCGGTGCCGGTCGCCGCGTCGGGCAAGCTGCCGAGCCAGTTCTTCGGCATGGTGAGCGAGGACGCCTTCGCGCATCCCGGCCGTTACCGCGCCGCGGTGCTCAACCAGCTGGCGCGCATGGGAGTCGGGATCTTGCGCGAGACGTTCGACTGGGCGCAGATCGAGCCGAAGCCCGGGCGGTTCAACTTCCTTCCCTACGACAGCTTCGTGGGGTCGCTCGCGGCACGGCACATGACGGTGCTGCCCGTACTGCTCGACCCGCCGCCGTACGCGTCGAGCGCACCAAAACAGGGCGCGCAGCCCGGCACATACCCGCCGCGCAACGACGCGGACATGGCCGCGTTCGCCGCCACCCTCGTGCGCCGGTACGGACCGCGCGGGAAGTTCTGGAGCGAGCACCCCGAGCTGCCGCGCACGCCGATCCGCTCCTGGCAGGTGTGGAACGAGCCGAGCCTGCCCGCCTACTGGCCGACCGGCCCGGACCCCGCGGCGTACACGCGGCTCCTGGCTCGCGTGGCACGCGCGATCCGCCACCTCGACCCGGGCGCCGACATCGTCACGGCGGGCATCCCCAACAGCCGCCTCGGCATGCCCTTCTACCAGTTCGTGCAGGGCATGTACCACGCCGGCGCACGCGGCGCCTTTGACACGCTCGCGATCCACCCGTACGCGGGCGACGCCGCCGGCGTGACCGCCGCGCTCGAGGCCACGCGCCGCCAGATGGACGCGAACGGCGACTCCTCCGCGCACATCTGGGTGACCGAGCTGGGCTGGGCGGACAGCGGTCCGCCGAGCTCCTTCACGGTCGGCCCGAAGGGCCAGGCGAGCCGCATCCGAGCGACGCTCGAGTCGCTCGTCTCGCTGCGCGGCGAAGACCGGATTCGCGGCGTCATCTACTTCGGCTGGCGCGACGGCGCGCCCTACGCGCCGACGTTCAAGGACTTCTGGGGACTGCACACCGGGCTCGTCACCCTGGACGGACATCCGAAGCCCGCGTTGCGGGCGTTCGCGAAATCCGTGGCTACACTCCGCCGCCAGGGGTGACTGTTCGCAAGCTCATCATCGGGCTCGCGCTCTGCGCGTCGCTGGTAATGGCGGCGCCGGCCGGCGCAAGGCCCCCAAAGGACTTCTTCGGCGTGGTGAGCGAAGACGTCTTGGCCGGCGATGCCGCGTACCGCGACGCCACGCTCGCGCAGCAGTCGTCGATCGGCGTCGGCCTCATCCGGCAGACGTTCCACTGGAACCAGATCGAAACCTCGCGGGGCCACTACGACTGGTCCGCCTACGACGCGTACATGGCCGCCACCGCCTCCCACGGCATCCGCGTTCTGCCGATCCTCTTCGATCCGCCGCCCTTCCGCGCGAAGACCTCGAAGAAGACGAGCGGCACCTATCCGCCGCGCCACTACCGCGACCTCGGAACGTTCGGCGGCGCTGTCGCCGGCCGCTACGGCCCGCACGGCAGCTTCTGGACGCAGAACCCCGCAGTGCCGAAGCTGCCGATCACCGCGTACCAGGTGTGGAACGAGCCGAACCTCAAGGCCTACTGGCCGACGGGCCCCAACCCCAAGCAGTACGCCAAGCTCCTCAACGCTGCAGGCAAGGGCATCCGCCGCGCCGATCCGCACGCGCAGATCGTCACCGCGGGCATGCCGGACAGCCGCCTGTCGCGGCCGCACAACGTCTTCTCGTACGTCGCCGCGATGCTGCACGCGCATGCGAAGTTCAACACGCTCGCCGTCAACCCTTACGGCACGAGCTCGGGGCAGATCCTCAGCAAGCTGAGGCGTTTCCGCTCGATCCTCAACCGCGGGCACCAGCGGCGCGCGGGGATGTGGGTCACCGAGTTCGGCTGGTCGGACAAGGGTCCGCGCAGCCCCTTCCGGCTCGGCGCCAAGGGGCAGGCAAAGCAGATCGCCCGCACGATCCCGGCGCTGGCGAAGCAGCGCAGGCACCTGCGCCTGCGCGGGCTCGTCTACTACAGCTGGCACGACGGGGCGCCCTATGCGCCAACCTTCAAGGACTTCTGGGGCCTGCACACCGGCCTTCTGCGCCTCAACGGCACAGCCAAGCCGGCCTTCGCCGCGTTCAAGCGCGCCATACAAAAGGCGCATTGACGCGGAGAAGCCTCGCGCTGCGCCCGCGGCCGAACTAAAGTCTCTCGACGGAGTCCTTTCCCCCGGCGGGGGTTCGAGCGTGTGCGGTCGCTCATGCACGGGTACTGCCCTGCCGATACAGGAAGCACCGTCCTCCGGTCCGAAATGAGTCGCTCTCTCCGCATACTCCACGTGTCCGAGGCCTTCGGTGGAGGCATCGTGGGCGTGGTGGCCCCGCTGGCCGAGCGCCTGGCGGACGCGGGCCACTCGGTGGCCGTGGCGTACGGCGTCCGGCCCGAGACGCCGGCGGACGTGCGCAACGAGGTGAGCCCCGACGTGGAGGTGTTCCCGCTTCCCTGGGTGAAGCGCTCGATTCGCGAGCAGCTCCGCGCGGCCAAGGCGCTCCGGCGGCTCGCCGCTGAATGGGATCCGGACGTCGTGCACCTTCACTCTTCTTTTGCCGGCGTCGTGGGCTCGATGGCGCTCTCGCGCCGCTACACGCTCGTGTACTCGCCGCACGGCTACTCCTTCACCCGCTCCAGCGACCCCGCGCTTCGCCGCTTCGTCTACCTACTCGCGGAGCGCTATGTGGCCCGTCGCGTGGACGTGGTGGCGGCCGTGTCAGAGAGCGAGGCGCGGCTGGCGCGCGAGGAGGCCAAGGCGCCCGCCGTCGAGGTGGTGCCGAACGGTATTCCGGAGCTCGACCCCGGAGCCACGCCTGAGCCGCTCGAGCGCCCGTTCGCGCGAGTGGCGGGCATGGGCCGCGCCGACCATCAGCGGCAGCCCGACGCGGCGGGACGCATTCTTTCCAGCGTGAGCGACGTTGCCGATGTCGAGTGGATCGGCGGCGGCACCCCCAGCGACGACGGCATCCGGGTGCTCGCCTCGCACGGCATCAAGGCCACCGGCTGGCTCCAAAAGGACGAGGCGCGTGAGCGGCTGGCGAACGCCACCGCCTACCTGCACTGGACCGCCTGGGACGGCCGCGCTCTCTCCGTGCTCGAGGCAATGGCGCACGACGTCGTGGTCGTGGCCTCCGACATCGAGGCCAACCGCGAGATCCTGAGCCCGCTCCAGATCTGCTCGAGCGAGGAGGAGGCCGCGCAGCTCCTGCGCGCCGTCCTGACCGACGAGGCTGTGCGCGACCGCCTGCTGGCGGATCAGCGCGAACGTCGCGAAGAGTTCTCCGCGATGGAGATGGCGGCCGAATGGGAAGTCGTTTACAAGCGCGTGGCGGCACGCGCCGACCGGGGCGTGATTTTCGTCGCCGAAGCCCGCGCGGACGTCTCGTCCGCTCCCTAGACTTCTTCCGTCGTGGAATTCCGGGATTTCGTCGCCCTGGTCTGGAAGCGTCGCCTGGTTGTGGCGATCGTCTTCGTGGTGGCGATCGGCCTGGCCTCGGCGTACGCGTTCACGCGGCCCAAGCAGTACAAGTCCACCGCCACGATCGTCTTCACGCCGGACCCGAAGCAGGGTGCGGACTTCCTCTCCCCGGACAACCTGTCGGCGCTGCTCGGCACGTACGCGGAGCTCGCCAAGTCCGATCAAACGAAGGGCAAGGCCGCGGCGCTGCTCGGCCATCCCGTCCCCGGGAGCATCAGCACGTCGACAGTGCAGGGCAGCGGCGTGCTCGGCATCAGCGGCACGGACACGAGCCCGCAGGGCGCGGCGGACACCGCCAGATCCATCGCTAACGCCTTCATCCAGACGGTGGAGGGCAACGGCGTCATCGTCCCCTCGCTCGTCAACAGCCCGGTCGCGCCGAGACAGGCGTTCTCGCCCCGGCCCAAGTTGATCATCGCGATGGCGGCGGTGCTCGGGCTGATAGCCGGCGTGCTGCTTGCGCTCGCGCTCCAGAGCTTCCGGCGCAGCGTGGAATCGCCCGCCGAGCTCAGTGAGATGAGCGGCCTGCCTGTGATCGGGCGGCTGCCGCGCGAGCGCGCGCTGCGCGGGGCGAACTCGCTCGTCTGGACGTCCGCCAAGATGGAGGCCGCGCAGGAGGCGTACAGAGCGCTGCGCACGAACATCGAGCTGCTCACGGAGACGCGCACCTCGGTGCTTCAGGTCACGAGCTCGGACCCAGGGCACGGCAAGTCCACCGTGGTCGCCAACCTCGGCGTCGCGCTCGGCCAGCTCGGCATCCCGACGGTGATCGTGGATGCCGACCTGCGCGCGCCGCGCCAGCATCAAATCTTCGGCCTGCCCAACGGGCACGGCCTCTCCACGCTGATGGTCCTCTCGGACGCGGAGATCACGCCGCAGCCAACCGAATGGCGCAACCTGTCGGTCCTCACCAGCGGGCCGATCCCGCCGGACCCCACCGAGATGCTCCACATCCGCTTCCGCGCCGTGCTGCGTGAGCTGCGCTCGACCGAGCAGTTCGTGCTGATCGACTCGCCGCCGATTCTGCCGGTGAGCGACGCGCGGCTGATCGCGCCACACGCGGACGCGGTGCTGCTCGTCGCGGCCACCGGGATGACGAAGATGTCGTCGTTTGGGTCGGCGCTCGAGAAGCTCCGCTTCGCGGGTGCGCAGGTGCTCGGCATCGCCATGAACTTCTCGCAGGGCGACGAGGACGTCACCGGCGGCTACGGCTACGGCTACGGGCACGACCGCTTCGAGACCTCGGCGCCCAGGACCCTTCGGGCGAGCTGACGCCATGGCGGTGACGATGCCCCGCCGGCTCCTGGTGGCGGGCGCGGCCCTGCTCACCGGCGCCATCGTCGCGGCTGCCCTCGCGGTGTCCCCGCTCGCCGGGATCGCC
This sequence comes from Thermoleophilaceae bacterium, assembly GCA_025928345.1. GTDB lineage: Bacteria > Actinomycetota > Thermoleophilia > Solirubrobacterales > Thermoleophilaceae > JAICJR01. Next base: position 6,917 of record JAICJR010000103.1, on the reverse strand, counting down.
GTGCCGGTGCTCGTCGTGGGCGCGGTGGTGGTGGTCACACGGCCGCAGTGGGTGCTGCTCGCGATGGTGGTTGCGCTGCCGTGGGACAACAAGCTCCACTACCCGAGCGCGTCACTGTCGCTCATCAAACTCATCGGCGCGGTCACGTTCCTCGCGTACCTGATCCACATCGGCCGCAACTCGCGGCAGCAGATCCACCTGCCGGCGCTGGTGGGCGTAGTGGTGGCGCTCTTCCTCTGGATCGGGCTCTCGATGATCACCTCGACCGATCCGGGCTACAGCGTCCAGAAGATGCTCCGTTACACGCTGTTCGTGTCCTTCTTCTTCCTCGTGGTGCAGCTCGTGGACGGCCGCGCGGAGGTGGAGCGCGTGCTGCGCTGGTTCACGGCGTCGGTGGCCCTCGCGGCGTTGTATGGGATCTGGGTCTTCGTGACGCAGCACACCGGACGCGCCGCGGGCCCGGTGCAGGATCCGAACGACTTCGCGTACCTGCTCGCCGTCACGCTGCCGATCTGCGGCTACCTGATCGCCACGGACAGCAGACGCCGCATCTGGTGGAGCCTCGCGTTCGCCGCCATTGCGGGCGCCACGCTCGCCACGTTTTCGCGCGGCGCGCTGGTGGGGATCGGCGTGCTGGTGGCGTGGGGCGTGGTCACGCGGCGGATACCGGTGTGGGCGCTGCTCATGGGCCTTGCCGCAGCTGCGGCGGTCACCGCCGTGGCATTCACGCTATGGAAGCCGCTGATCAACCAATCGCTCAACGAGAAGGAGCACATCGCCGGTGCCAACACCACCTCGCGCATGGCTTACTGGTCGGTGGCCCTTCAGCTCACCGAGCGGCGGCCTCTCACGGGCGTGGGGCCTGACCGCTATCCGATCGAGGCGCCGCCGCTGATCAGGAACAACCCCATCTTCATCGCCAAGCCGGTCACACACAACAGCTATCTCGAGATCATGTCCGAGGACGGCGTCCCGGCGCTGCTGCTCTTCTTCCTCTACCTGGGCCTCGCCTGGCGAGAGCTGCGGCGGGTGCAGAAGACCGCCACGCAATGGGGCGACGTGAAGCGCCGCCGTCTCGCCACCGCGTTCCAGGCGTCGCTGATCATCGCGATCGTGTCCGCCACGTTCCTCAGCGAACAGCTCACCACGCCGTTATGGCTCATTCCGGCGCTGGCGCTCGTCCTGGCGCGGCCGGATCCGGAGCCCGAGCCCGTCGTGGCTCCTCCGCCGCGCGGGCTCGAGCCGGCCAAGCCGTCGGCGGTGCCGCCGCTCCGTCCGGAGCTCTCCGGCGGCCAGCTCGTGCCGGTTTGAGGATCGTCCTAGTCAGCACGCTCGAGCGCGGCGGGCCTGTGGAGCAGTGCCTGCTGCTGGCCGGCTCCCTCACGGTGGGCGGCGACGAGGTGGTGGTCACGTGTGCGAATGCCTCGCTTGCTGAGCGCTTCTCCGCGGTGGGCGCGGACGCGCACGTGGTCCCGTTCCGCAACCAGGCGGACGCGACCGCTGCGCGCCGGGTGTGGCGGCTCGCGCGCGGCGCCGAAGTGCTGCATGCGCACGACCGCCGCGCGGGCCTGTGGGTGCGGCTCGGGCCGCGGCCGCGGCGGGGCGGCCTGCGCGTGTACACCGCGCACGGCGTGCCGTTCGAGTACCACCCTCCCCCGGCCGGCCCGGCACGACCCGGCCTCAAAGCCACGCTGCTGTATCGCGGACTCGACTCCGCGCTGTGCGCGCGCTGCGACGCCGTGATCGTTCCCTCGCACGCTGTTCGCGACGACCTCGTGGACCGGCTCGGCTATCCGGCCGCGAAGCTGCACGTGATCCCCAACGGCATCGTGCTTCCGGAGTTCAGCCCCGGCGGCGGCGAGCTGATCGCCACGTTCTCCGTGCTCGAGCGCTTCAAGGGCATCGACGTCTTCCTGCGCGCCGCCGCGGAGCTCGCCGGCGCGCATCCGGACTGGCGCTTCGCGGCTTTCGGCTCAGGCTCGGACGAAGAGCGGCTGCGGCGGCTCGCGGGCGAGCTCGGGCTCGACGGCCGGCTCGAGTGGCCGGGCTTCGTGCCCGCGCCGGACGCGCTCGCGCGGCTGCGCGTGTATGTGCTTTCGAGCTATTGGGAGAACGCGCCGATGGCGCTGCTCGAGGCAATGGCGGCGGGCGTTCCGGTCGTGGCCACGAGCGTGTACGGGGTGCCCGAGGTGGCTGACGAGTCCGTGGCGGAGCTGGTGCCGCCAGGCGACCACGCGGCGCTCGCCAGCGCGGTCGAGCGCGTGATCGCCGATCCGGAGAGGACGGCCGCCACGGTGCGCGCCGCGCGGCAGCGGGTGGAGGAGCGCTTCACCGCCGAACGCAACGCGGGCGAGATCCGGCAGCTCTACGAGCGGCTGCTCGCGCGATGAGGGTGATGCTCACGAGCCCGTCGATGGAGGTCGGCGGCGCGGAACGCGTGATGACGCTGCTCGCCGCGGAGCTCGTGAAGCGCGGCTACGAGGTCACGCTCGTTGCGCCGCCGGGCCCGCGCGACGGCGACCTGGGGGGCGTCACGCACGAACGCATCGCGCTGCACGACAGCGGCCGCTCGGCCGCCGGCGCGACGAGGGCCACGCTCGAGCTTGTGCGAGCGATCCGCGCCACCCGACCGGACGTGGTGCACGGGCAGAACGTGAAGTCCGCCGCTGTGGCGGGCATCGCCGCGCGCGTCGCCAGACCTGCCCGGAGGCCGCGGCTGCTCGCCACCTTCCACGGCGTGCTGCCGGCCGAGTACCGCAGCTCGGCGCGCCTTCTCCGCCTGGCCGACCATGTGGCATGCGTATCGGCGGACGTGCGCGAGCGCCTCGTCGCCAGCGGGCTGCCGGGCGCCCGGGCGAGCGTGGTGCGCAACGCGGTGGAGCGGGCGGAGCCGTTAACTGAGGAGCGACGCGCGCAGCTCGACTCGGAGCTCGGGCTCGCGGGCCATCCGCTCGCGATCGTCGTCGGCAGGCTGGTGCCGCAGAAGGCGCACGCGCGCTTCCTGCGCGCCGCGGCCGTGGTGGCGGAGCGCGTGCCCGAGGCACGCTTTCTGATCGTGGGCGACGGTCCCCTCCGCGCGGACATCCAGGCTCAGGTGAACGCCGGCGGCCTCGCCGAGCGCGTGCGGCTCACGGGCGTACGCCCGGATGCGCGGCAGCTGATCGCGCGTGCCGACGCGCTCGTGTTCTCGTCCGACTGGGAAGGGCTGTCGATCGCGGCGCTCGAGGCACTGGCCGCGGGCACGCCGGTGGTCTCCACCGGCGTGGAGGGCATGCGCGAGCTCCTTGCCGGCGGCGCGGGAGTGACCGCTCCGCTAGACGACGGCACCGCCCTTGGCAACGTGCTCGCCGAGGTGCTGCTCGACCCTGCGCGACGCTACCGGATGGGCGCGGCGGGGACGGCGCTGATCGAGGCCGAGTTCTCGGTCGCGGGAATGACGGACGCCTACGAGGCGCTCTACGGCGAACTGACGGCGTGCTGAGGCGGCGCCCGGCGCGGGCGGTTCGCCCGGTGCAGGATGAGCGCGGAATGCGCCGGCATGGTCGCCACTGATCCCGAGCCGAGGCCCGGCCCTTTCATCTGCACCGCGAAGTGCGCCGTGTGCGGAACGGGATCCGGGTTGACCACCACGAGCGCCCGCGAGAAGCGCCTGAACACCAGACGGCCCGCCGAATGCGTGCCGCCACGTGGCACGCCCACCGACCGGACCGATCCCGGCAGCGGCGCCGGAACCGCGTCGTAGCCGAAGCCGGTGGCGGGCAGATACCCGGCATGCCCACGTGAGGCGAGGAGCAGCGACCCCCAGCCATACAGCTCGGCCTGCCCGTCGCTCGGGAAAGCGCGCGTGACCGCGAGGAAGTGCTTGCCCATCGCCTCCGTCGTGCGCACCTCGCCGAGCTGCACGTTCCACTGGAAGCGGTTGCGGTAGTCCTGGCCGGGTGTTGGCGAGAACTTCACGAAGGCCTCGTCCATCGCGCCGTCGAGCTTGTGCAGCCAGTCGCGCACGAGCTGCGGGTGGTCGATCCAGCCGCCGATGTTCGCGAGCTCGAGCTTCCCGCTGCCGCGGAGGCGCGGCCGGACGTAGTTCAGAAACCTGGTCGTCGCGCGGGAGTAGGCGGCGTCGCCTGCGTACTCGGCCACCTGAGCCGCGTTCGTGTGGAAGCCGGCGGTGGTGTTCACGTCGTCCATCAGCACGCCGTCCCACGGGCCTCTGCGCAGCAGCCGCGACACGTTCGCCGCCCACGCCCGCTGGTAGCTGCGGCTGCCGATGTTCGCCATGTAGAGATACGAGTAGCCGGCCTCGGTGATGCGCCCACCCGAGCGGTTGTGGAGGAACCAGCGCTCGTGCGAGTTGGCCTGCGCGTAGCCCACGCCGCTCGCCGTGATCCCGGTCACCGCGGGCGCATGTGCCATTGCCGACGCCTCCTGGTAGGCGAGCACGATCGCGTGCGGGTTCTTGCGCTTCACCGCGCGCAGGCCGGCGACGTCCCAAGGCTGCAGGACGACGTACTTGAAGCGGCGCGCGCTCGCGTTCAGCGCGGGCACGGAGCCGTGGCTGTTGTAGAGCAGGAGCAGCTGGCCTGCCGCGTGGCCGCCGCCGGCGCTGCTCGCTTGGTCGGAGCCGGGCCGGACGACCAGCAGCACCACAGCCGCGATAAGGGCGATTACGAAAGCGCCAAGTCGCATGCTGGTGGGGTGAGGTCGGGAGTGTCTGATCGTACCCGGCCCCTCTAAACGCAACAGGGTGGGGGGGTCCGCCCTCCCCCCGCCCCATGCGAGCTGGCTATGCGAAGTGCACGTGGCGCGCGCTCAGTGCGTTGCCGCAGCCGCGCGTGGTGAGCGTGACGCGGTGGGTGCCCGGTGCGAGTGACACCCGCGCCCGGTAGCTGCGGCCGGCGCCGCGCCTGCGCATCACCGTGCGGCCGTCCACCTGCAGCCGCACGTACGCGCTGCCCGAGCAGGCGGTCCGCGCCTTCACCACCACGCGCGAGGCGCGGTGGTGCGTGCGCACGCGCCGGCGGCTCGTGCGCGCATGGTGCGTGTGGCGCGGCGGCTTCGTGGTGGTGGAGCCGCTACCCCCGCTTGGCGCAGGCGGCGCGGGTGACGTTCCGGTGCTCGTGGTGCTTCCGGTGCTTGTGGTGGTTCCCGTGCTTCCGGTGGTTCCCGTGCTTCCGGTGGTTCCCGTGCTTCCGGTGGTTCCCGTGCTTCCGGTGCTTCCGGTGGCTCCCGTGCTTCCGCTTGGCCCCGTGGGCCCTGTGGGCTCCGGGGCGACAGGAGGGGGGACGGCACCCGCCGGACTGGTCAGGATGAGCGCGGTCTTCGAAGCGAGGTCGGCGCCCGTGGCGTTCGTGAGACCGTCGCCGCTGTAGCTGCCGCCGAAGTCGACGTGCTGCGTGGAGCCGGTGGGATTGACCACCACGAGGCCCTTCGTGAACGTGCGCTTGTAGGCGCCGTTCGAGAGCGCGGTGGCCGCCGACGTCGGGCTGCCGAGGTCCGTGTCGTAGTCGGGCAGCCACGGCTCGCTCTGCTGGTCGTAGCTCGCGTAGAACGACGCGTTGCCGTCCGAGCCGAGCAGCACGGAGCCCCAGCCGTAGCGCTGGGCCTGCGTGTCGGTGGTGGACGCCTGCGTGACGGCGAGGAACTTCTTGCCCTGCGCCTCGGCGGTCTGGATCTCGCCGAGCTCGGTCTTCCACTGCACCGGGTCGCGGTAGCCCTCGCCCGGCGTGCTGCTCCACTTGTCGAACATCTCGTCCATGCCGCCGTCCACGTACTGGAGCCAGCCGGCGATCACGCTCGGGTACTCCACCCAGGCGCCCATGTTCGGGATGGCGAGCTTGCCGGTCGCGCGCAGGCGCGGGCCGACGTACTGAAGGAAGGAGCGCATCGCGCCCTGGTACGCCGTGTCGCTCGGGTACTTGGCCACGTTGCTGACCGACGTGTGGTACTTCACGGTCGGGTTCGTGTCGTCGAGGAAGACGCCGTCCCACGGGCCGCTGTTCAGCAGGCGGGTCACGTTGTCCGCCCACTGCTGCTGGTAGCCGGCGTTGCCGATGTCGGCGAGGTAGAGCCACGGCCAGCCCGACTCGGGGATGCGGTCGCCGCCCGGGTTGAGAAGGAACCAGTCGGGGTGCGCGGTGTTCGCCTCGTCGTAGCCGACGCCGCTGGAGGCCCAGCCGTCGACGCGCCCGCCGTTCGACATGGCGGAGGCGTCCTGGTAGACGAGGACCTTGAGGTTGGGATTGGCCGCCTTGAGCTGCGCCGCGAGAGGTGCCTTCCAAGCCTGGAGGATCACGTACGAGTCGCGCTGGGCGGTCTGCGTGGTGCTGGGGGAGAACGACGGCGAGCTGCCGATCGCGTAGTAGAAGTTGCCGGCCACGCTGTTCGCGGAGGCGAAGCTGGGAATCGTCATTCCCACACACGTCGCGGCGAGCACGGCAAGGAGGAGGGTGCGTCGCATTGGTTGGGTCCCGCCTTTCGGTAGCCCGGCCGGCCTCTGCGACTGGTTGAGGCCCCGTGACTTTGCGTCCCCGCCTTGCGACGGGTTTGCCTTTCTCGATTTCGGGCGCCATGCGTGCCCGCATGAAGCCCCCACAATTAGGTGTCGGTCGCCGGTTTCTGCTCTGAAGAGCCGTTCAGAGCCGGTGGACGGGTGTCCTACCCCGATCTGGACGCCTGGCGCGTTACTACGCTTGTGTCGAACTTTGTGGCCGCGGGAGGGGACCGCTGGCACACTGCTTGCGGGGCTCCCTTTGCGCCCCAAACCGTCCGATGTCCTAGATCAGGAGGCCCACGATCGCGAAGACGCTCGTCACAGGAGGCGCCGGCTACATCGGCTGCGCCGCGGTTTCGGAGCTGCTCGACAGTGGCCGTGAGGTGCGCGTGCTCGACACGCTGCTGCACGGCCAGGAGGAGCAGTC
>JAICJR010000298.1 GCA_025928345.1 Thermoleophilaceae bacterium | reverse complement strand
TCGAGCCTCTCCTACGGCGACCAGCGGCGGGTGGAGATCGCCCGCGCGATGGCCACCGGGGCGCAGCTGCTTCTGCTCGACGAGCCGGCCGCCGGGTTCAACCGCTCGGAGAAACAGGAGCTGGCGGCGCTGATCAAGCGAATACGCGAGCGGCTCGGGCGCACGGTGCTCCTGATCGAGCACGACATGGAGCTCGTGCTTGGCATATCCGATCGCGTGGCCGTACTCAACTTCGGAAACAAGATCGCCGAGGGCACTCCCGCCGAGGTGCAGTCCTCGCCCGAAGTGATCGAGGCCTATCTGGGAGCGACCGATGCTGCTTGAGGTCCAGGAACTGTGCGTTCACTACGGTGAGATCGAGGCCGTGCGCGGCGTGTCACTGTCCGCCGACGCCGGCGAGATCGTGACCGTGATCGGGGCAAACGGCGCCGGCAAGACCACCTCGCTCAGCGCGATGTCGGGACTGCTCAGGCCGAGCACGGGCCGTATCGCCTACGACGGGCAGGACATCACGCGGCTCCCGCCGCACAAGCGCGTCGAGCTGGGCGTGGCACACGTGCCAGAGGGCCGGCACGTGTTCGCGGCGATGACCGTGGCCGAGAACCTTGAGATGGGCGCATTCCTGCGTCACCACCGGCGCAGCCCCGAGTACAAGAAGTCGCTCGACGGCGTGCTCGAGCTGTTCCCGGTGCTGGCGGACCGCGCGTCGCAGGTGGCCGGCACCCTGTCGGGCGGCGAGCAGCAGATGCTGGCGATCGGCAGGGCTCTGATGGCGGAGCCTCGCCTGCTGCTGATCGACGAGCCCTCGCTGGGGCTCGCCCCGCTCATCGTGAAGCAGATCTTCGAGGCGTTCGGCGAGATCCGCGCGCGCGGGGTCACGTTCCTGCTCGTCGAGCAGAACGCTCACCAGGCGCTCAAGATCGCCGACCGCGCGTACGTGCTCGAGACGGGCGAGATCGTCCGCGAGGGAACGTCCGAGAGCCTGCTCGGGGACGAGTCGATTACGAGGGCCTACCTGGGCGGCAACGTCGCCGTCTGAACACGCCGTCCGAAATCCAGCTAGGGAAAGGTGACCGATGACGATTGAACCCGCTCAGGCAGCCAAGTCGCTCTGGGGCCCCGGTGAGCTGCTCGCCTACGAGGAGGCGCTGTGGCGCCAGCCCGTGGAGGTGCCCGGCGAGATCCTCGAGGACGTGCTGATCCCCGCCCGCGGCTTCATGCGCGCGCGCACGCTCAAGCCGGGCGAGGTGATCCGCTTCATCGACGTCGAGGGCCAGCAGGTGCCGGACGTGCTGCTGTACGACCCGACGAACCTGAAGAACTGCTCTTCGGTGGACAACTCGGTGCTGATGGCCGGCACCTGGCAGCTCACCACCGGTCACGTGATCTACTCGAAGCTCGGCCAGAAGATGGCCACGATCACCGAGGACACCGTCGGCGACTGCCTCGCCTCCGGCGCCTTCTGCACGGACAGCCTCAACGAGATGCGCTACGGCATCGAGGGTACGCACAGCTGCCGCATGAACCTCGTGGCGTCGATGATGGAGTACAACCTCGCGCCGCTCGACATCGAGGAGGGCGTGTTCGTCCCGTTCATGAACGTGCAGTACGAGAGCGACGGCAGCTGCGCGATCGCCACGCCGCGCTCGAAGCCCGGCGACTACCTCGACATGCGGGCTGAGATGGAGGTAATCGCCGCGGTGTCGAACTGTCCGTCCGAGCACAACCCGTGCAACGGCTGGAATCCCACGCCGCTGCGAGTCATCATCTATCGGCCCTGACCCGAGTGGAGGAGTACCCCATGTCCGGCAAGCTGTACACGTCCCTGAGCGAGGTCGCGGACCCGAGTCGCTCTGCGCTGATCATCATCGATCCCCAGCACGACTTCTGCTCGGAACG
>JAICJR010000170.1 GCA_025928345.1 Thermoleophilaceae bacterium | reverse complement strand
GGAAGTTGCCCACCTGGTAGCCGCCGGGCCCGACGTCCCACGGCTCGGCGATCAGCTTCACCTGCGAGAGCACCGGGTCCTGGTGGATCGTGTCGAAGAAGGCCGACAGGCGGTCGACGTCGTAGAACTCGCGCGCGAGCGCCGAGGCGAGGTCGAATCGGAAGCCGTCCACATGGCAGTCGGTGACCCAGTAGCGCAGCGAGTCCATGATCAGCCGCAGCACGCTCGGCTGCACCGGGTTGAGCGAGTTGCCCGTGCCGGTGAAGTCCATGTAGAAGCGCGGGTCGTCGGGCATCAGGCGGTAGTACGCGCGGTTGTCGATGCCCTTGAACGACAGCATCGGGCCCAGGTGGTTGCCCTCGGCCGTGTGGTTGTAAACCACGTCGAGGATCACCTCGATGCCCGCGCGGTGGAGCGCCTTCACCATGCCCTTGAACTCGCGCACCTGCTCACCGCGGCGGCCGGTGGCGGCGTACTCGGAGTGCGGCGCGAAGTAGCCGATCGTGCTGTAGCCCCAGTAGTTGCTGAGCCCGCGCTCGCGGAGGAATGCCTCGTCCGAGATGTGGTGGACGGGCAGCAGCTCCACCGCGGTCACACCGAGCGACTGGAAGTACGCGATCGCCTCCTCGGACGCGAGTCCCGCGTAGGTGCCGCGCAGGTCCTCGCGGATCTCCGGGTGGCGCATCGTGAAGCCCTTCACGTGCGTCTCGTAGATCACCGACTCTGCGAACGGCACGCGCGGCGGAGCGTCGTCCTCCCACCAGAACTGCGGGTCGATCACAACAGACTTGGGCATCGACGGCGCGCTGTCCTCGTCGTCGGGCTCGAGGTCGGCGTCCTCGTCGCCCGTCGCCACATAGGGGAGAACGCTGCCCTCGTCGCCGCGCGAGCGGACGGTGCCCTCGATCGCCTTCGCGTACGGGTCGAGCAGCAGCTTGCAGGAGTTGAAGCGAAGGCCCTCGTGCGGGTTGTAGGGACCGCTCACGCGATAGCCGTAGCGCTGCCCCGGCCCCACGCCCGGCAGGTAGCAGTGCCAGTTGTGCGCCGTGTGGTCGGTCAGCGCGACGCGCGTTTCCTCACCGTGCTCGTCGAAGAGGCACAGCTCGACGCCCTCCGCGTCCTCCGAGAAGAGCGAGAAGTTGGTGCCGCTTCCGTCCCACTCCGCGCCGAGCGGGAATGGCCTGCCCGGCCAGACCTCCGTCACGCCACCAGAGCCCCCGCGAACGCCTCGAGCTCCACGCGGCCGTCGCTCACACGTGGCGCGCCGTGCGTGGACAGCTCCACCGTGGTGCCGTCGCACGGCACAGCCGCCGGCGCGCCCGCGAAGTTGCACACGAGCTCGAACTCGCCGCGCCGCACGCGCAGCCAGCGAGCGTCCTCGTCGAAGGCGATCTCGTCGGCGTCGCCGGCGGGCAGCCGCCGCCGCGCGGCCAGCAGCTCGCCGTACAGCCGCCCGAGCGACGGATCCTCCGAGCGCGTGAGCTTCGAGCGCTCGAACGTGTCGGACGACTGCGGGGCCGGGATCTCCTCCTCCCGGAACTCCGTGAACGCGGCGAACTCGCGCCGCCGCCCGTCGCGCGTGGCCTCGGCGATCTCCCAGTCGATGTGGTCCGAGAAGAACTGAAAGGGCGCCTCCTCGCCGTACTCCTCGCCCATGAACAGCATCGGCACGAACGGGGCGAGCAGCGTGCAGAACGCCGCCAGCGGGCGGGCCTCGGGCGGCAGACGGTCGCCGAACGCGCGGTTGCCCACCTGGTCGTGGTTCTGGCAGAAGACGACGAAGCGCTCTGGCGGCACGTCCTCAGCCGGCGCGCCGAAGCGACGCCGGCGAAACGACGAGTAGTCGCCGTCGTGGACGTGCGGCCGGTGAAACGCCTTCGCGAGCTGAGCCACGCGGCCGAACTCCGCGTAGTAGCCCTCGCGCTCGCCCGTGAACAGGGTGCGCAGGCAGTGGTGGAAGTCATCGGCCCACGCTGCGTCGCAACCCCAGCCGCCATCCTCACGCGTGCGCATCACGCGCGGGTCGTTCATCCCGCTCTCGGCGATGACGAGCGCGTCCGGGCGCACCTCGTGCACGCGCCGGGCTATCGCGGCGACGATGTGCTCCGCGCTCGAGTCCACGATCGCGTGGATCGCGTCGAGCCGCAGCCCGTCGATGCCGAAGTCGCGCACCCACCGCACCGCGCTCTGCAGCACCCACTCGCGCACCGGGTCGCACAGCTCGTCGTCGTAGTTGATCGCGCGGCCCCAGGCGGTCTCGTACTTCTCCGTGAAGTACGGGCCGAAGCTCTCGAGCGCCTTCACGCCCGACGTGCCGACGTGGTTGTAGACCACGTCCAGGATCACCGCGAGACCTGCCTCATGAGCGGCCCCGATTAAACGCGCGAGGCCGGAGGGACCGCCGTAGGAGGACTGCGCCGCGGACAGATACACGCCGTCGTAGCCCCAGCCGCGCGCCCCGGGAAACTCAGCCACGGGCATGATCTCGATGGCCGTCACGCCGATCTCGGCCAGTCGCGGAAGGTGCGCAGCAGCCGCCTCGAAGGTGCCCTCGCGTGTGAATGTGCCCACGTGCAGCTCGTACAGCACGAGCTCATCAAGACTGACCGACAACGAGCCCGCCCCGCGCGCAGGCGAGAGCACGCGCGACGGCCCGCGCAGCCCCTCGGGCTGCCAGCGGCTGCACGGATCGGGCAGCCGCTCCCCGTTCACCACGTAGCAGTAGTCCGTGCCGGGCGGCGCCTCCGCCACAGCCTCGTACACGCCGTAGCCCGCGTCCTCGAGCGCGAGATCGGCGCCCCCCACCCGCAGCGCAAGCGATTCCGCGGAAGGCGCCCACACCCTGAACTCGGTCGAGCCATCCGCGCGCGGAAAGGCGCCGAGCGGACGCTCCCACGGGTACCCGGCTGCGGAATTACCGGCGCTGGCCTCGGCTGCCAGCTCAGTCCTCATCCGGAACCAGCCACACCGCCGCGAGCGGAGGCAGGGTCATCTCTGTCGAGAACGGCTGGTTGTGCCAGGGGATCGGCTCCGGCTCGAGCCCGCCGAGGTTGCCCACATCGCTGCCGCCGTAGAACGTGGAGTCCGTGTTCACGGCCTCCTTCCAGCGGCACGGCCTGGGCAGCCCCAGGCGATAGCCATAGCGCGGCACCGGCGAGAGGTTGGCGACGAACACGAGCACCCGCTCGCCATCGCGCGACGCGCGCGCGAACGCGAGCACGTTGTCGTCCGCGTCGTTCGGCTCGAGCCACCAGAACCCGGACGGCTCCGAGTCCACCTCCCACAGCGCGGGCTCCTCCTTGTAGAGGTGGTTGAGGTCGCGCACCAGCGACTGGATGCCGGCGTGCTCCGGGTTCTCGAGGAGATGCCAGTCGAGCGACCGCTCGTGGCTCCACTCCGCCTCCTGTGCGAACTCGCTGCCCATGAAGAGCAGCTTCTTGCCCGGGTGCGCCCACATGTACGCGTAGAGAGCGCGCAGGTTGGCGAGCTTCTGCCAGCGGTCGCCGGACATCTTGCCGTAGAGCGATCCCTTGCCGTGCACGACTTCGTCGTGGGACAGCGGCAGGATGAAGTTCTCGCTGAACGCGTACATGAGGCTGAAGGTGAGCTCGTGGTGGTGGTAGCGGCGGTAGATCGGCTCCTGCTGGAAGTAGCTGAGGGTGTCGTGCATCCAGCCCATGTTCCACTTGAAGCCGAAGCCGAGCCCGCCGAGGTAGGTGGGCCGTGAGACGCCAGGCCAGGCGGTGGACTCCTCGGCGGCGGTGATGATGCCCGGCACCTCGCCGTACGCAACCTCGTTCATCTCCTTGAGGAACGCCACGGCGTCGAGGTCCTCGCGGCCGCCGAACTCGTTCGGCACCCACTCGCCCTCGCGGCGCGAGTAGTCGAGGTAGAGCATCGAGGCCACGGCGTCCACGCGGATGCCGTCCGCGTGGTACTCGCGCAGCCAGAAGAGCGCGTTGCCCGTGAGGAAGTTGCGCACCTCGTGCCGGCCGTAGTTGAACACGAGCGTGCCCCAGTCCGGATGGGCGCCGCGGCGCGGGTCCACATGCTCGTACAGCGCGGTGCCGTCGAAGCGGGCGAGCGCGAAGTCGTCGCGCGGGAAGTGGGCCGGCACCCAGTCGAGGATCACGCCGAGGCCGTTCTGGTGCAGGCGGTCGATGAACTCGCGGAGGTCGTCGGGCGAGCCGAACGCGGACGCGGGCGCGTAGTAGCCGGTCACCTGGTAGCCCCACGAGCCGGTGAACGGGTGCGCCATCACCGGCAGGAGCTCGATGTGCGTGAAGCCCAGGTCGCGCGCGTACGCCGACAGCTCGTCGGCGAGCTCGAGGTAGCTCAAAGAGCGGTTGTCCTCGAGCTGGTTGAGCCGCCACGAGCCGAGGTGCACCTCGTAGATCGACATCGGCTGCGCAAGCGGCTGCTGCGCCGCGCGCCGCTCGAGCCACTCAGCGTCACGCCACTCGTGCCGCGGCTTGTGCACCACCGAAGCGGTCCGCGGCGGAGGCTCGGCCTCCTGCGCGTACGGGTCGGCCTTCACCCGCAGTTCGCCGTCCGCCGTGAGGATCTCGTACTTGTAACGGGCACCCGGCTCGACGCCCGGCACGAACAGCTCCCACACGCCGCCCGGGCCGAGCGAGCGCATGGCGTCGAGGCGCCCATCCCAGGAGTTGAAGTCCCCCACCACGCTCACCGCGCGCGCGGCCGGCGCCCACACCGCGAACGCCGTGCCCTGCACGCCCTCGAGCTCCATGGGGTGCGCGCCCATCATGTCGTACACGCGCTCGTGCCTACCCTCGCCGAAGAGGTGCAGGTCGAGCTCGCCGATCGTGGGCGGGAACGCATACGGGTCGTCGATCGTGAACGTGCCGCCGTCCCCGTAGTCGATCTCGAGGCTGTAGCGCAGGGGCAGATCGGCGCCCTCGACCGTGCCCTCGAACACGCCGCCGGCATGTATCTCCTCGAGCGCCACCTCCTTGCCGTCCGCGAGCTGCGCGGTGATGGCGCACGCCGCCGGGCGGTACGCCCGCAGCACAACTCCGCCGTTCTCGCGGTGCGCGCCGAGCACGCCGTGCGGGTTCGAGTGCTCCCTCTTCACGAGGGCGTCCAGTTCCGTTGTTGCGACTGTCATTCGGTCTCCAGCAGTCTTCGAATACCCGCGACGGGAATCGCTACCCAGTCCGGCCGGTTGTCGAGCTCGTAGCGCAGCTCGTACACCGCCTTCTCCAGCTCGAACACGGACAGCAGGTGCTCCACCGCGGCCTCGCCGGGCGGGAGGAGGCTCCCCTCCACGGTGGCGAGGTAGCGCTCGAGGAACGCCTCGCGGGCGCGCTGCTCGAAGTCCGCGGGGGCGGGCTCGCCGCGCAGGATCTCCGACGCCGAGGACACGTACGCGAACGAGCGCAGCATGCCGGCCACGTCGCGCAGCGGCGAGCGCTTCTGCCGCCGCTCGGGCAGCGGCCTGGCGGGCTCGCCCTCGAAATCGAGAATCACCCAGCCGCGCGGCGTGTAGAGGGTCTGGCCGAGGTGATAGTCGCCGTGCGTTCGGATCACGCGTCCTCCCACCCCGAGCTGCGCCAGCATTGTGAGCCGCTCGCGCACGTCCTGCCCGGAGCCGGCGATGTCCGCCACCCGCTCATCGTCCGGCAGGCGCATGAACACGCGCTCGATGTCCTCGTCCACCGTCGCCGTGAGGAGCGACAGCGCCTCCTGGCTCGGCTCCTCCGGCGTGAAGGCGGGATCCGTGTTGTCGCTCGCGAGCACGTTGTGCATCGAGGCCGTGACCTCCCCGAGCACGGCCAGGCGCTCGAGGAAGCGGTCCGGCTCGGACGTGATCTCGTCGAGCGCGAGCCCCCAGCCGTCCACGCCGTCCGGGAAGAAGCGCTGCACGATGCCGAGCGTGGCGCTGAGCGAGCGGCCGTCGTAGTCGTACGCGCCGTACAGCGGCGCGATGTTGGGGAAGCCGCGCGCGGTGAGGAAGCCGAGCAGCTCGAGCTCCGGGTTCGTGCCGGCCTCGAGCTTGCGGAAGATCTTCATCACCAGCTCGTCGCCGAAGACGAGCGACGAGTTCGACTGCTCCACTCCCATCGGCCGCACCGGCATGTCGACCGGCATCTCGAGCACGCCGTCCGCGCGCTGGAAGCAGAAGCGGCCGTCCTCGGTCTCGATCGCGTCCTGCGCGTTCACGCGCGCGAGCAGCTCGCGCCCGCACACGGGGTCGGTGAGCCCGTCGCAGATCGTCCAGTCCTCCGCCTCGGCGATCACCGGGTCGGACGAACCGTCATCGGCCGGCCGCACGGAGAGCGGCAGCTGGTAGAGCTCGTGCGTGCCGGTGGAGAAGCGCGTCTGGAGCAGCGCGAGGAAGATCAGCGGCGGCTCGTCGCGCAGCACCACCGTCTCCACCAGCTCCACGCCCGTCACGGTCCGCGACTTCGACGCGTACCAGCGCTGGCGCTCCACCCACTCGCGGAGCGCCTCCACGTCGAGGAACGAGAGGTCGCCCGCGGCGATGCTGCGAGCGAGGTCAGGCATCTGGCCGCTCCAGTTCTTCCTCCTCGACCAGCTGGAACCAGTAGAACCCACGAGGCGCCAGGGTAAGGAGATACGGCAGTTCGCCGATCCTCGGGAATCGTGAGCGCCCGAAGAGCTCCACCGGATAACGCCCCTCGAATGCAGACAGGTCGAGCTCCACGGCCTGCGCCGAGCGCGCGACGTTGTGCACGCAGAGCACGATGTCGTCCTCGAATTGGCGGACGTGCGCGAAGATGCGCGGGTTGGACGGCTCGAGCGGCTCGTAGCTGCCGAAGCCGAACACCGGGTGCTCCTTGCGCAGCGCGATGAAACGCCTCAGCCAGCGAAGAAGCGACGTGGCCGTGCGCAGCTGCGCCTCGATGTTCACCGCCTGGAAGCCGTACACCGGGTCCATCAGCGGCGGCGCGTACAGCTGCGCGAAGTCCGCCCGGGAGAAGCCGCCGTTGCGGTCGCCCGTCCACTGCATCGGCGTGCGCACGCCGTCGCGGTCGCCGAGGAACACGTTGTCCCCCATCGCGATCTCGTC